>JACQGL010000046.1 GCA_016199525.1 Armatimonadota bacterium
CCTTCGGGAGCCGGCCGCGGGCCTCTCGATCTACGCTCGCTGTGTGGCTGGTTCCGTACGAAAGGGTGGATGCTAGCCTAGCTGGCGGGAACGACGTTCGTGGCCTGCCGTCCCTTGGGTCCATCCACCATCTCGAAGCGGACCGCTTCCCCTTCGCTCAGAGTACGGTAACCCTCTTTCTGGATAGCGGAGTAGTGGACAAAGACATCGATTCCATCACCGACATCAATAAATCCGTACCCCTTGGCCGCATTAAACCACTTGACCTTCCCTTCAGGCATCGAGAACCTCCTACTGGCTTACACTTCTGGCCCGGCGCAAACAAACCGCCACCCTGATTGTCGGTCAAGCAGAGAGGCCAGCGCTCGGGATCTACCCTGGCGAGCAGGGCCACGCCAGCATCCTGAATTAGTTCGTTAGACACCAGAGCAAGCCCTTTGTTGCAGAAATCTTGCGGACGCCGCCTCCTCACTGCAACGTTCAACGAAGCGCCTGGCGGAGCACGGCCCCGGCGTCGGACATTACCGCCGAGTTCGCCACCACCAGGTCGGCCCCCGCGGCGCGCCCCGCCTGGATGCGCTCCCCCTCTTTATGGCCGGTGTAAGCGACCACGATGGCGTCCGCCAGCTCTGCGAGCTCGCGGACGCGGCGCACCCACACGGCGGGGTCGGGGCCGGGCACCGCCAGGCTCACGAATACCACTCGCGGGGCAAACGCCGCCAGCCCGCACAGGGCCGCATCGCTCGGCGGGAAAACCGCCGTCTCGTGGCCCAGCCGGCGCAGCGCCGCCTCCACCGTGGCGGTAAACAGCAGGTTATCGTCCAGGATGGCGACATGCAGCGAATCGGACATCACTTGCACCGCTTGAGGCGAGCCTCTTCTGCGCGTCTGTGTCCCGAAAGCTTTCGGGATGGTTAACCCGACCGTGCCAGTTCGTAGTCCTTTGTGTCTGGCTCTATGAATCGAGCCAGGAACGGGTGGACCCGCCCCAGCTCGTGCCAAACCTCGTGGGCAATCCGGCGGTAGGAGAAGTGCCCCTGCCGCTGGGAGCGCAGAGTGACGAAGTGATGGATTTCGCGCAGGTTCCAGGTGATGAGCAGCCGCTTCCGGAAAGCAAGCGGGACCACGTACTGCGCCACGTGGGGGTCCTGCTCCGCCAGCTTTCGGTAAGCCGCCGCCGCGCGCTCCATTGCCGTCTCAAACGGGGCCGCGAATCCATACTCCGCCAGCCGGGTGGGCATCTCGAATCCGTGCGCCACGGTGAGTGGCTGGTCCGTCTGGGTGCACATCCGGTGGCGCTGGATATCCCGGTAGGCGCCGAAGTCCACCAGGATCTCGTAAGTGTAGGAAAGATGCTCCAGGCAGCGCAGCGGGGCGTCCCATTTCCCACGCCGTTTCAGGTACTCGTCGATGACGCGCTCTCTCTCCCCCTGCGGCAGCGCGGCCACCCACTCCCGCACCCGCTCCCAGGGCAGCGCCGACTGCTCGTACAGAATCGCCGCCGCCAGGCGCTCCTCGGCGTCCGCCGGATACTCCACCAGGCGCACCGGTCCTCCTGATGTACATTGAGATCGGAACTCTTGCCCTCGGGCCGTTAGGCTCGGGGCCTGGGGCAGGAGCTTGCGGGCGAGACCGGCGATCGCCTGCGGGGTTTGCTCGCGGTAGTCGTTCCGCGCCGCGTACTTGATCAGGGTGGGGATGACCTGCTGCGCCTCTCGCTGGATTGCCGCCCCCACGGCGCGTGCCTCGGCCAGGGGGTGGGAGAGGAGCTTGGTAACCATGTGCTCCAGCGCGCGCGCGTTCGCCGTGAGGCCCACGTTGGTGCGCGTGGCGGCGGGGAGCAGGTAGCGAAGCAGATCGCACGCCTGGGCGCGGCACGCGGCGCGGAATCCCGTCTCACTCTGAAACATGGACGGGTCCGCTTCCGCTTCCAACCGTGCCACCACCTGCGGCATCAGCTTCTCATAGGTGTCCTCATAGGTGGCGAACAGGCGATCGACCGCAGCGTCATACTCCTCCCGGAGGGCCGGCGAGAGTTCCTCCTCCGCGGGCCGGTAGCAGCGCCCGCGCTCGAAGACCACGAAGCGGGTCGATTTCTCCGTGTAACTGGCCAGCCGGTGGTCCTCGATCGCCTTGCTGACCAGGATGGAGACGTCCTCCACCGCCACGTGAGCCACCGCATGCTCCGCCACCGAGGCGTGCCCGTAGCCGACCACCCACTTCTCGTGGAACTGGCGCGCCTTCTCCTTCGCCTGGGCCAGCGCCGCTTCGTCTTCATCCGCGGGGAGCACCGCCCCGGCCATGTCCAGGTCCCGGTCCTGGATCAGCTTCAGGAGATTGCTCCGCAGGTCGTCGCGGCTGCGGCTGTAGTAGGCGAACAGGACCGCCACTACCTCCTCCGGCAGGTTCCGAAGGACGAAAACCGGTCGATCCAGATTGGTGACGTAGGGCGTCAGCAAAGCGCGAGAATCGGCATTCATAAGTGAGCTGGCGGCTCAATGAACCGGCGACGATGCCGCTGCTCGCCTCTTACTCTCGCTCCTGCTCCCACAGCAGGCCCGGGAGGAGGAGCACGATGGGCAATGTGGCGGCGCCCCGAAAGTATCCGGGACCGTGCCGATTCATTCAAAGCAAATCTATCGGAAGATGTTTCACCTCCGGGCGCGCCGCCTCCTGTCCGATGGGGAAAGCGCCGGCCGGTGCTGCTCCGCCTGCACACCCCGCGCCTAACCGGGACCTGCCCTTGTCTCTGCCCCACAGCGCGCGCCGATCTCGATCGGGCGGTAGCCCCCCAGTGATCGGAAGTAGAAGAACATGGCGCCGAAGAGCACCAGCAATACCCCGGGCAGAACGACCATAGAGCGGTAGGCCATCGCCGCGCCGTGCTTCAGCGCCTCTTTCACCGCCTCCTTATCAGCCTGGTTGGTCAGCGTTTCTGCGATCTCGGGGCGGTAATGGCCCGCTTCATCCACCACCCGCCGGGCTACGTGAGCCGGCAGGTTCCGCTTGGTGTATTCATCGTAGACACTGCCCATCGCCGGGAACGCGATTCCAGCAGCCATCGTGCCCACGCTACCCATCAGCGCCATTGCCAGCGCGCCGCCGCGCGGGTAGCGCTCGGATGTTACCCCCAGCATCGTGGGCCAGAAATAGGTCTTGCCGATGCCGAACACCGTTGCCGCCGCAACCGCCGCGGAAAGAGTGAACGCATGGCTCAACCAGAACAGGCCTGCGGCGGCGAACGCGGCGCACAGCCACAGCAAACCGAACGGCGAGAGCCAGCGGCTAAGCGGGCCAGCGAAGAAGCGCAGCACAAACATCAGGCCGGAAGTATACACCAGGAACAGAATCCCATCCATACCCAGCGTGTCGGTCATCACGGAGGGCATCCACTGGTCCGGTCCCACGCTCGTGATGGCAACCAGACACATGCAGCAGATCAGCAGCAGGAAACCGGGGCACAGCACTTCCCTGAACATCCCCGCCGTGGAAACGCCGGACGCCACGCGCTCCGTGGCAGGGAACTTCTGCCCCATGAGGAGCACACCATACAGGACTGCCGCCAGGATGATGAACCCCATCTTAACCTTCCAACTGAGGCTGACGATGGCGGGGCCCACCTGGGGCGCGCCCAGTCCAAAGGCTCTGCTAAGACCGAACGTCAGCAGGCCGCCGATAATCAGGCCGGCCGGCCACCAGGCGTGCAGCACATTCAGACGGTGCGTCTTCTCCTTCGGATGCAGCGTGGCGCACAGGGGATTGATCACCGCTTCCACGGTACCGTTGGCGAGACCGATGACCAGGGTTGCGGTGAGGAGCATCGGAAAGCCATACCCCGGCGAGACGATGGTTAACACCACCCCCAGGATGTGACCCACGCAGGCCAGACGCAGGAGCAGCCCCATGCCCAGCGTATCGCACAGCGGGCCACCCACGATCATCGCGCCTGCGAAGCCCCAGAAGGCGGCGGTGTTTATCCAGCCTTGTTGCGTGTGGTCGAGGTCGAACTCCAGGCCCAGTGTTTTGAGAATGTCGCCGCGGATGGAAAAGACCATCGCCGTGGTCGCCAGCGCGATACAGCTCGCCACGAACAGGCGGCTCGGGTTGTACTTGGTAGTCTCTACAGTCAACGTACCTCTCCCCAGATGATGCCCACGCAGCGTGGCGCGCCAGCGGCAGGCGATTGAGGCCGTACCGCTGCCCGCCTTCCTTCGGACCATCCGACCGGCCGGTACGCGGTCGCCGGTATGAGTTGCGCGCTCTGCAGGCCTGCCACCTCCTGCCTGGGATCAAACCGGGGTACACTCTCCCGGCAGGCAAGCCGTCGGATGGAGATACCTCACATGAAGCAGGTTGAGGGTTGAGGGACCGGGCCAGCAACCGTCAACCCTCAGCCCTGCACCGTGTAGGCAGGGGTATCTGCACGGCGCCGGCGAGAGGGCGCGTCGGGACCCGGGGAGCGGGAAATGCAGCACAATGGAGAAGGAGAGCGGTTCCTATGGACTCCCTGACGGCCGCACGCGCCCAGATGGCGTTTTCGCTGGGCTTCCACATCATCTTCGCCGCGCTGGGCATCGGGCTGCCGCTCCTCATGGTGATCGCCGAGGGGCTGTGGCTGCGCACGCGGCGGCCCGAGTACCTGGCGCTGGCGCGCAAGTGGTCCAAGGCGACGGCGGTGCTGTTCGCCATTGGGGCGGTTTCCGGCACGGTGCTCTCCTTCGAGCTGGGGCTCCTCTGGCCGCACTTTATGGAGATCGCGGGCGGGGTATTCGGTGCGGCGTTCGCCCTGGAGGGCTACGCTTTCTTCCTGGAGGCGATCTTTCTGGGGCTTTACCTGTACGGGTGGGAGCGCCTGCGGCCGCGCGTCCACTGGCTGTGCGGCGTGGCGGTGGCCATTGCCGGGGCCATATCGGGGATCCTGGTGCTGTCCGCCAACGCCTGGATGCAGCAGCCGGTGGGCTTCGCGATGCAGGGCGACCGCGTGGTGAGCGTGGACCCGGTACGGGCGCTGTTTAACCCCGCCTGGGCGGTGATGACCACGCACTCGACCCTCTCCGTCTACATCGCTTCAGCATTCGGCGTGGCCGCTGTGTACGCCTGGGGCTATCTGCGCGGCCGCCGGGATGCCTACCAGCGGGCCGCCCTGCGCACGGCGCTGGTGATCGGCGCTGTGGCCGCCCTCCTGCAGCCGATCAGCGGGGACTTCAACGCGCGCTTCGTCTCTCGCTTCCAGCCGACCAAGCTGGCGGCGATGGAGGCGCAGTTCCGCACGCAGCGCAGGGCGCCCCTGCGCATTGGCGGCTGGCCGGATCTCCGCACGGGGCGGGTGTACTATGCCATCGAGATCCCCGGTGGCCTCAGCTTCCTGGCCTACCACGATCCCAACGCGGTAGTGCAGGGTCTGGAGGAGTTCCCTCGCGACCTGTGGCCTCCTGTGCCTATCGTGCACGTGGCGTTTCAGCTGATGGTGGGCATCGGCCTCTACCTGGTGGTTGTGGCGGCGCTCTACTGGATCATGGCCTGGCGAAGGGTAGATCCGCTCCCCCGCTGGCTCCTCCGGCTGCTGGTGGCAGCGGGCCCCCTCGCGTTTCTGGCGGTGCAGGCGGGCTGGACGGTCACGGAGGTGGGACGGCAGCCGTGGATTATCCGCGACGTGCTGCTGACACGGGAGGCGGTGACGCCCGTTCCTGGCGTGCAGGTGACCCTGGGGGGGGTCCTGGCGGTTTACGCCGCCCTGTCGGCGACGCTTACCTGGTTCCTGCTCCGGCTCGTGCGCTCGCCGCAGGTACCGGAGTTCCCCATTGCCCCGAAAGCGTTCGGGGGCGGCGACAGAGCGGAGGCGGGCCCGTGCGACTTGAAGAGCTAGTGGCAGGAGTAGCGCTGCTCGCCCTGATCGCCTACGCGCTGCTGGGTGGCGCGGACTTCGGCGGGGGCGTGTGGGACTTGCTGGTCCCGACTGCGTCGGGACGGGCGGAGGAGCACCGCGTGGCGATCACGCGGGCGATGGGCCCCGTGTGGGAGGCGAACCACGTCTGGCTGATCTTCGTGATCGTGCTCCTGTTCACGGGCTTCCCCGCCGCCTACACAGCGCTGAGCGTCGCCCTGTTCGTCCCCCTGCATCTGGCGCTATTGGGTATTGTGCTGCGCGGGGCGGCGTTCGTGTTCCGATCGCCGGGGGCGCTGGTGGCGGGCCGTTCTCCTCTCTGGATGCACGCCTTCAGGGCAGCCAGCATCCTCACGCCGCTGGTGTTGGGGATGTGCCTGGGGGCAATCTCGGCAGGGCGGATCCGGGTGGCGAGCGGCCGGGTGGTTTCCGATCTCTGGCGGCCCTGGCTGGCGCCCTTCCCCGTAGCCGTGGGGGTGCTGGCCCTGGCCGTCTCCGCTTACCTGGCCGCCGTCTACCTCACCGTGGAGACGGAGGGCACGGTGCAGGAGGACTTCCGGCGGCGCGCCCTGGGGGCGGGAGCGGTGACGGCGGTGGTCGCCGGGGTCACGCTCGCCCTGGCGCTCGTGGCCGCGCCGCGGTTCTGGGGGTCGTTCACAGGGCCGCTGGATACCCCTATCGTGCTGGGGGCAGTGGTGCTGGCCACGCTTTCCGCGTGGGCGGTCTACCACCGCCGCTATCACTTGGCGCGCGTTGCTGCGGCGGGAGAGGTGGTGCTACTGCTCTTGGGCTGGGGACTGGCCCAGTACCCCTACCTGATCTATCCCCATCTCACGCTCTGGCAGGCCGCCTCCCTGCCTCCCACGCTCCGCTTCATCCTCTGGACGCTGGTGCCGGGCGGGCTGCTGCTGGTGCCCTCGCTCTGGTTCCTGTTCACGGTCTTCAAGGGGCGCAACCCCACCGCGGAGCGGGCCGAGCGCGGCGGGCCGGAGGCTGCAGGCGAGACCTACGAAGCAGCGTAGCCCTATGCCGCAACCGCCCATCCGGGCGCCCCTCCTCTCCTTCTGCCACCCTCCCGGATGCTTCCATATTACTCTCTGTACGCGCTGTGGGCCGCCGCGGTCTCCCCACGACGGCCCACAAAATCGGTTCGACGCGCCCTCAAGAGCGGGCGCGCACAGCTACGCGGATGAAGCGCCGGATGAAGCGCGCCTCGGCCTGTTCCATCCTATGGTGCAGCTCTCCTGCGGATCGCCGATCCAGGAACAGAGGCGGCCGCTCGCCATTGATCGTGATACGTGCGCGCCGCTGCGCTATGCGAAACAGCGCCACACCCGCGCCTGATCGTTGGTGGCGCTCCATTCGCGCCAGCTCCTCCAGGTAAAAGCGCAATTCGCGCGGGTGCAATCGCCCCCTCTGAGCCAGGCATATGAGACGAGCCCCCGCACGGACGGTGACCGGATCGAACCGGATCCACCGATGGCTGGTATCCCTCCGTGTCATTTCTTGTCCCACCGTCCTGCCTGTTCTTCTTTCTCTGCCGCTCTGGGCGCTCCGGAAGCGGCACGTTCACGCCGTGTTCATTTTTCTGACCGATCTGGCGAGCCAATGGTTCCCGGAGCGAACCCTCTCTCTTACCGATCACTCGCCAGTTCCGCTTTATCGCGACCCATCACCCATTTGGACGCGCCATCGCCTCACAGGGTTCTTCCCCGCCGGAGCAGCCGGCCAGACATCCAAGGAAAACTCAAAGCCCCGATGGAGTCGGCAGATGGCATTGCGGACGTGGCGCAGGCCCCGAACGCTTTCGGGGCAAGCTTCCGATCGGCGGGGGGCCCGGGAACGAGAGGGGGAACAAGGCGCTGGCGTGCGGTGAGGGATTACGCACGCCCGGAAGCGAGCTCAGAACCGCTGGACAGAGACCTTCACCGCCGGCCGGGAAACGACGCGCGGCCGGAGGGCGGCGGTGAGCATCACCGCGAACACGATCAGAACGATCACCACCAGCCCCCACACCAGGCTGGCGCGAGACGCCTCGTGTGGGCCAAAACCGCCGCCCTCGATGCGCGTCAGCCGTATCCGGACCCGGCGACGCCCTATGGCTCGGGCCAGCCCGGGGGCGAGCCGGCGGCTGCGCCAGGAGCGGAACCGGCGCAGGAGGCGGCCCTCCTCGTTAGCAGCGGGAGGCCCGCTTCGTTGAGGCCGGAAAGGAAAGTGCATCGTTAGCGAAACAGCACCAGAATGGAAATCACGATCACCGCCAGGCCGCCCGCCACGAAAGGCACATCGCTGCCTGTCCCTGCGAAGCCGCTGTAGCCGAACAGCCAGGCAAACCAAAGATAGGCGGCGCCGATACCTGCCGTAATAGAGAGCTTGAGCGTGTGGTCCGGACGCGCGCGGCGGTTTAGGAAGCGCGTGCTCGCGTAGCCGAGCGGCGGTAGTCCCAGGAGGCAAAACAGCCAGCCGGCGAACAGGTAAACCCAGGACAGCCAGCGGGGGCGCGCCCGCACGATAGCCCACCCCCGCGCGGGATGGGCATACGTGCGGCCATCTAGGACCAGCTCCACACGGAACTCGGTGCGGCGACGCACCAGAGGCAGGGGGATCGCCCAGCCCTCTGCCCGCCGCCATTCAGGATCGCCGCCCGCCCGCCGCTGTGGCGGTTCGCCACGTACCATTAGCCGCACCTCAGATACGCGTGCGGGATCCACCCGGGAACGCACCTCCAGCAAGTGCGTGTCGTCCAGGTTGAGGTAGACGGCAGGTACAAGCACCTCGAACGGCGTCACCTCCGGAGGGCTCGCCCCCGCGACGCTCGCGCCCGCCATCGCGAGCAGCAGTAACACCGCGAAGATGGCCCGGCGGATCATAACGCGCCCGGCCCGCCCGCCGCCGGATCGTCCGGGCCGGAAGCGGCGGAGGGAGCCTGGAGATGGCGTCGCATCGCATCTAGCTGTCGCCCCATGTCGGCAATGGCGGACAACTGGCTCGCCAGACGGCGGTTCAGATCCTCTTCGAATTCGGCCAGCGCGCGCTGGTGGGGCTGCCAGCCGCCGAAGAACCAGAAGCAAAGAGCGATAAGCGCCGCCAGCGATAGAGCCAGCGAGATCAAGCCAAACCAGGTGCTCTGCTGGCGCACTCGCTCGGTTTCGGCGCGCAGCTCCCGTACCTCCTCCCTGACCGCGGCCAGCTCGGCAGGAGAGACTGTCGGCGCCGGCGCGGGAGTGGGAGGGGGCGCCGGCGGTTGGGCATGGGGGGCAGGGACATTGGCGGGCGGCGCCGGGGGCTCGCGCACAGGCGCCGGCGGCGACGCGGGTGGGGGCGCAAACCGGGCCGCGAACTCGCGCAGCTTCTGCTCCTCCTCCGGGGGCAGCGCGTCGCCCAGCGCGGCGCGCCAGTCTTCAGCGGAGAAGGTGGCCATCCCCGGACGGAGCGTTAGCAGAATAGGCGCTGTCGGAACCTGCGACGGAATGGGAACGTAAAACGGCATCGCCCGCAGGGCCTCTGTGGGCTGGCTGCGCGGCCCGGCCACCAGGTAGTAGATGCGGCCAGGTGCGACGCTCTGCCCTGCCGGCAGCTCCTCGGCGCCAACCGGACGCGGCGACAGCACTTCCGGCTGATCCGCCAGGGCAAACCAATCCCCGGGACGCAGGCCGGAGAACTGGAGCGTCACCATGCCCGGCGGGGGCGCGCTTTCCCCGCCCTGGGCGAGCGCCACGCCGCCGGCGAGCCCGGTCCAGATCAGCAATGCGATCAGCGCTCCGCGCATGCTGCTCCTTTCCCGCCGCCCGGCCCCCTCACCGGCGCCGACATGGCCGGGCGCGGCTCAAACGATAATTTCCGCGCGCCACCGGTCATCTCCTCTGACACGACACGGGCGCAGGACCCGCCCGCCGGGCCGTCGAAACGTTGGGAGCGGCGCGGCTGGTGCTCGACAGCAATACCCCGTCGGACTGCGACCGAACCTGGGGCGTGCGGGAAGCGGCCTTGCCCGAGCTCATCCCGCGTAAAACACCAGCGGAGAACTTCGAGGCGCTGGTGGAACAGTGGTTACGTTAGCCAGACGGCAAGCGTTCCGCGCGCTCGCAAATAAGAAAGAGAAGGGGAGAAAAAGCGGGAGGGAAGCGGGTCATCCGGCGGCACGCGGATCACGCTTTGGCTGCTCATCACCCCTCCATTCCTTTATCTCCCCTTCCTATGCGGAACGCCTGGATAAGGGGAGGTGACAGATTGACCGGTGGTGACCTGGTTGTCCGCTGCCTGCTGGAGCAGCGCGTCCGAACCGTCTTTGGCATTCCGGGGGCGCTGAACATCCATCTGTACCGCGCCCTGCGGGGGCGCCAGGCGGATGTGCGCCACATTCTCGTCCGTCACGAGCTGGGCGGGGCGTGGATGGCAGACGGCTACTCCCGCGCCAGCGGGGACGTGGGGGTGGTGTGCACGGTGCCGGGCCCGGGCGCTTCGCATGCCGTCTCCGGGGTAGCAGGCGCCTATACAGAGTGCTCGCGCGTGCTAGTGCTGGCGTCCCAGGGAGAAACCCGCTGGCGTGGTCATCTGCGCCGGAATCTGTTCCATGGCCTCGATCAGGCGCGCCTCTACGCCCCCGTCACCAAATTCAGCGTGTGCATCACGCGCGCGGAGCAGATTCCCGAGGGGATGGCAGAGGCATTCTACCGCCTGAGACAGGGCAGACCGGGGCCGGTGTACGTGGAACTCCCCGCGGACGTGCTGGGCGCCTCCGCGTTGGGTGAAGTGCCACCCTATCAGAACCCGCCCCGCCAGCCGCCGGATGCGGCGGTGGTAGCACGCGCCGCTGCCGCCCTGGCGGAGGCGCGCCGGCCCCTGATCCTGGCGGGAGATGGCGTGCTCCATTCCGACGCCACGGAGGAACTCGGCGCCCTTGCCCACCGCGTGCGCGCCCCCGTGATCACCACGGTGATGGGCAAGGGTGCCCTGCCGGAAGACTATCCCTGGTCCCTGGGAGACATGAACTCCCTCGCGGGCAGCCAGGCCTACCCGCAGGCGGATCTCATCTTCGCTGTGGGCTGCCGCTTCGTCCAAACGGATACGCGCTGGCCCTGGTTCACGCCCCCACCGCGGCTTGTGCACGTGGACGCCGATCCGCGGGAAGTGGGGCGACTCTTTTCCCCAGAGGTGGGGATGATCGCGGACCCGAAGCTTGCTCTGGCGGCGCTGGACGCCGCCCTGGCGAAGCGCAACCCGCTACCTCAGAACGACTGGAACGCCGTCTTCCCTGCCCTCAAGCGCCAGAGCGATGCGCGGGCGGAGGCCGATCCGGTGGTGGCTGCTCTGCGCCGTGCGCTGCCGCGCGAGACGCTGGTCAGCTGGGATGTCTGCTATCCCGGCTACCGCAGCCGCTCGGACTGGTTCGCCTACCAGCCCCGGGGCTATTACTACCCGGGTGTCTACGTGGATATGGGCTTCGGCCTGCCCGTGGGCATTGGCGCGCGGCTGGCACGGCCGGAATGTCCTCTCTGTGTTGTGACAGGGGACGGCGGCTTCCAGATGTCCATGCCCGAATTGGGCACCGCCGTTCAGCACCGGCTGCCCCTGGTCGTAGTGCTCGTGAACGATCGGGGGTTCAAGCTCATCCGGCTCGCCTACGACCGGACGGGCGACAGTGGGCACTTTGCCGTGGATCTGGTGAACCCGGACTTCATTGCTCTAGCGCGGGCCTACGGGATCGAAGCGGAGCGCGTGCGGGATGTCGATCAGTTGGAGACGGCGGTAAAGCGCGCCATCGGTCGGGATACCGTCACGCTGGTGGAGCTGGCTCTGTAGCCCGCGGTGGGCACTGGGCGTCGAACGTGAGGCGGTAGGAGCACAATCCGCAGGCTTGGCTCCCAATGCCGAATACCCAACGCCCGGTGCCGAACGCCGTCTGACCGGCGGAGCCCCGCCGTGAGTCCAAAGAATGCCAGTTCGGAGGAACCGCCCGAGCCGGGGAGACCCCTGGGTGGGCGGCTTCTCGTGCTCGCCTTCCGCTGGGTGGTCATCGGCGTGGCTGCCCGGCTGGCCTACGAGGTCCCGCTGCCCCTGATAGAGGGCTGGTTACCCCTCAAGGACGCGCTCATCGTTGCGGTAGCAGTAGTATGGATGGGTAAGGCGCTGTTCGATACCCTCTTCTACGATCACTATCGGCCTTGATGCGGAACGTAGAGCGCGGCATCTGCCGGTGTCCAGTCCGCAATCCCAAACCGGCACGCCGTAATCCCAACGTCCGGCGTCTCGCTCAGATCTCCCAATCCGGAGGCCAGACCTGCCCATAAACGGCGTGGGGGGCGCCGGTCCGGTGGGCCCAACCGGAGTCGCCATAGGACCAGTGCCACCATTCCGCGGCGTAGTTGGTGAGGCCCACCGAAGTAAGGACCTCACGCAGCAGGGTGCGGTGCCTCTCCGCCGTGCGAGATAGGCCCCGGCAGAACATCGGCGCTGCCTCCCGGAAGTCCTCGGGGTGGGGCGAGGTCATGTCCAGCGGTGTCCCATCCTCCTGCACCAGGTGCAGATCCACGGCGCCGCCCGTAGTGTGCGGTGGAGGGCAAACGTCATCCGGCGGGGCGCTGAAGCGGTTCGTCAAACGGCGAAGGGCGGCTTCAGACCAGCACGGATGACGACGGCGGATCTCCTGCCAGGTGTGGAGGTACATCATCCGCTGGATCTCGGGTGACCGCCAGCCCTCCACGATACCCAGGTGGATTCCCTTCGGGAGGCGTTGCTGCGCCTGGGCGAGCATGCGCGCCACTATGCGCCGGCACCACCGCACGCGGACATAATCGAAGACGGGGTGACTCTCGGCCCAGCGCAGGTCGCGGGAGAAGGCGAGGATATCGACGAGCGGTTCCCCGTTCTCGATGATCTTGATGCGCCGCAGATCGCGCAGCGGCTCACTGAGGCCCATGAGGTCGTCTCACCCCGCCCGCGTTATTGCCCGGTGGTCGCGGATACGCTCACATTACGCACTGCCACTCCGCATCGCGTTATATCACGCCGAAACGTCGAAACGCCTCAGAAACCGGCATCCCTTCCTGGAGGTGCTTGCGCACCAGATTCTCGCCCCGGACCTTCTCCTCCGCGCCGGCGATCACTTTTTCTGCTACCGTGCGAGGGATCACTACCACGCCGTCGTAGTCGCCCAGAATCAGGTCGCCGGGCTCCACACGCACGCCGCCACACTCCACCGGCACCTGGTAGGCCAGCACCTCCAGCCGCCCCAGGGAATCGGCCACGTGGATGCCGCGCACGAAGCATGGGAAGCGCATCTGGATGATCGCCTGAGTATCGCGCGTGTAGCCATCGATGACGACGCCCTCACAGCCCCGGTAGCGCGCCGCGGTGGAGAGCAGCTCCCCCCAGAATGAGATGTCGATCCGCGAGACGATCATCACGTCCCCCGGGCTCAGGCTGTCTACCGCTTCCATCTCGATCTTGTACGGCTTGTCCGGCATGTGGTAGACCGGCACGGCGAGGACTGGAAAGGCAACCCCAACGACCTGCGCCTCGGGGAAGAGGGGGCGGATATCGGGGGCCATCACCTGGTGGCGATAGCCGAGACGGTCGAGATGGTCGGAGACGACCGCCGGATAAAGGGCGCCCAGGCGTTCCAGGAGGGCCTGGTCTTCCGGAGATCGTGGCGGCTGGGATGGCATGGCGAATATTCCTTTCGAGGTGTGGTTCAGGCGCTTACCGCTCTGACGTTCCTACTCTTGTTCCCGCCCTTGCTCCATCTCCTGCATGGTCATCCGCCGCGGAGAAGGCGCCGCAGAGGCAGATCGGCAGGACAGCGACCACCGCAGCCAGAGGTATGGACCCGTGCGCAGGCGGTAGCCATGCGCTCTGGTGCCCCGACCAGCGGCCGCCGCATCGAAGATCTCCAGCACGCCGCCCTCGTCCGTTGGCCTCCGTAATCGAGCAGGTATTAGAATCCCCTCCGCACTCAGAGGTGGAATCCTGCTATCCCTACGAGCGCTGAGGAGGATAGCGACCGCTTGCTTTGGGGCTGATCGCCGGATGGGAGGTGCGCGCCGGCCAATGGCGATTCGCCCGCGGCGCGCTTCCAGGATGCCCGCACCCTGGCGCGGGCATCCTGGTAATAAGATGGAGGCACAACCTACCGCATTATCGCAGCCCGGTGGTATCCACGCCGCCATCCGCCTTGGGGGCGGCGCGCGCCGTCGGCCGCGCGGACGTGGCGGGACGGGCGGCGACCGGGGGCGCAGCCGTGGGCGTAGCCGTGGGGGCGGCGGGCGCGCCATCTCCGCGGAACGCCTCCGCTAGCGCGGCCACGCTACTCAGCACGCTGGACGTCTCCACGGGCAGGAAGATCTTCGTCGCCTTGCCGTCCGCGATCTTCCCGAGGGTTTCCAGGTAGCGAATCGCCAGCACGTCCTCCGTGGCCCCGCCTTCGTGGATGGCGGTGAACACGGTCTTGATCGCCTGGCCCTCGCCGACGGCGAGCGTCTGCTGGCGGTAGGCCTGCGCCTCGGCCACGCGGCGCGTGGCTTCGGCTTCCCCCTCTGCCGCCAGGATGGCGGATTGCTTCTGCCCCTCTGCGCGCAGGATGGCGGATTGCTTCACGCCCTCCGCCTCCAGGATCGCCGCGCGGCGCTCGCGCTCCGCCTTCATCTGCTGGCTCATCGCTTCGGTGATGTCTCGCGGCGGATCGATCTTCTGGATCTCCACGCGGGTGATGCGCACACCCCAGTTATCAGTCGCCTCGTCCAGGATCTTGCGCAGCTCAGCGTTGATGCGCTCGCGCGAGGTGAGGGTTTCGTCCAGCTCCAGATCGCCAACCACGTTCCGGAGGTTGGTCTGCGCCAGCTTCATGGTGGCGAGCTGAAAGTCCTGAACCTGGTAGATCACCCGCACGGGATCGGTTACCTGGTAGTAGATGATCGCATCCACGGTCACCACCACGTTATCCTCGGTAATGACCTCTTGAGGCGGAACGTCGATCACCTTCTCCCGCATATCCACCTTCCGCAGGTAGTCGAGGAAGGGCCAGATAATGCACAGGCCGGGATCCGCGGTATGGAGATACTGGCCTAACCGCTCCACCACGCCCTTCTCGTACGGCAGGATGATGCGGGCGCTCTTGGCGACGACCACTACGAGCAACAGCACCAGGATGAACAGCAAGTACTCCATCGTCGTCTCCTTTCCGAAGAGGGCCGCCGGAGGGGCGCCTCTCACTCGCGCCGCTGCTGCCAAATCTGCTGGGGTGGCTCCGTTTCGTCCGCGACCAGCCTCTCCCAGGTCACGTAATGGCTGACGATCAGCCGGGTGCCCTCGATGGCTCGCACCCGCACCCGCTCGCCCGCAGCGATCGGCTCGTCCGCCACCGCGCGCCACACCTGCCCCTGCACCTTCACCAGGCCTTGCCCGTGGATCGAGTCTATCGCTTCCTGAACGATCCCGATCTTGCCCACCAGGCTGTCTACGTTCAGCGGCACCCGAGGCGTAGCAGGGGTGAGCCGGCGCGCCAGCCGCGGGGCCAGCAGCAATCCTGCTACGCCACTGGCCAGGAAGACGACCCACGGCAGCCACCCGGGAAGGAGCAGCGAAGAGAGGCCGGCCACGACCGCCGCCGCGGCCAGAAACAGGAAGAAAAACGTCCCGGGGAGAGCCAGCTCCAGCAGAGCCAGGACACCGGCGGCAATCATCCACAGCCAGATAGGAGCCATCTGGTTACCTCGGAACGTCCCGAAAGCTTTTGGGACCCGTTCATAGCGGCGGGCGCCGATCAGGTTCTCTTGGCAACCAGTTCTGGCGCGCGCGAATCGACTCCTGCTACCCCGGCATGCCCGCACTGCCGTTTCCATGTTAACAATCGCGGAGCACGCCGGCAGGTTACGCACGGATCTCCCGCTCCCAGGGATAGCCAGGGATAGCATAGAAAAGGGCCCGCCCCGAGGGAACGGAGCAGGCCGATGGATAAGGAGGGATACAATGGTTACACCTAGATTCTCGGCACGCCCTCACCCGCTATGAAGGCCGTTATGCGCGGCTCCGCCAAATTGGGGAGTGACCAACCCACCCATCGGATGATTGACCAACGTCCTCCATCTCCCGATACCAGGGACACGCTCTTTCCTTCACTGTCCGGGAGTCGGGTCCTTCGGGATTCCGACTCTCTTTTTGCCAGGCCGGCCCTCTCGCTGCCCCGGTTTCCACACGGGTCCTGTTGCCATTGCCAAGCTTGGATAGTATCCCTCGTGCCGCCAGAGCTCGGCGACTCTAGGCAGCCCGCGGCCGTGGAAACACTACAGCGCCCGGCACGGAGCGGTTGCTAGCCAAAAAACGTGCCCGGAGCGTTGCGCCCCGGGCGATGACTTGATGAAAGGTTAGTGGTTTCATACCAGGCTTACCCTTTCCCCACCCCAGGCAAACCGGTTTTCGTTTGGGTTCCTGGCGGCCTGTTAACGGGCCAACGCCCCCCATGGGCGTACGAAAAAAAGCTGCGCCTCGTCAACGCAGCCAAGGATACAGAAGGAGTCTCACGCTTCATCCTTCCCGATGTATCATCACCGGCCAGGGAGGATTTCAAACCTGATTCGCTGTCCGCGGGAGGCGTCCCTCATCCCGATGCGCAGGAACCTACCCCGTTCGCCGACGAAGGAAATGGGGGGCGCCGAAAGCGATAGGGCAGCCTCAGGAGGCGAGGCGATGGCACGCACGCCAAAAATGGCGGCCTGGATGGCGGCATGGCTCGTCCTGGGAGCGCTTCCCGGCAGAGCTGCAGCGCCAGGGGACCACGTTCGGCCGGCAGAATTTCACGGCGTCTGCCTGCGGGAGGCGGTGGCCGAACTGTTCGCCGATCGCCCCGAGCAGGCGGTCGTTCTTCCGGATGTCGCCGCGTATCCGGTGACGGCGGCCTTCCAGGAGATCAGCCTGCCCGGGGCGGTGGATGTGATTGCTCGTAGCGCTCGCGTGGAGGTGCGCCGCGAGTCGGGCGTCTACGTTTTTGGCCGCGCCGCGCGGGCTGCCGTGCCCGAGGCGGTGGCAGAAATTGTGCGGGACGGGGACCAGCTCGCCCTGCGCCTGGTGAATTTCCCGCTCCCACGGGCCGCCGCGCTGATTGGCGCTCAGCTGGCGGAACGCCTGGAGGTGCCAGACGCGCTGGCGGACACACGGGCAACGCTCGCCTGGCAAGGACCGCGGGATCGCAGCGCGGTTATCGCCCTGGCGCGCGCCGTGGATGCGAGCGTGGTCGGTGAGGGGGAGGCACTCCGCCTGGAGCCGGCTCCGGAGCGGGTGCAGGTGGACGGCAACCAAGATGAGGTGACCCTGGATCTGCGCCGCGCATCGCTGCGCGAGGCGGCCGCCGCGGTGGCTCGCATCCTGGGCGTGAAGCTGGTGCTGCGGGCGGGTGTGCCGGAAACCCGCGTGACGCTGACCGCGCGCAATATCCCCGCGGAGAACGCACTTCGCCTGCTTGCTCGCTGGGCGGATGCCACTTCCGAGGATGGCGTGGTCCTGAACCTCGCCGACGGCGTGGCCACCCTGGGACCTCCCGCGCAAGTTGCTATCGCAGGCGACAAGATCAATCTGGACCTAGTGGACATCCCGCTCCGGCACGCACTCCGCCTGCTCTTCCACGGCACCGGCCAGCAGTTCGCGGTGCAACCCGAAGTGCCCGACGTGCCCATCACCCTGACGGTGGAAAACGCCGCGCTGCTCCCCACGTTGCGGGCGGTGATCGCCCTCGCCGCCCGCCAGCATCCAGGGATCACTTACTGGAAGCAAAAGGACCTCTACATCGTGGGGGTGCGGCGGGGCTGAACCCGGCCGGGCACTCGCCGGAGCGTCCTCAACCTGCAGTGGTACCCTCACACGCCTCTACTCCGTGGCCATCGCCTGACACGTCGGCGGGAGGAAGCGGACCCTCGCGGGTGTGGATCAAATAGGAGAGGACCGCCAGCTCGGAGATGAAGCAGACTTCACGAACCGTCACGCTTCTGGGAAGCCGCAGCTTCACCGGGGCAAAGTTGATGATCCCGACCACGCCCGCGGCAACGAGACAATCCGCCACTGGCTGCGCCTCGCCAGGAGGCACGGTGATGATGCCGATGCGCGCGCCTAGCTGGCGGTTGGTAGTCGCCAGTTCCTCGAAGGGGCGAACCCGGATGCGGCAAATCTGCGTGCCGATCTTCCGTGGGTCCTTGTCAAAAACGGCGACGATCCGGAAGCCGTAGGCGCGCCAGCCTGGGAAGGCGATCAGCGCGCGGCCCAGGTTGCCCGCGCCGACGAGCAACACCGGTTGCTCCTTCTGAATGCGCAGCAGCTCCGCGATCTGGTCCTGCAGCTTGCCGACGTCGTAGCCAATGCCTCGCTTGCCGAACTCACCAAAGTGAGAGAGGTCCTTCCGAAACTGCGCCGCACTGATGCCGGTGAGCGCTTCCATCTCCAGGGACGACACGGTGCGGACCCCCTCCTGTTCCAGCTGCATCAGGCAGCGCATGTACGAGGCGAGCCGTTCCAGCGCCGGCAGTGGCACCTGATGGTTGTTCTCCAAGCGATTCACCCCTGTAAAACCTGCGGGTCGGCCTCCGGGACGACCGCCCGGGAAGATTTCCCCCCCTGCTTGTGGGCCACCCGGATCTCCCCGATTTCCATCGTGCGATCCACCGCCTTGCACATGTCGTAGATCGTCAGCGCCGCCGCGGATACGGCGGTGAGCGCTTCCATCTCTGCTCCCGTCTTCCCCACTGTACTCACAGCGGCGCGGATCGCCACGCCGTCGGGTCGCTCGGTCAGATCCACCTGCACATCCGTCAGCAGGAGCGGATGGCACATGGGAATCAGGTGCGCGGTTTGCTTGGCGGCCATCATCCCCGCGACCTTTGCTACCGTGAACACATCCCCTTTAGCCACCTCCTGGCGGCGAATCAGATCCAGGGTAGCGGGCCGAAGCCGGATCATCCCTTCGGCGATGGCCACGCGGTGCGTATCCGGCTTCGTGGAGATGTCCA
>JACQGL010000047.1 GCA_016199525.1 Armatimonadota bacterium
CTACCGTATCGATCCCTCCGGTAAGGGCACGCTTCTTATGGAACTGAGCCGCGCGCGCTCGGAAACGAACGTGAGCGGCCCCACGGAACCCGCTCGTTACGTGCTCTGCCTGGCGGTGGCCGCGGACGGCAGCGTTTATGCAGGCACGGGCCCCGAGGGACGGATCTACCGCATCGCCACGGATGGCAAAGCCAGCCTCTTCTTCCAGACCCCAGAGAGCAACGTCCTGAGCCTGCTCCCAGGGGAGAAAGGCTCGCTCTACGCGGGCACCGGCGAGTCAGGTCTGGTGTTCCACATCGATGCCCAGGGCCACGGGCGGGTGCTGTACGATAGTGACCAGAACGCCATTACCGCCCTGGCGCGCGACGCGCAGGGCAACCTTTACGTCGCTACCAGCCCCAAGGGAACGATCACTCGCATCGCGCCAGCCGGCACGGCGCGAACCTACCTGGACGACGCGCGGGGCGGCATCACCGCCCTGGCGCTGGGTTCGGACGGGATGCTCTTTGCCGGCGCTGCAAATAACATTTACTGCGTGGAGCCGGGGGGCGACACGCTCTTGCTCTCCGACGCGAAGCGTGCGCAGTTCATGGCCCTGGACCGCACGGACGACGGTCGCCTGGTGGCCGCCAGCGCCAACGTCGGTTCACTCTATGCAGTGGATCCCGGCACGACGGGGACGTTCGAGTCCGCCGTCCACGACGCGAAGCGCCCCGCACGCTGGGGGCGGCTCCGGTGGTCGGGGAACCTGCCGCAGGGCGCGACCGCCATCATCCAGACGCGCAGCGGCAACACGCCGGAACCGGATGCCACCTGGAGCGCCTGGCAGCCGCCCCTGGTTCAAGGCGATGGAGCCTACGTGGCCAGCCCGCCGGCGCGCTACCTGCAATATCGCGTGGAGTTCCGCGCCGGGGATACCCACGCCGGGGTTCCACCTGTCTCCCTGCGGGATATCCGGATCGCTTACAAGCCTCAGAACCAGCCACCCACCCTTTCGCTAACCTCGCCCGCGGGCGGTGAGATCTGGCGCGGCACGCAGGAGATCAAGTGGTCGGGCAGTGACCCGGATAAGGATGCCCTCGCCTACGAGGTGTTCTTCTCGGACGATGGAGCCAAGACGTGGCATCCCCTGGGGAAGCGGCTGGCTCAGGGGGTGGGTCCGGCCCCTGCAGGCCCCTCGCCGCGGCCGTCCCTCGCCCAGGCCGAAGAGGCCCTCCGCCGCTATCGCGCCTTGCTGGAGGCCCAGGCCGACCTGACACCCCAGCAGCGCGAGGATGCCCTGCACCGCGCGGCCGCTATGGTGGAGCGCTATCGCCAGGAGAACCCAGAGAAGGACCAGCCGCCTAAGGGTGGTGCGGGCGAGGCGCCCAAGCCCGAGCCAAAGTCCGCGGATGAGAAGCCCAAGCCAGAGACTCCTGGTGGTCCCACCAAAGATACCAGCCTGAAGTGGGATACAACTTCGGTTCCGGACGGCATCTACCTCATTAAGGTGGTGGCCTCAGACCGAATCGCCAACCCCGGCGAGCCGCTTAGCGAAGAGAAGGTGAGCGAGCCGGTGATCGTTACGAATACCAAGCCCGAAACGTTCATCTTCGCCAGCGGCGCACAGACCGACGCAGAGCGGCGGGTCAGCGTTCAGGGCTTCGCACAGGCCCGCGTGTCGATCAAGGGCGCGCAGTTTCGCGTTGACACCGGTGATTGGCAGGCGCTCGACCCGGAGGATGGCATCTGGGACGGGTCTCTGGAGCCATGGCGACTCACCTACGGGCCGCTCTCGCCGGGGGCCCACGTGCTGGAGGTAAAAGTGGTGGATGTCGCCGGCAACGTCAGCGTCACCCAGGCAAAGATTACCGTGCAGTGAGGGATGTGCGAGCGGTCGCCGTGTGAGAATAAGGAGATGCTAGGGAGACAAGGAGATCAAGAGAGGTAGTCCGGGGGAGACGCGGCGCGGCAGAAGATCGCTGGTGTTCAGGGGGATTCTCCACGTGAGGCGTAGTTTGCCTTCATCTCCCTATCCCACTTATCTCCTCATCTTCGTTGCTTGTACGTCCTCAGCGGACAGTTTCAGACAATATGGCCAGACGCGTATTCAGCGGCATCCAGCCCACGGGAGCAATCCATATCGGCAACTACCTGGGCGCGGTCCGGAACTGGGCCCGACTCCAGGATCAGATCGATAGCTACTTCTGCATCGTTGACTACCACGCCGTCACCATCCCGTACGATCCTCGGGAGATGCCCACGCGCGTCTTCGAGGCGGCAGTGGACCTGCTGGCGTCGGGGATCGACCCGCAGAAGTGCACTTTCTTCATCCAGTCCTACGTGCCGGAGCACACGGAGCTGTGCTGGATCTTTAACTCCTTCGCCCCCCTCGGCGCGCTGGAGCGGATGACCCAGTTCAAGGAGAAGCGGGACCAGTTCCGCGAGTCGGTGAACGCAGGGCTGTTCACCTACCCCGTGCTCCAGGCGGCGGATATCCTGCTCTACAAGGCGGATCTGGTGCCGGTGGGAGAGGACCAGCTCCAGCACCTCGAGCTGTGCCGCGACATCGCGCGGCGATTCAACTACCGGTTTGGGGCGGCGTTTCCCGAGCCCGAGGCGGAACTTACCCCTGCGGCGCGCATTATGGCGCTGAACGACCCGACCCGCAAGATGAGCAAGAGCATCCCGGGCAGCTATGTCAACCTCTCGGATAGCGACGACGCCATCCGCCGCGCCATCCGTACCGCGGTGACCGACGTGGGCCCGCGCGGCGCAGAGATGAGCTCGGGGGTTGCCAACCTGTTCACCCTGCTGGCGGCCTTTAGCGCGCCGGAAACCATGGCCCGCTTCCGTAATGAGTATGACGCGGGCACGCTGCGCTACGTGGACTTGAAGAACCAGCTGGCGGAGGACCTCGTGCGCGCGATCGCGCCCATCCGCGCGCGGCGGGAGGAACTGATGGCCCACCCGGAGCGAGTGTGGCAGATTATGGACGCGGGCGCCGAACGGGCCCGCGCCATCGCCGTCCAGACGATGGCGGAGGTGCGGGAAAAGATGGGGCTGCGCAGAGGAGGACGTTAGGGGCGCCTCTGGGAGAACCGCAGCCTCACGCAGCAGGGGCAGTAACGCCGTGCTTCCGGCGATAGAGCGCCTCCGCCAGCTGCCGGACGTAGTCCCGTCCCTTCGCGCCGTTCTCCAGCACCTCCAGCCACACGGACGGAATCCCCTCCCCGCCGTGGAACGCGCCCGCGATCGCCCCCGTCATCGCGCCCATCGTGTCGGTGTCGCTCCTGAGCCTTTGGGTGCGCTGCCCCCGTGCCGCGGGTGTACAGAGAATGGCGGCGTGTGCGGCAAGTACCCCCGCGCGACCGCGAAGCAGCCCCCGTTATGCGAAGAATTGTTTGGCTATCTCCTGCCGTCCCGGGTAGAATGACCTGCGGCAATAACTGGGGTTCTGTAGTAGGGATGAGGGAAGCGAGGGACCGGCGGACGGAATCACGGGCGCTTCCGGGGGACGGAGAACCGGAGCCGGACTGGATGCGCGCTCGCTGTCCCCGGTGCGGCGAGGATCTGGTGTGCTGCTCCATCTACCTCCCGGGGCAGGGTTATCTGGTGGTATGGGAATGCCAGGGCGCGCAGACACGGCCTGCTCGTTGCGATTACCGCCGCACGCTGTAAAGGAGTGAGACAGGCGTGCAGAGGGGGAGGGGCATTCGGATTACGGAACGCGGAATGCGGGCACACACCCACCTGTGCGGGGGATTGCGGATTGCGAGCGATGCCGGTTTCCGCGCCTGAAGTTGGGCAGCAGTTCTGGAAACAGGCGAGCGCGCCGACGTTCCCACCTCGACGAGGCAAATTACGCTGCGGAGACGGCTTCCGGTTCGGGCGCCTCCACGCTGCGCCGGCGGCCAACCTGCACCCGCTCCTCCTCTTCCTCCTCTGTCAGCCAGTGGAGCGAGTCGGGAACGGCGCGATCGACGAACAGGACGCCGTTGAGGTGGTCGATCTCGTGCTGAAACACACGCGCCAGGAGATTCTGGGCGGGGAGGCGCACCGGCTTGCCCGCGCGGTTCAGCCCCGTAACCTGGATTTCCTTGTGGCGGGGCACGTCTCCCTGCAAGCGGGGGATGCTCAGACAGCCTTCCGTGGCTACCTCTATCTCTTCGCCGGCCTGGACGATCTCAGGGTTGATGAGCGCTTCGGGGCCTTCACCCACATCATAGACGAACAGGCGCTGTCCGACGCCCACCTGCGGCGCGGCCAGCCCCAGCCCCGCTGCGTGGCGCATTGTCTCGATCATGTTGCTGATGAGCCGGCGGGTTTCCCGCGTTACCTTCATCACCGGCTTGCACCGGGTACGGAGGATCCCGACTGCGTCGGGATAGGTTACGATCTTCAGCAGCGCCATTATTCCGTAAAATCCCTCTCCATCTGGGGCGCGCACGATGTACCCCAGACTGCGTTGCTCCTCTACGATAGCAGATTCGTTTGAGCAAGTCTACCCGGACGCGCCGTTCCGCAAGCCGGCCGCCCCTACACCCGCAATGCGTGGCAGGCGGCCGCTCCCTTGCGGTCCTGCTACAGGAGATCTACGGGATCTACATCGACGGCCACGCCGCCCGCGCGCTGCCGGAGCGCGGGGAGCATGTCGCGCAGAAAGTCAGGTACGGCACTGCCCAGCGGCCCGCGCAGCAGGAGTTGCCAGCGGTAGCGGTTCTGAAGGCGGGCGAGCGGTGCCGGCGCCGGTCCGAGCACCTCAATGCCGCGCGCCGTGGCGGGACCCCGCAGGAGGGCGGCGGCAGCGCGCGCGCGGCCTTCCGCGGCGGCCTCCTCCGCCTGCGCCGCCAGGAGCCTGGCTAGCCGTCCGAACGGCGGGAAACCCAGCCCGCGCCGCTCCTCCCGCTCCCGCTCGTAGAAGGCACGGTAATCGTGTTGCGCGGCGGCCTGGATGCTGGGGTGCTCGGTATTGAACGTTTGCACCACCACCTGGCCTGGTTCCTCCCCACGACCCGCGCGCCCGCTGACCTGGGTAAGCAACTGGAACGCCCGCTCGGCGGCGCGGAAGTCGGGCAGATGGAGGGCGATATCCGCCGTCACCACGCCTACCAGGGTTACGCCCGGGAAGTCGAAGCCTTTCGTCACCATCTGCGTGCCCACGAGGATATCGATCTCCCGGTCGCGGAAGGCGCGGATAATCTGCGCGGGGGCGTGTTTGCGAGCGGCAGTATCGCGATCCAGGCGGGCCACGCGCGCTTCGGGTAGCAGCTGGCGGGCCGCCTCTTCCACGCGCTGCGAGCCAATCCCGAACTGGCGCAGCCGGCCGCCGCCGCAGGCGGTGCAGACGTCAGGTGCGCGGCGGGCGTGGCCGCAGTGGTGGCAGAGCAGCATCCCGGCAAAGCGGCGGTGCAGCGTCAACGACACGCTGCATTGGGGACAGCGGGGCACGGCGCCGCAGTCGCGGCAGAGGATGAAGGCGCTGAATCCCCGTCGGTTGATAAACAGGATGGCCTGCTCGCCTGCGGCTACGCGCTCGCGGAGCGCTTCCCGCAGTGTCGCTCCGAATACCACCCCGGGCTCCCGGCGGGCCTCCTCGCGTAGGTCCACCACCGCCACTTGTGGCAAGGGCCGCGTATGGATCCGTTCCGGCAGCTCCAGGAGGCGGCATTCGCCCTGCTCCGCGGCGTAGAACGTTTCCAGCGCCGGCGTGGCGCTGCCGAGGAGCACGGTGGTGCCCGCTTCCCGGGCCCACGCGCGCGCCACCTCGCGCGCGTGGTAGCGGGGCGCGCGATCCTGCTTGTAGGCCCCATCGTGCTCCTCGTCCAGCACAATGAGCACCGGCCGCCGCAGCGGCCCGAACAAAGCGCTGCGTGGCCCCACGACCACGTCCGCCTCGCCGCGCCGTAGCCGCTCCCACTCGTCCAGCCGCTCTCCCTCGGAGAGGCCGCTGTGGAGGATCGCCACCCGGTCCCCCAGGCGCCGGTAGACCGCTTCCGCGATTTGGGAGGTGAGCGAGATCTCGGGAACCAGCAGGATAGCGGTGCGTTCCGCCGCGCGGGCGGCTGCCAGCGCGCGCAGGTAAACCTCCGTTTTGCCACTGCCGGTGACGCCGAAGAGGAGCAATGTTTCGCCCGCACCGCGCCGGATGGCGGCCTCGACGGCGAGCACGGCGCGCTGTTGCGCCGCCGTTAGCGCCGGGGGTATATCAGGGGCGAGACCCATCATCGGGACGCGGCGGACGGGGATGGCGACAGGGCGCAGCCAGCCCCGCCGCTCCAATCGGCGCAGCGTATCGGCTGCGGCGCCGGCCACCTCAATGAGCCGGTGCTGCGGGACAGCGTTCCGCTCTCCTGCCGCGGCCAGGTGGTCGAGAACGGCACGCTGCTTCTCCCCGAGCCGTTGGTTCTCTGCTTCCGTGGGGCAACGGATCAGCACGTAGCCTTTGACGGTCCGCGCTCGCACGCGAGCCGCCTCCAGGCGGGTCTCCTCCGCCAGCCAGCCTTTCTGGCGGGCGAGGGACAGCGCCGGCGCCGCATTCGGCGTGCCCAGCCGTGCGAGCAGCTCCCCCCGCGGCAGCTCGCCGCCCGCCTCCACCAGGAGCCGGTAGGCCCGCGATAGCGTGGCCCGCGTGAACGGCCCTGCGCGGCCGGATGGGATCCCATCCCAGCCCTCTACCAGCCGCACGTAGGTCTCCAGCCGTGCCTCCTGACGCTCGGGCACAAGGAGGGGGATCGCGTCCGCCAGGGGGCAGGCGTAAGTCTCCGCCAGCCAGCGCAGCACACGCACGGCCCGCGCATCGAATGCCGGCTCGCCGCGTACCAGTTCGCGCAGCGGCCGCAAGGGAGGGCTGGGGTCGGGCGGCGTCTCTCGCTCCGCCACCACATAGCCCAAGCATTGCCGCCCCCCCAGCGGCACCCGCACCGCTGTACCGATCCGCACCTGGCCGCGTAGCTCTGCGGGTACCATGTAGGTGAGGGGTTCCGGCAGGGCCGCAGGCCCCCCCACAAGCGCCACGTCCACGCAGGTGATCGGCCGTGGGCCGAAGTCGAGCGCCAGTTCGGGGGGCGTAGGTTGCGACATGCGAAGAATAAGAGGTAGACGATAAAGGATGGCAGACCAAGGACGAAAGGTGGTGACCCGTCCGGCTCTGCGGAACGCGCCCGTACGGGAGTCGAGACGGCGGCCCGACTCGCTTCCGTGCAGGGCCTCCTCTTCCTCCTTATCGCCTGGCCGCCGGCTTCCCTCCCACATCAAGCGCCCGGAGCGGAGGACGCCATGTCTACTCCGTAGCGCAAGCATCCCTGCCTGGTATATTCAGATAAGCCCCTTTGGGCTTGATGGTGAAAGTCCGATCCTGGTAAGGCCCCAGTCACCGGGTAGCGGTGCGGCGCCGTCGGGCGGAATGCGGCGTTGAATCTGAGGAGGCGCTCCTGGGAAGCCCGTACGGGACCCAGAGAGAGGCGGAGAGGAGCACGGTATTGCTATCCGGCACACCCGTCGTAGTTGATGGCTGCTCGGCGGGCAGCCCGTACGGGCGTTCGAGGTTTGTCGGTGGCGTTCCCAAAGAATTGGCACGGCCAGCAATCCCGATACAATTGGGACCCTGGGCGGAGTGCAGAGCGCAGAGCCGCTGCCACCTATCTCTGCGGGATCGCCCCTGTGCCTACCTTACCCTTTGCGCAGGAACCGCGCCATCGCCGCGGCGCGCTCCGGCATCTCGAAGAGGGCAGTAAATGCCTGACGCTCGCGGCGGAGGCCTTCGGCCAGGGAAAGCCGTTCGGCGGCGCGGACGGCCCGCTTTGCGGCGCGGAGCGCGGCGGGCGGTTTCCGCGCCATCACGTCCGCCAGCGCGCGCGCTCCCTCCAGGAGGCGCTCCGGCGGCACCACGCGATCCACCAGGCCAAGGCGCAGCGCCTCCAGGGCGGGAACGCGCGCCCCGGTGAGAATCAACTCCAGAGCGCGGGCGGTTCCCACGCGGCGCGGCAGGCGCTGCGTGCCGCCCCAGCCCGGGATCACCGCCAGGTCCACCTCCGGAAGGCCGATCTGGGCCGTCTCCGCAGCCAGGATCACGTCGCAGGCGAGCATCAGCTCACAGCCACCGCCCAGGGCGTAGCCGTTCACGACCGCCAGCACCGGCTGTGGCAGCTCCTCCAGCGCTTCTGCCACCCCCTGGCCCAGCAGTAGGCAATCGTGGAGCCCCTCGGCGTCAAGGGCGGCCATCTCAGCGATGTCCGCCCCCGCGATGAAGGCGCGGTCCCCCGCTCCCGTCAGCAGCACCACGCGAACGGCGTCATTGGCGGCAATCTCCGCCAGCAGATCCCGCAGCGCGCGAAGGGTGGCGGTGTTGAGTGCGTTGAGCTTCTCGGGGCGGTTGACGGTGATTTCCGCGCGCGCGTCGGTATAAGAAACATCCAGGTTGGCGTATGTGAGCATGATTGATCTGGCTGGGCGCCGACTGCACGGTCGGCAGGAAACCCGCAGGGCGAGAGCAAAACGACACGATTGTGGGTACAGAATCCCATCGTGTTATTGCACCGTACCCGTGCCTGCGGGACATCCAAACGTTGCCACGTTCACCGGTTGGCAGGTTCACAGGTCGGCAGGTTCCAACGTGCCAACATTCCAACGTGCTAACGTCGCCACGCGAATGGCTGATCCCTTAGCTTACCAGTTTACCCCTGTGCGACGAATGAGGAAAAACCTATGGCGAAACGATCGGTGCGAGACCTGGATGTGCACGGCCGGCGTGTGCTGCTGCGGGCGGACTTCAACGTGCCGCTCGACCCTCGCGGACGGATTGCAGATGATTACCGTATCCGTGCCACGATGCCCACTATCCGTCTGCTGACGGACCGGGGCGCGAAGGTCGTCCTGATCTCCCACATGGGCCGGCCGAAGGACCGGGAGCCCGAGCTGAGCCTGGCCCCTGTTCGGGCGCGGCTGGAGGATCTGCTGGGCCGCCAGCTGCGCCTCCTGGGTGACTGTGTAGGCCCCGAGGTGGAGGAGGCCGTGGCGCGGCTTGATGCCGGGGCGGTGATCCTGCTGGAGAACCTGCGCTACCACCCGGGCGAGCCGGCCGATACGCGCGACCAGGAGCCCGGGTTTGCGGACCAGCTGGCGGCGTTGGGCGAGGCGTACGTGAACGACGCCTTCGGGGCCTGCCATCGCAGCGATACATCCATCGTGGAACTGCCGCGCCGCCTTCCCGCCGCTATGGGCCTGCTGCTCGAGCGCGAGGTAACGGTGCTGGATCAGGTCCTCCACAACCCCTCGCAGCCGCTGGTGGTCGTACTGGGGGGCAGCAAGGTGGAGGACAAGATCGGTGTCGTGCTCCACCTGCTGCCGATTGCGGATCGCGTCCTCATCGGCGGCGGCGCGGCGTTCACCTTCCTGCGTGCCCGGGGCTACGAGATCGGGCGGTCGCGCCTGGATCCAAAGCACCTGGAGGCCTGCCGCCAAGCCCTGGAGCGCCACCCCGACAAGATCCTGCTGCCCACCGATGTGCTCATCGCCACCGGTCCCGATATGCCCCAGGGCAGCCGTGTGGTGCGAGTGGATGCTATTCCCCCGGACTGGATGGGGGTGGATATCGGCCCTGAAACCGCCCGCGCCTTCTCGGACGTCCTGCGACAGGCGCAAACGGTGGTGTGGAATGGCCCCATGGGCATCTTCGAGCAGTCTGCGTTCGCGCAGGGGACGAAGGCCATTGCCCACGTGCTGCGCGGACAGGGCGTTACGGGAGCCACGGTGATCGTGGGCGGTGGGGACACCGTGGCCGCCGTCCAGCAGCTAGGCTATGCAGACGGCATAGATCACCTCTCCACCGGTGGGGGCGCAATGCTCGAGTACCTGGAGGGGAAGGAGCTGCCCGGCCTCGCCGCCCTGCCGGATCAATAAGGCGAGCTGGTTGGGAGGTTGACAGGCTAGCCGCTTTCAACGTGTCAACCTGCTAACCTCCCAACGTGCAAACTTTCCAACCGGCAAGTGTGCCAACGTGTCAGGCGGGAGGGCGGTTCAATCCTCCCGGCCCGTACGGGCCAGCCGTAGCGGCCCCGCTAGAAGGCGGGGCCGTGCGGTGCCGACCTCACGTTCTACCTCGCCCGAAGGCTGCCGCGGCGACGGTCACCGAGAATTGAACCGCTCTGGCCAAGCGGCTCTCACGCTTGACACTGACTTAGCCAGTGGCTATAATGAACGCGTTCTCTGGCGTGGATAACGCGTTCCAGCGGACGGACTGCGGTCGTCCGGTAGGTACGATGTGACCGCGCCGGCGTAGCTCAACGGCAGAGCAGCGGTTTTGTAAACCGTCGGTTGGGGGTTCGACTCCTCTCGCCGGCTCTGGCGGGAAACCAGATGGACGTCCGGCGCCGCCAGGAGCAGTGGGGCAGGTGCCCGAGTGGCTAAAGGGGACGGTCTGTAAAATCGTTGCGGAAGCTACGCAGGTTCGAATCCTGCCCTGCCCATGCGAAGGACGAAGTAGGGATAGCAGCTTGGCCTCCGTGGCGCAGTGGTAGCGCACGTTCTTGGTAAGAACGGGGTCATGGGTTCGAGTCCCATCGGAGGCTCCATTTCGCCCGTACGGGCGGCGATACGGATGGACGATGCCAAAGGAAGACCGAATTATCATCTCACTGGCGTGCGAGGCGTGTAAGGAACGCAATTACGCCACCAGTAAGAACAAGCGCAACGATCCGGATCGCCTGACGTTGCGCAAGTACTGTCCGCGCTGCGGCCGTCATACTCAGCATCGCGAGGCGCGGTAGGCGAGTCGGTCGTCCGGCGGTATAGAGGGGTGTAGCTCAGCTGGTAGAGCATCGGTCTCCAAAACCGAGGGTCGCGGGTTCGAATCCTGCCACCCCTGTTACAATTCGTGCGTAGAAAAAGGCCCCCTGTCCGCCTTACCCGGGCGGAGGGGGCCTTTCTGCAACCATTCTGCAACCAAAACTCTCACGGACGGGTTTCGCCGCCCCTCTTCAAGGCCGCGCGGAGCGCCGCGTCTACCCTGTGCGCTGCGTCCTGCTCCATCGCCGGCAGGACGTGGGAGTACAGGTCCAGGGTGATGGCGACCCCCGAATGCCCCAGCCGTTCGCTGACCACCTTCGAGGGCACCCCCAGACCCATCAGGTGGGTGGCGTGCGAGTGCCGGAGATCGTGGAGGCGCACCGACGGCAGCCCGTGGCGGCGCACCAGCCTGATGAACGACTTGGTGAGGTGCTCGGGGCGGATGGGGCGGCCGCCACGGGCATCGTGAACACGAAGCCGGTGTCCTGCCACACGGGGCCGAGTGCCAGCTTCTGAAGCAGTTGCTCCTCGCGGTGACGCTTCAGGACCTCCACCGTGAGGGGCGGCAGCGTCACGGTCCGGCGGCTGGTGGCTGACTTCGGCTCCTTGAGGATCAGCCCTCCCTCCCGCGTCTCCTGGAGGGCGCGGCGAACGCGCAGCCTGCCGCTCTCCAGCGCCCGGGTGTAGTAGCCCTGGATGTCGAGCGGTTTCAGCTTCTTGAGGGGGATCTGCCCCAGGGCGGGGATGAGGTGCTTCTGAAGGATGTCCTCATACCCCTCGTAGGTGCGCGGGGCGGTGTTGGACTTCGCGTAGTCGGTCAGCCAGCGCTCCAGGTAGGCGCCCGTGTCCAGCTCGTGGAGGATGCGGGTGAGCTCGCGCTGCGCGTCCTTCTTCGGGCCGTGGAGGGTCTTCCAGACGCGCTTGCGCTTGCCGCCCGCGTCTTTGCCGAGATCGACGCCGATGAGCCAGGTATTCTTGCCGCGCTGGTGGACGGTGCCTTTCATTGGATGTCTCCTTCGGGCGGGTCACCGGGGAGATCGAACTAGGCTGCGAAGGGGATGCCTGGGTCCGGCCAGCCCGAGTAGGGAAAGCCCGCGTAGGGCGCGCCGGTGCTGGCTGCCCTGTCGGCGCTGGCGGAGCGCACGGGGGCGGCGCGTATGAAGACCTCCGAATTCCAGCCTGTCCCTGAACGCGCCTGCCGGGGAGGGCGACGATCTCGATGCCATCCTGGGCGCCCTGGTTGACCACCGAGAGCCGGCCGGAGGATCTTCTCCCCACGCGGGCGAGTAATGCGGGCATGAGAGAGCGTCCCGCCGGGCTGCAAGGAGGCAGCCCGGAAGCGGGTTCATGATAGCCTACCGGGGCAGGAATCAGAAGGCGGGGACTATCGTGCTCTATGCCGGCTGTGATAGCGCGCGAGCAGAACCAGCAAGGTCAGAACCACCGATCCGGAGATACCGAGGAACCACCTGTCGCTGGTACTGGTTCGTGTAGTGCTGCCAACAGAGGGAACGGACGCCGCTTCGTTCTCGCCTGCTGTTCCCAGGGTGAAGGTGAAGGTTGCTGTTGTGTCTTGCGGTGGGATGACCGCCGCATCAGACGGAAAGCGGGTGAGTTCCGCAGTGCGGTCTTGAAGAGGCACCGAGGAGTTGAGCAGGTGAACGCGTTCTTCCGCCTGCACCACGACTTCCTTCCATCCCGTCCGCTCGGTGTAGTTCCTGTCCTCATAGTCGACGCGGTTCTCTGCGGATAATTCCTTTGGCAACGCTGCACGCAAATCGGCGACTAGGCGCAGTGTGGGCGCGGCATCTGTCAATGGCGATCCGATCGGCACCCCCGTCAAGTCGCTGGCTTCCGTTTGCCAGGCCAGCGGCTTACCGTTGACTTGAACGATCAGTCGACCTGCCAGTTCTCTCACCCTGCGCTGCAGGTACGCGCGTTTCTCTGCCATGGACACGTGGTAGTCGCCATTGCTGTCCACCCGTGGTATTTCGTCAAAGGCCGGGATCTCCGCTATGTCCAGGATGTAGCGCAGCCGCACCGCTTCGCGCGTGACCTGTAGGCGCGCATAACGGTCGATCGTGAAGCTGCCCAGAGGGTGCGCCCCGGCGGGAGAGACCAGGGCCATCCAGACAGCAAGCAGTCCGATACCCGGGAGGTTAAACGAAGATTTCATCCTATCCCCGGTTGGCTTCTTTCTCCTGTGTGCTACCTAACCGTTTCAGCGTGTCGGCGGCGACAGCGGCGTAGACGGAGTGGAAGTTGGGGTTCAGGCTCAGCGCCCGATAGAGGTACTTCTGGGCTGCAACGCGGTTGCACAGCTTTGCATGGATCATACCAGCGTGAAAAAGGAGGCTTGCGTCCGGCGTCCCCTGGCTCAGCGCCTGAAGGATGGTCTTTCGGGCGTCCTCATAGCGCCCGCATTTGTAGTAGCACCAGGCCAGCGTGTCGGCGGCAAAGACGTTAGGACGCGCCTTGTATTCCTCTTCCGCCATTTTCAGAGCTTGAGGCAGGTAGCGGTCGTGGTCGGCATAGAACCGCGCCATCTGCGCATCCCCGCGCACGCCGTTCGTTTTGTTCAATCCGTGGATTTGCTCCACCAGCGCGAACTGCCTCTCCGCTTCATCCTTTCTCCCTGTCTGCGCGTAGAGGTCGCCCAGCGCGACAACCGCTTCGTGCTGTGGGGCGATCGCGATTGCCTTCTTGTAGGAGTCGATCGCCGCGGGATACTCCTTACGTGAGGCCTTGACCTTACCCATCGCCACCAGCAGATGGTAGTCATTTGGCGTCTGTTTGAGGGCTTTCTCAAGCACCTGCTCTGCCGCGAGAAGCGCCCCTACGTTCCACAGCATGAGCGCGAGCTGGGCGCGGCACCAGGCGGTGTTCTCCGCATGGGGCGCGCCCGCAGCAATAGCCTTCTGCATCAGCCAGGTGGCTTTGCGCACATCGCCGGTCAGAAACAGCAAATGCGCGCCCCGGCTGTAGGAGGAAAGGTCCGGGCGGATGTCGAGCATCCGCTGGAGGTGCTGGAACGCCGCCTTATAATCACCCATCTCCACAGCGGCGTCGCCCAAGAGACCGTAGGCGGCGTGATTCTTAGGGTCGAGGGCAATGGCTTTATTAGCCCACTCGATGCTCTGCTCGAACTCGTGGCGGCATCCCGTGACCGACGCCATGCCCGTCAGTGCGGAGAGGTTGCTCGGGTTCAGCGCTAAAGCCTTCCGGAAGACCACCTCGGCCCGGCTGTAATAGCCAGCGTCCATTGTCTCCCGCGCTTTCTGCATCAGCGCCTCACCCAGATTCGCCCAGGTCTCACTGTTCTGAGGGTCCTGCTGCGCCCTTTCTGCCCAACGGGCGATCATCTGGTCCGTGGACGAATCCCCGGTTCCATGCAGCATCGCGAGCAGCGCACTGGGGGAGATCGGTGTGGCACCTGCCCCCACCCTTCCGTGCTGCCGTCGAACAGTCCACACGCCCGCTGCCAGGCAGAACGCGAGACCCAGGACCAGAAGACCGGGCTTGACGAGGGGTCTCTTCATGGTTCTCGACCGCTGTGTCGAAAGGGCGGAGTGTTCCCCGCTGAACACTCCGCCCTCCCCGTGGCTCACTCGTCGTTGATGCCGGAATCCTTGCTATTCCTCGCGCCGCTGTGCGGCGTGCCGGAGTAGGGAAAGACCTGGTTGTAGACCTGGTCGTTAGCGGCAATGTTGTCGCCCACGGGGATGACCGAGGAATAGGTCGGTCCGCTGGCGACGGCTGTGAGCGCGATGTCGATTACATCATCTCCGAGGCGGCGTCCGTTGGGCCAGCCGCTGGATTTGATACGTCCCGCGCTATCGGTCGTTGTGTCACCCCCAGCGAATCCAAAGCGACTGAAACCGGACTGTCCTGCCAGGCGCACCGGAGGGGTGGTGGTGTCCACTCGGATCACGTCCGGGATATAGACCGCAGCCAGGTCGGTGCGTCCCGTGGCGACGAGACCCAGACCGAAGACGGCGTTGATGTGGACCGCTATCTCAGGGTTGAGCGCGTAGGTCGCGAACTGTGAAGCATCCACCGTCGGCGACGTGCGGTTGTATCTATCCTTGTCCTCCAGAGCGACCAACACTTCGTTGAAGAGCGGGTTGCCCATGCGGTTGACTTGAATCCAGGGACCAGAACCCTGCGGATCGCGGTCGTCTCTGCGCAGCGTGATGCGCCGGCGGCTGACGGACGCATAAACCCCCCAGCCGTTTGCAGGACCAACAGCCGGAAGCGGGTTTGCCAGATCCGCAAATGGCGCGGTGTAACCGAAGGACGGCAGGGAATCGACGGGGATCTGGATGGCATAAGCCAGCACGTTAAAGCCCTTGAATCCGTCCACCCCGCTGCCCGCTTGGCCAAAAGTGTCTGGCGGGCTCGGTGACACGATGCGCGGGTCCAGCAGGTCGAAGATGCCCGGCGTGTCCGCAAAGAAGCCATCCTCCCGTGGACCGGCAAAAACCGCCTCACCAGCGGGCAGGCTGAAGACAGTCTGTCGGGTGTACCTGTCCAGCGCATCAAAGAAGATCGCGCCGGAGACCGCTTTGCCCGTCGTTGGATCGTTGTAGAAGGGAGTGGTGCGCAGCCCGACATTGGGCGGCGAGGTCAACAACTCGCTGCCGATGGTTCTGGAGCGGCGGCCCTCCACCTTGCTCACGGTGTAGGTTTGGACGTAGTTCTGCCGCGCATCGCCGACGTCCAGGATAGGGCCGATCTCCGTTCCTATGCCGTAAGGGAAGATGGTGTTCGGGTTCTTCAGGCCGGGCGGAGTGAGAGGATTGACATCCGAGAACTGGAAGTCGTAGCGGAGAACAGTCTCGCCGGCAGTCGGGTTGGCGATGTGAATGCTGTAAAGGGCGTCGTCGGCAAACCGGTCGTAGATGACACCATCTCCCGGTTCGGAGAACGGGTGAACGTGCACGATGACGTTCAGCACCCTCTGGCTCGGGTTGTTGTACTTCGTGCCGATGAAGGTGTAGACGTCCGTGATGTTCGCCTGCGGGTCCTGCTTGATAAGTGGAGCATCACTGTGGCTAGCGGCGCGAGAGGGCGCGCCAGAGAGCGTGAGTGCCGCACCCACCGCAAGCAGAACCGCCAGTTGTAGAGCGAGTTTCAATGGGCGCATTGCAGAAGATCTCCTTGCTGGCCAGGGTACGGTTCCCACAGAAGGTGGGACGCGCGGGCACGGAGGTGCCTCCCCCGGCAGGATCGCCTCATCCCGAAACCACGCCCTGCGAAAGCCAGGGACGAAAGGGAAGCTCGCCAGGATGGCGAGAAGCCAACTGACCATCATGGGTACCGGCGGGAGCTTCCACGAATACCGCCCTGGCAGCGGGGTCCTTTGCTTTTATGCCCCACATTAAGGAAAAGTGAAACCTAAAAGAAAGTGAAGGGGAAGCGGAACCGCGCTCCGATACGGGGTCCCTGAATCGAATGACACAGAGTAAGACGTGGCCACCGGGAGGGAGGTTGCGCGGCAGACCGAGACATCTTCGCTGCGATTTCTTCCTCTCTCCCCACGCGGGCGAGTAATACGGTCTCGGATCGATCCGAGATACGCCGCCTCCCTGCGCGTGGGGCGAAGCCCATCGCCGTGGGCTGCGAGAGGGTGCAATGGACGCCGCCTCCCTGCGCGTGGGGCGAAGTGCGTCCAGTAGGGATAGTTGCGCCGATTGCTGACGCCGCCTCCCTGCGCGTGGGGCGAAGGACAAACCGCCATTCGTCTACAGCCCTACGGCGGCGGCATTGTCCCTGAAAAGCGAGCCATCTCTTACGTGGCGACCACCATCGCCCGGCTCTTGTGCCCCGTCTGCTTCATAATCGCCCGGTAGGAGGCGCCCGCCGCGGCGGCGCTGGTGGCTGCTGTGGCTGCGGTAAAGCGAACCGGCGCTGTTCAGTTCGCCCCTGCGCGTCTCGTACCGGTTCACCCCCACATGCGTGGGGACCACGTCCCACGGTGCGCTGAGTTGACGTGCCAGTGCGGTTCACCCCCACATGCGTGGGGACCACTCCGCGCGCGTACCCCCAAGCCCGTTATTGATCGGTTCACCCCCACATGCGTGGGGACCACGTAATTTATGCTCTAAATTTAGTAAAACTTCTTGGTTCACCCCCACATGCGTGGGGACCACCGTCGTCTTTGACCGCCAGAAATCGGATGCTGCGGTTCACCCCCGCATGCGTGGGGACCACTGGTGATTCCACCCCGCGTTGCCGCATCAGATCGGTTCACCCCCACATGCGTGGGGACCACTGAAAGGGAATAGCGCGCAAATCAATACCGTCCGGTTCACCCCCACATGCGTGGGGACCACTAGAGCAGGTCCGCTACCTGTCCCCCAAATTGCGGTTCACCCCCACATGCGTGGGGACCACCGCTCTGCAGAGCTCACACGGCGGGCGCTCCGCGGTTCACCCCCACATGCGTGGGGACCACCAGATAGTAATCCACGCCTACCACCGGATCACCGGTTCACCCCCACATGCGTGGGGACCACGGGACATCCGCTAATCGTCCGCTATGAAGCCACACGGTTCACCCCCACATGCGTGGGGACCACTGATGGAGAGGTTGGGCAGGGTTCGAGATCGACGGTTCACCCCCACATGCGTGGGGACCACCTGGGAAGGGGCGTCTTGTCGGTAGCGGGCGCGGGTTCACCCCCACATGCGTGGGGACCACTCATGCATGGCAGCGTATGGCTACGACTACCCCGGTTCACCCCCACATGC
>JACQGL010000050.1 GCA_016199525.1 Armatimonadota bacterium
ACCTCTTCGGTCAGGAGATCATTGATTACGGCCTGGCGGACGAGTTCTTCGATGCCTCACAGCCCCTCCTGATGGCTCCTCCGCGCCGGCTCCGCACCCGTGCGGAGGGCGCGGAACCCCGGCGCTACGTGCCCCCCCAGGGTCGCCGGCGGCCGTGAGAGCCAGCGTAACGGCAGTGCGACCGTTCAGGAAGCGCCGTTCCCCGGCCGCGTGCCCGCGCCCACCTCTCGTTTGCTTTCTCGGCGCGCTCCTGCCTTTCGCCCCCTGATCACCTGTCATCAGTGGTAGATTTGTAGTAGAACGTCCTGGCGAGCCGTTCTGTGCCGTTGCTACTGGCCTGCTAACCGTGCCCGATTTGCCCTCTGGCAAGCGAGCGATGCAAAGCCCCGGGCATCCTCGCTGCAATTGCCGATGTTCAACTGCCAGGAGGAAGGGGTAAGTCAAATAACAAGATCCGTCCGTCGCCCTCCACCGGGATCAATCGTCGTGCTATTCATCAGGAATCCCACCCGCAGACAGCCCAACTGTCAAACGTGCCCAGCGTCTCACACGCTCACGCCATGCGCAGAGTAAGAATTACCGCCGGGCCGGTAACGGCGTGCGCCACCCTGACGGAAAGCAGAACGGCAGCCGCCATCTGGAATGCGCTCCCACTCTCCGCGCGCGCCCACCGCTGGGGCGAGGAGATCTACTTCGCCATCCCCGTGGCACTGGCGCCGGAGCAACCGCAGGCGGTGGTCGCGGCGGGCGACCTCGGCTACTGGCCGCCCGGTCGCGCCTTCTGCATCTTCTGGGGGCCCACGCCCGCCAGCCGGGGGGATGAAATCCGGCCTGCCAGCCCCGTCAACGTCTTCGGCTGTATCGAGGGAGACGCCACCCTGTTTGCCACCGTTCCGGACGGTACCCCGGTGCGCGTCGTGCGCCTGGAGGAAAACGGCCCGCCCGCGCCCTGTCCACCCTGATGCCATTGGGATCCGAGGATTACAGTGTCATGGCCAGCGGATCGATACGTCACCAGCCCCCGGCGCCGGTTGCCACCCTTGGGCCGTCCGCGCCGGCGCCCGCGCGCCAGAGCCCGCCACTGCGGATCCGCGCCGCACGCCGTGCAGAGGTCGCACAGGTCAATCAGCTCCGCGCGCGCTCGTTCAACCTCCCCCTCGACACCTGGCCCGCCGCCGATCGCATCACCGCCGAGGAGCTGCGCGGCATGCGCGTACTGGCGCGCGACGGCCGCATCCTCTCCTGCCTTACCGTAGAGCGGCGCGCCATCCGTCTCGCCAGGGCGCGCCTCCCCATGGGCGGTATCCGCCACGTCGCCTCGCTCCCCGAGGAACGCAATCAGGGCTACGCCAGCGCGTTGATGCGTGGCACCCTGCACTGGATGCGCGCGGAAGGCCTTCCGGTCTCTATCCTCTTCCCCACTTCGTTTGGCTTCTACCGGAACTTTGGCTACGAGCTGGGCGGCAATCACTGCGAAGTGTGGGCGCGACCTGCCTCCCTCCCCGCCTTCGAGGAGGCTCGCTGGTGCCGACCCGCAGGCCTGGCCGACGTGGATACCCTCCAGAGGCTCTTTGAGTCGCGCAGCGCCGTCTGCGCCTGCACTCCGGAGCGATCCGCATCGCTCTGGCAGAAGCTGCTCGCCCAGCCGGATCGCCGTGCTATTCTCTTCGAGAACGAGGCGCCCGCGGGCTATCTGCTGGCTACCGAGACGCTCGACCGTTACGGCGCCCCCGTCACGCGCGTCCACGAGCTGCTCGCCGTCCATGAGGAGGCCCGCCGCGGCCTGCTGGGCTGGCTGGCCCGCTGCACCAGCGAGTCTATCGAGTGGAGCGCCTCCACCACCGACCTGATGCAAAGCGGGCTGCTGCATTCCCCGGCCCTGCTGCGCGAAGGCTTCCGGCCACGGGTCATCGTCACCGTGCGCCCCATGTTCCAGTTCCGCGTGGTGGACCTGACAGCCGCCCTGCGCGCCCGCGCGCCCGCCTGGAGCAACCTCACTCTGGAACTCTCCCTCCAGGTCCACGATGAAATCATCCGCGAGAACGAAATCCCCATTGCCCTCTCCGCCCGCGATGGCACGGTGCAGCTGGTGAGCGGCCATTGCACCGCTCATTGCCTGGCGGCGGATATCCGCGTCTTCTCCCAAATCTACTGCGGCTACATGGCCCCCAGCGAAGCGGCCTCCCAGGGCCTCCTGCTCCAGGGGAGCCCCGAAGCCGTGCGGGACGCGGATTTCCTCTTCCCCCGGCTGGAACCGTTCATCCCCGACCTGGACCGCTTCTAACAGATAGCCATCCTCCGAAAGCAGGGCCCCCGCGGCGGACGCGGCTGCACCCATCAACCAGTGGCTTGAACACGGCTGGGAGCCGATAGGATATTCGATCCGTCACGATGCCATCGAGTCCGCTTGGCGATAATACTCCACGCCCATCTTTGGGAATTAAGGCAGTAAAGGAGGTCCAGAGATGATGGGACTTCGGAGAATAGTCGCCGGCGTACTGGCGGCAATTGTGCTGGCCGCGGGTCTGGCACTCCCAACCCAGGCCCTGGCGAGATGCACAGGCCGGCGCACCACCGCCGCGGTGCTGGGCGGTGTGGCGGCCTACTCGCTGATCAAGGGGCATACCACTACTGGCGTCCTCACCGGGGCAGGTGCCGCCTACGCGTATCACCGCTACCGGCAGTGCCGACACAGGCGGCATCGGCGCGTGCGCTATCACCGCATTGTCCATCGCCGTCCGCCGGGGTTCAGCCGCGGGCGCAAGGTGGGCTGGCGCGGCCGCTCCGTCCCCCCGGGCTGGACACGTGGGCGCAAGGTAGGCTGGCACGGCCGCTCCGTTCCGCCCGGCCATCGCCGCTAGTACGGGCGCATGCCACTCCCTCTTCATCGTCAGCCGGGCCCTCCCCAAGGCCCCGGCTAAGCTCGCCTATCGCCCCCCAACAGTACTGCAACCATCGGGGAGCAGTAGGCAGTGGCAGAGGACGGTCCGGCGTTGAGCGCCGGTAACAGTACCGCGACCGTCGGGAAGCGGCCGCCTGCCCCGAAAGCTTTCGGGGCCTGCCCGCCCCATGCCCAACGCCCTCCTCTCACCGCACTCCGCGCAAACGGGTGGGCGAATCCCTGCGATCCGCAACCCCAGCGCGCCCCCCGCAGGAACCACCCCCCGGGCCGACGAAAGTAAAGAGTGTTACTCGCCTCCTCCCCGGCTCTCCCCCGGGCAACCGCCGTCACAGAGGCGCTGCCGTGGGCCGACTGGTCAACGAGTTCACCTGGTCCTTCTCGCGCGACCGCGCCCTCCGCCAGTGCCCCCGCGCCTACTACTACCGCTACTACGGCAGCTGGGATGGTTGGCACGAGGATGCTCCCGCCGCAGTGCGCCGCATGTACGCCCTCAAGAAGCTCACCAGCCTCCACGGCTGGGCAGGGCAGGTGGTGGAGTGGACCCTGCTTACCGCGCTCCACCAGGCGCGCGCCGGGGGCCAGGCAGATCTCGGCTACCTCCGGCGCCTCGCGGCAGGCAAGCTCAAGTCCGACTGGCGCCTCTCCCAGTACAACATCCACGCCGGCGGCCCCTCCTCCTTCCGCATCCAGGAGCACCACTACGCGCAGATCGATGCCCGCCTCCAGCCGGACCAGCTCGCCCCCGCCATCCAGGAGAAGGTCCGCACCGCCGTGAGCCACTTCGCCTCCTCCGGCCTCCTCGAACGTCTCTGCCGCGTGTCCGGGGAGGACTGGCTGCACTGCCCGCCGCCCGCCAGTCGCCAGGGGCCGCCGGCCCTGCCCGATCACCTCACGCTGGACGGCGTCAAGATCTGGATCGCGATGGATCTGGCCGACCGTGAAGCGGGCGGCATCCACATCCGCGATTGGAAAACCGGCCGCGTGCACTCCGACGACCAAGCCCAGCTCGCCTGCTACGCCCTCTACGCGCTGAACCGGTGGCCGGAGGCAAGTCTGGATAGAATCCGCACCACCGCCGTTTACCTGAGCCTGCCCGGCCCCTGGGAGCCCACCATTCCCACGCCCGCCATGCTGGCCGCCACCCGCGAGGCGATCCAGACCAGCGTTCGGCACATGCGCTCCCTGCTCACCGATCCGGAGAAGAACACCGCGGAAATCGCCTGCTTCCCCGTCACCGGGGACGCGCGTATGTGCCGCTTCTGCAACTTCCGCGCCCTCTGCCCCGAAGGTCACAAGCGGATGATGGCCGCGCCTGCGCCCGAGCCCGAAGAAGAAGATCCGTTGGCGGAGGAAGAGGTGGGGTAGGCTATCCAGCCTGCCATCTGAAGATCGAATGGGGCAGGCTGCCAGCCTGCCTTTTGGAGTGCGGCCCCGACGCGTCGGGGCCGCTTTCGACGCTAATCGGGGTTCTGAGGTAGTTTCTTACGCAGGTCCGCAGCGGCTCAGCGCTTGCCTCTATCCGCGGCATCTGCATCCATTCACGTTCACTTGCGGCTCATTTCCGCTGGAGCCAGGTTATCGCCCCGACGCCCGGCAGCCCTCATCCTCCGGTTACCTGCTGGGCGCGTTCCCGCCGTGACTGGCGATAGATCAGCGCCCCGCACACCGCCATCGCCAGTACGCCCACCTGGATAGCCGCTGGAGCGCCCCACTGGCGCGCAATAGCGCCTGCCATCAGGCTACCAATCGGCGTGCTGCCCGCAAATACCAGCGCCCATACCCCCATCACCCGGCCCCGCAGCTCGTCCGGCACGATGGTCTGCACTACCGTATTGCTGGTCGCAAAGAACAAGATCATCCCCATACCGAACAGCCCAATGGCCACCATAGATAGCGGAATCCAGGAGGATAGCGAAAACCCCAGCAGCGCGGCGCAAACCAGGGCCAGGCCGCCGAACACCAGCCGGCGCCTGTGCGGCGTATCTCCCAGGCTGGCCAGAATCAGAGCGCCCGCCACCGCGCCGACGCCGGCGGCGGTCATCAGCCCTCCGTAGGTGCCCGCGCCGCCGTGAAGCACTTTCTCCGCCATCGCCGGCATCAGTACGGAGCCCGACCATCCGAACACGCCCACCACAAATAGGAGTGTGATCAGCCGCCGCAGCAAGGGCATGGCGATTACATAGCGCACTCCGCCCAGCACCAGCGCCACGGGCGAGCTCTCACTGGAGAACGGCTCCCCCGAGGCCACGCGGATCTTCACCAGCGCCGTCAGCGCCGCCATGTAGGATGCTGAGTTCACGAAGAAGCAGCCCGGCACCCCGATCCACGGGATGGCGATCAGCACGCTCGCCACCGCCGGCCCCACCACCCGCGCCCCGTTGAACAGCATCGAATTGAGCGCGATCGCGTTCATCAGTGCCCCGCGGTCCACCATCTGCACCACGAACGCCTGCCGTGTAGGCACATCGAACGCGCTCACTGCCCCCAGACAGGCCGCCACCGCCGCCACGTGCCATACCTGCAAGCCCGGTAGCAGGGAGAGATACCCGAGCAGCGCCGCCAGGAACATCGCCAGGGACTGCGTTACCAGCAGCAGACGGCGACGATCCACCCGGTCCGCCACCGTGCCCCCTACCAGGGAGAGGAGCAGCATCGGCGCGGAACCAAACGCCGTCACCATGCCTACCGCAAACTCACTCTGCGTCAGTCGCCAGACCAGCCATCCCTGGGCCACTCCCTGCACCCACGTGCCGATCATCGAGATAAACTGGCCCACGAAGTACAGCCGGTAGTTTCGGTACCCCAGGGCTGCCAGAGCCTGCCCGTTCGTGAACAGAGCTGGCCGGGAGCGGGAAGCACGTTCAGTCATCAATGGTTCGTTCACATCTAAATACTTTACTCCAGAGACACCCACCCTGTCGCTTTACTCTACCGCCGCCCAGGGCCTTTGCAAAGTCCCGGAGCTGCGCCGGCCGAACTGCGGATCGCCGCCCGTACGGGCCGGATACAGGCTTGGGCCCGCGGTCACCAAAGCGCGTCGCAGCCCCGGAGTCTCATCCAGGACGACTTTGACAACGCCCTGGTTCGAGGCTCCGATTGCTTGACACACCGGCGCACGGTGGGTTATCGTTATCACAGTTGCTTGGGACGGAGCCCCGCGGCAGCGACGACCCTCGTCCCGGGCCAGCGGGGGTGCTTATGTCCGCGCCCGCCAGACAGCGGCTGACCGAGCAGGAGTACCTCGCCATCGAACGCGCCGCCGAGTGGAAGAGCGAGTTCTATGACGGCGAGATGTTCGCTATGGCCGGCGCTACCCGCGAGCACAACCTGATCACGCTCAACGTCGCTGCCGATCTTCTCCGGCAGCTTAAAGGCCGTCCCTGCGAGGCCTACGCTAGCGACATGCGGGTGAAGGTCGAGGCGACCGGCCTCTACACCTATCCCGATGTGGTCGCGGTCTGCGGCGAGCGGCGGTTCGCGGACGAGCGCCAGGATACGCTCCTCAACCCCACGCTCATCATCGAGGTGCTCTTCCCCTCGACTGAAGCCTACGACCGCGGTGAGAAGTTCGCCCACTACCGCCGGCTGGCGTCGCTGCGGGAGTACGTGCTGATTGCCCAGGACCGACCCCGTGTAGAGCGTTTTGTGCGGCAGGAAGGGGGGCAGGAGTGGGTTTTCACGGAGGCCAGCGGCCTGCAGGAGACTGTCCCGCTCTCATCGATCGGCTGCCAGCTGACTCTGGCGGAGATCTACGACCGCGTGGAGTTTCCGCCAGACGCGGGCGTTCGGCTGCACACCGCGTGAACGCCCGGTCTGGGCGGCAGGGCCGCGAGGGGGTGCACCCGTACTCCCACACTCCCGCTCCCCAACCCTCTCACTCCCCCTTTCTCCCATTCTCCCGCTCCGCACTCTCCACTCCTCGCTCTGCACTCCCCATTCCGCACGCCGCATTGATATAATGGGGCCGGCGCTCTCCTCCCCGGCGGCTTCGGGGAGCCCTCCCATTTCGCGATGCCCTACCCTACCCTCCAGGAGTTCATCGCCCGGCTGGAGCCGCTTGGTGAACTGCAGCGCATCCACTACCCCGCCGATCCGCACCTGGAGATCACCGAGATCGTCCACCGGACGGTGAGGGCAGGCGGCCCCGCGCTTCTGTTCGAGAACCCGAAGGGCGCGAAGCACCCGCTGCTGATCAACCAGTTCGGGACCGAGCGCCGCATGGCCCTCGCCTTCGGCGCCGCGCGCCTCGACGACGTCGCGCGCAGGCTCGAGGACGTGCTCGAGA
>JACQGL010000049.1 GCA_016199525.1 Armatimonadota bacterium
GCCTGCGCCACCTGCGACGGCTTCTTCTTCCGCGACATGGATGTGTGCGTGACGGGCGGCGGGGATACGGCGATGGAGGAAGCTATTTACCTCACGCGGATGTGCCGGTCAGTCACCGTGATCCACCGCCGCGATCAGCTGCGCGCCTCTAAGATTATGCAAGAGCGCGCCTTCGCCAACCCCAAGATCCGCTGGATCTGGAACGCGGTGGTGATCGACATTCTAGACCGGGAGCTGGGCAAGGTAACCGCCGCTCGCCTCCAGAACACGCACACCAAAGAAGTCTGGGACTACCCTACCCAGGGAGTATTCATCGCCATCGGTCACAAGCCGAATAGCGACCTGTTTCGCGGCCAGCTAGAGATGGACGAGCAGGGCTACATCATTGTCCGGCCGGGGACGACCCGCACCAGCGTGGAGGGTGTATTCGCCGCCGGGGATATCACCGATAAGGTCTACCGGCAGGCGGTCACCGCCGCCGGAACGGGCTGCATGGCAGCGATTGAAGCCGAGCGTTGGTTGGAAGCGCAGGGCGCACACTGACGGGTTTCCGGTCTCTGGTTTCTGGTCTACGATTTCCTCCACCTGAGACTACCGCCGCTGGTCTCCTTGACCTGAAACAAGCAACCCCCAGCCGTGGTCTGACACGCGGCTACGGGTGGGGGCACCGCTCCGACTGCATAGGGGTGCCCCTACCCGCGCTGGCGCTCCGCGCCCCCCTCGCCGCTACAACTCGATGTCCGCCACGCCAATAACCGCCACCCCGGGGACACGGTCCAGATCTCGCAGGCCGCTGGAGGTGGAAATCGGCACCAGCAAGCGGGCGCGCACCGCGTCGCGGTAGTCCGTTTCGAGCATCGCCACCGCGCGCGTGTTATCCAGCCGGTCGCGCTCACCGGCAACCAGGGCCGCCCCCACGCGCAGCCCGCTGCCGACGCTGATGATCGGCACAAGCTTCTGCCCGACTTGGCTCTGCGTCTGGCGCTCCCCTCCAACTCTTTCCCCAGCCAGAGCAGCTCGCAGGTTGGTCCGCCAGTCGGTGGCGAGACGCAACGGCGTGGTATTCTGCGCTCGCGCCGCGCGGCTATCCACCATGGTCACTGACACACCATCTACCAGCAGCAGCGCGGTGCCATCCACCGTGCCCACGTCCACCGTCTCGGGGCGCAGCCGGCCCTCGGTATCCAGACGGCGCAGCCGGTCGGCCACGATGCGGGCGCGCTCCCCGGGACTGAGCGAGCCGACCGCGGACCGGAGTCGGATCACCACCTGGCCGTTGACCAGCACATCGCCCACCGGCTCGCCCTGAACGGTCCGCGCCGCCGAATCGATACGCGTCCGCGCCTGCTGTCCCGCTACTCCCAACGCCATCGGGATCAGCAGCCCCGATAGAACCGCGACCAGAGCGCCAAGCCCAATGCGTCCGTATCGCATCCCTGCCTCCTGAATCTCACCCCGGAAACTCACTACAGAGCGGGGGAAGCCGGAGTTTGGGTGCCCGGGTACATGGGAGTGTGGAAGAACGGATCCGCAGTCCTGTTCCCCTCTTCTCCACTCTCCCATCCCCGCGTCAGCCATACTCCCCTACGCGCTCCCACTGCGCTCTTCGTGTCTCCGTAGTGTAATCGTTGTTTCCCCAACTAGATCCGGAAGTCGATGAGCGCGCTCAGGCCGACGCCCTCGATCCGCCGGAAGCTGCGCCGCAGCGGGTTGGTAGTGTTGATAGGGATGATCCCCGTCACGCGCACGTTGCTAATAACGCGGACTTCCCCCGCAGCGACTGCCCTCGTCTCCCGTACGCGGTCCGGCGGCCCGGCAACCTGGGCTGCGCCAATAAACGCCCCGCTGCCCAGGGAGAGCATGGGGACCACCTTTGTGCGTCCTTCCCAGCGCACGCCTCGCTGGGCGAAGACCGAGTTCAGGAAGCTATTGATCTCGTCGCCGAACACGCGCACCGCGTAGGCAATTCCGAACACCTGGACGATATCGCCGATATCGACCGCACGCGCCACCCGCGCGCTGCTCGCACCCAGAGTGGCGGCCAGGACGCCGATAATCGCCAGGCGGCGGAGAGTATCTCTCACGTCTCACCTCCCGGGCGCGGCAAAAACCCCGGCAGCCGGAGTCTGCGGATGGCCTTCGCAACCCGCGAAATGCCGCCGCGCCCCGCCTATCTCCTTCCACGGGATCGGGGCATCGCAAACCCGGAGATATGGAAACACGGGTGTGGGGTGTCGGGAGAAAACGCGGCGAGGGAGAGAGGAATGAATGGGGGGTGGGGGAATGGGGGTGGAGAGGTGGATGTAGCCGGGCCCCAACGCCCCCGGAGCGAGGAATCACCCGGTTCCCGCTCGGCAATCCGTGTTCCGCACTCCCGCGCCCGTTACCGCTCGCGCTCCACCAGTTGCCGTATCAGGGTGCCCCCCGGCCCCCACAGCTCCATCAGCCGCGCCCGCGACATCCAGACCTGCTTGCTGACCACCGGTTCCTCACGATGACGCGTGAGGCGTTGTGCGCCGCGGGGATGAGTACGGCGCATGATGCCGCGCTGCCAGACGGTGAAGCACCAGCCCGAGAAGGCGGTCGGCAGGTCCATCACCTCGAAGCCGATGCGCGGGGCGCCGTAGTGAAACGGAGAGATGGCGTGGAGGGCGCGGATATCGGCGAATCGCGGATCGCGCGCCACCCAGGCGGCCAATCGGGGCAGATCACGTTTTAGCAGCCGGTAGAGCCCGATTCCCAGCGGGCGCGGGTTGGAACCGCTGTCCAGGAGCCGCAGCGCCTGGCGGCGGAAGTGGAACTCGGCGATCGGGTCGCCGTGGCGGATCACGGTCCCGTCGGCCAGGGTAACAGACCGCCCCCAGTGCTTGCTGGACCCCATAGCAAGCAGCGCTTCGGGGTCGTTCTCCAGCACCTCGACGCGCAGCAGCCGGTAGAAGAGGGCTTCAAAGAGGTCGTCGAACCAGGAACCAGGAAAGGGCACGGGTTTCTGCCTCCGGCGCGATGGATCCCCTGTTGGAGGGTTCGCCGGCTGATCGCCCATCGCCTGCGGGCGAACGCCAGATGGGTGTGGTGGAGATGCCGCCAGGTAGCTGGCGACCATCCGGGCAGTCGGGGGCAGAAGCGCGCCGGTGAACCGTCGTGAAGGCCTGGCAGATCAGTCGTGTTTGCCTATAATAGGGGTAGGGGGTATCAAATGGCAAGGCGAACAGGACGACCACTGATCCAGGATAGCGAACTGGTATTGATCGACAACGCCCGCAAGGAGGAACTACTCCGCCGCCTCAGCCGCATCGAAGGACAGGTGCGCGGACTGAAGGGGATGGTGGCAGAGGGGCGGCCGTGCATGGACATCCTCACACAGATCGCCTCTGCTCACGAGGCGCTACGCGGCGTGGGCAAGATCATGGTCCGGAACTACCTGGAGAAGTGCGCCACGAGCGCCATCCGTTCGGGGGACCCGGAGGAGAGTGAGCGCGTCTATCGGGAGCTGGTGGACCTCCTCTACAAGTACGCTCGCTAATTTTCCAGTCGGTACGGGTGACAGCAGACTTTTCTTTTCCGTAGGTTATAATAGAGATAGGGGGTATTCCTATTACGCGGCGCTGTCGCCTGAATGCCGCGCCGCTGGCTTATCGGAATAGGAAGGACAGAGATGGCTAACAAGCGACGGGTAGAAGTATTCATCGCCGGCTGCCCGCTCTGCGATGAAGCGGCGCAGCTGGTGCAATCGCTGGCCTGCCCGAACTGCGAGGTCATCGTCTACGACCTCCGCGCGGGCTGCGCAACCAACGAGTGTCGGACAAAGGCGCGGGAGTACGGCATCCACCGTGTGCCGGCGGTGGTCATCGACGGCCAGCTGGTGGATTGCTGCCCGGTGGGGCCGGTGAGCCCGGAGGCGCTGCGGGCCGCCGGGCTGGGTGTCCCGGCCTAATGGAGATGGCCTGGTTCCCGAATGGGTGCGAAGCCCCCCACGTGCCGGATGGGTAGTCGCCAGAGGCCGGCGGGTGGGGATCCGTGCGGTTGATGGATAGACTGATCGAGTAGTGCAGGCATCCTTGCCTGCCGCAAGGTGGCTGATCTCCATGCAGGCGGGTAGCCTGCGCTACTTGAGAGGAGCGACAATGAAACGTGCGGTGCTTCTTGCTCTGCTGACTACAGTACTGGCTACCCAGGCCAGGCCGGGGCGCGCGATGCCCATCAACAGCGATCTGGCGCTCACCGTGTCCGAAGGTCAGTGGATGCTGCGCACTGGCTACCGGGAGATCGATGGCTCCGGTCGTGCGCCGGCAGGCAGGGCAGACCTGCACGTCTTTGCGGTCCCGGCCGCGGTTGTCTATGGGTTGAGCTCACGGGACAACATACTGGTGATCCTTCCATACGTCACCAAAGAGGTCACCGTGCGCCGGCCCGGTGGCGGCCAGGTCCGGCGCAGCACGCGCGGCATCGGAGATCTGAACCTGCTCTGGAAGCACCGCTTCTATGCTTTCGATGCACTCCAGGACGTGGAGCGGGCAACCTGGCTCCTGGGTGTCAAGCTGCCTACGGGAGAGGCGGACGTGCGAGATCGACTGGGTCGCCTGCCCAGACCATTGCAGCCGGGAAGCGGCAGTGTGGATGGGATTGTGGGGGCCGCTTATTCCCACGTCCACTTCCGGCGTGGCTTGCACGCGGATCTCGCTTACCGCCTGACCTCCGAAGCAGGCGGTTTTAAGTTCGGCGATACGCTGCAATACGACGTCACCTGGGAGTATCGCATCCTCCCACAGGAGTTCCCCGGTGCCCAGGTCAACGCGATGCTAGAGCTCAACGGCCTCTACTCCGCCCGTAATCGAATGGCAGGAATGCGGCTCAAGGACTCGGGAGGGCACGTCCTCTTCTTATCTCCGGGTCTCCAGTATATTACTCCCGACGGCTCCAACGTTATTGAGGCATCGGTGATGGTGCCAATTGTCCGTAGCCTAAACGGGCGGCAAGTCGATCCAGATGTGAACTTGTTTATCAGCTACCGGCGCTTCTTTTGATAACAAGGAGGAACCGATGAAGCAGCGAACCTGGCACATCGGCTTGGTTACGCTCATTCTGGCGACCGGCGTGGTGGTAAGCCCTGCACTCGCCGAAGTCACGCGCCTGGACGTTCGGGTGGACGGCCTCACGTGCCATATATGAGCAAACGGGCTTGAAAAGGCCCTGAAACGCCTGGAAGGCGTTCTGAACGCAAGAACAGACCTGCGCCGCGGCCTAGTGCACGTCACTTGGAAGAAGGGCGTTGCCTTCAGAGAGGCCGCACTAAAGGAGAACATCCAGAAAAAGGGAGGATATCGCTACCGGTGGGCTGCCGTTACGGCGGAGGGCACGGTTACCCGGTGGCAGGATCTTCCGGCGCTGCGGGCGAGCGGCACAGGGCAGATCTTCCTCCTTCAGGAGGACCCCAGCTGCAAGGGGAACACCCCAGGAGCGCTCCAGCGGCTCTTGCAGGCCACGGGCAGCGGCAAGAAAACGGTAGAGGTGACGGGTAGAGCGTATTCCCGCGGCACAGACGTGTCGCCAGATACCCCTCCGGGGATCATCGTGTACGCCTTCAAACCGGAGTAGCAACGACGGCGAACCATCCGTGGCAAGAGATGGAGCGACCGTGAAAGACAAAATGCTCCGCGTCACCGCCGTGCGTTCTGCTCTCCGCAGGCGCCCTGCATGCCAGAGGCGGGGGTTTTAACTTCGCTGCTTGCACGGTACAAGCCTATAGGCAGTGGCCGTGTGCCGCTGCGGTCTACCGTCTTAGAAAGTGCTGGAGGGCAGAAATGGCAGGCGCTAGTGACAGGGTTCCCGCCGCCTGGGCCAGCTGGATCAATGTGGTCCTGGGCGTGTGGATGATCATCTCGCCGTTCGTCCTGAGATTCGCGGCGAGCTCGGCAGCGCTGGATTGGAATAGCATAACGTTCGGGATCCTGATCGTGATCGCGAGCCTGGCGGCCATCAGCAGCCTGTCCCCCGGACCCAGCTGGTTGAACGTGGTGTTTGGCATCTGGCTGATCACCGCGCCGTTCATCCTGGGCTTTGGGGCGATTACCGCTGCGACAACGAACAGCGTGGTCGTGGGTATCGTCGTGGGCGTCCTGGCTCTGGCGGCCGTGCTCGCGAAGTCGCCCGCGGCCCGCGAGCGTGCCCCAGGGGTATAGATAGACTCACCTGCAGCCGTGCCGCCGCTGGTGGGCAGAGAGGCCCGTTCTTCCGGCGCACGAGCGAGAACAAGACGATCACGGTCGGCGCGAGGGCCCATTCCTCTGCCGGGCGAGGTGGGCCCCTAGGGGCCCACCTCGTCGGTAAGGGGTCCGGTATCACAGGTCACTAAGGCATCGCTGGGCAGTGTACGGCATCGCCAGGCACACCGGTAGCA
>JACQGL010000018.1 GCA_016199525.1 Armatimonadota bacterium
CCCCAGGTAGCCCAGCACCTCCCCCGCCGCGATGCGCACCCGCAGCGCTACCGTATCGTCGCCGAGGGCCGCCAGCAGGGCCTCGATCACCACCTGGCGCACCTCCGGGGCCACCCGCGCCTGCCCCTCGTGCAGGCAGCGCCCCGCCAGCACCGGGTTCACCGCCAGCAAGGCGCGCACCAGTTGGTCGTCGTTCTCGGGCGTCTGTGCCAACCCGGCCGCCAGGATGGTGGTCTCTTCCCAGCCGGTGGGCGGCGGCGCGGGCAATGGGTCGTAGTTGTCCTTTGGCCGGTTCCAGAGGGGCATCTCCGCTTCCCGCCAGGGCCAGCGCCACCAGCGGGCCTGGGTGGCCGCGTCCGCCTGCGGCGCGCGACGGCGCAGCTCCAGGGCGGCAAAGTATTCCTGCAACAACTGGTGGTAGAAACGCACGCTGGAGCGGTCCGTGGAATCGGGGGCGATTCCAGGCATCTCCAGGATATGCGCCCCGGCCGCCAGCTTCAGCACCTGCTGCGGCGGCGCGTCCACCGCCGGGTAGTTCGGGTGTAGTTGCACCTGTTCCGGCATGATGCCCAGCGCCAGCACCGTCTCCACGCTGGTGCCGAAGCCTGAGCGCTCCCCCAGCTCGTAGGCCAGCGCCGCCAGCGCCGCCCGCTGGATGCCGGCCGGCAGCCATTCCTCGGCCGGGCATTTTTTCTTCGCCTGCTCCAGCAGAATCTCGCTAAAGCGCTGCAGCAGCCCGGCCCGGTTTTGGCTGAGCTGCCCGTCCCGGCGGTAGATGGCGGCCATGATGGTCAGGTTCAGCGGATTGCGCGCCAGCTCCAGCAGGCGGTGTTGTGCATCCTGCCCCCGCGATAATGCCTGCCACAGCCCTTCCCAGCGATCCGGCAGGCGCTGCTGGATGCACGCCCGGATCTGCTGATCGTTGAAGGGTTGCACCTCGACGCGCTGCAGGCCGTCCAGCTCGGCGCCGTAGTCCAGCACGCGGCAGGTGACCATAAAGCGGTTCCCCGTTTTCACCCACTGGTCAATAAAACGGCGCAGGTCCGCCACCCGCGCCGCGTACCCTTCCCGTGGCATCTCGTTCAAGCCGTCGCACAACAGCAGCAGCCGGCCGGCCGGCAGGTAATCCTGCAGGTGGTTGGCCAGTTCCGGTGCCCGCCAGTGGTGGCCCAGCGTCCCGCCCCAGTACCCGTCCAGGAACGTTTCCACGCTCTGGCCCGGCACGAATTCCCCCAGAGAGACCGGCAGCGGCAGTTGGCCGCTCTCCCCGGCCATCTGGTAAGCCAGGTCTTGCAGCGCCGTGGTCTTGCCAGAACCGGGGTCCCCCAGCAGGATGATGCAGGGATATTTGTCCACCGCCGCCCGCATGCTGGGGAGTTTGACCCGCTCCACCTGTTGCCCGCGCTGCACCCACTCGAAGACATCGGGTTCGACCGGAGCCGCCTCCACCGCCTCGCCCAGCAGGGGGATGTAGAACGCGGCAGTGCCGCCGAACCGCTCGCGCACGCGCTGGCGGTAGGCAGCCTCGATAGGGCGCAGGTCGATTTCCTCAGCCTGGGGAGTCAAAAGCTGGTTGTCGGGCAAGCGGCTGAAGAGCACCGGCGCGCCCCAGTCCCACCGGTCGCGCACCTGGGCGCGCGCCTGGTTCACCGCCAGGTCCACCGCCCCGTGGCCCAGCAGGCGGCGGTAAAACTGGGCCGTGAAGGCGCTGGCCGTATCCATCCCCACCCGGCCGAACATGGCCACCACGGCGTGGACGCCGCCCTGCTCCACCAGCGCCGGCCCCAGGGGCACATAAGCCTCCGCCCGCGCCACGCCGGTAGTCTCGCTGGCCGTCTCGCAGGCCGCCAGGAAGCAGAACAACGGCTTCTGCGCCAGGGCAGCAAACTCGCTGACCAGCTGCACCTCAGGTATGCCTTTGATCTCACCGCCTTCCTCTTCCAGGTAGAGAACCGTGCCCCCCGGCAGGACCGCGCCGTGGCACAGCAAGTGGACCATATGGTAGCCGTCTGCCAGCGCCTGGCGCAGTTGCCCTAACGTCGGCGGCGCCTGTGTGCCGCTTTCCAGGTAAGCGACCCGCACGCCGGGCAGGCCGCCCAGGAGATGGTGTAGCGCCTGGCGCTGTTCCTCTGGTATGGGCGCCAGGCTGTAGGGGTTCCCTGCGGACGGCGAGGCGATGACGGCCAGGACCTGCAACGGCCTGGCCGACTCGGGTTCGGCCCGCTTAAAGTCCTTGATGAATACGTGCCGCGAGAAAGGCGTATCAGCCGTCATCCCCAGGGGCTGCCAGCCCCCACTCAGGGGATGAAAGATGCGTTCCCAGTGGAGGGCGTGCAGCTCGGCGGCGGCGGGGTCCAGCCGCAGGCGCACGCGCAACCCCCGTTTGCCCGCCTGGAAGACGGCCTGCGTCTCCTGGTAGGCCCGGCCCAAGACATCCGCCGCAAAGAGCGCCTGGCCTAATGCTTCTCCGTAGGCCGTGGGATCCGCTTCCAGCGAAAGCAGGTGGGTCAGGTCCAGTTTGAGGCGAGCGCGGGGAAAGACGCGCCACCCAGGTACATCCAGCCCCACCGGATACATCCCCGGCGAGGTGGAAGCGAAGATGCTTATGTCTACGGGTTGGCAGGTTGCACTTTGGGCCACAGATGGTTAATCCTGCTTTATCTTACCACAGATTCCCTTGAGCACGCGACTGCCTGGCTCTCAAAGGAGAGGCGCTGGCCTTTTGGCTATTTTCCCCCGCCGCCATCCCATGATATACTTTACCTGTCAGCGTCCCATCACCTGGGAGGTACAGCTGTGATACCGGTTCAGCCAACTCCCACTAAACCCAGAAAATCACGATCCCGGAGCAAAGTGTTCACCCTGGATGACCCCTTATGGAATATCGTGGGCATGGGTCACTCTGAATCACCGATTTACATACTGCCCCAATACGAATGCCCTTCCTTGATGCGCGGCTTTTTGGGGGCAGGATACTTTTTCTCCAGCGCGGCCTGTACCTCTTGATCTTTCTCGACAAAATATCCTTCCGGGGTGGCCCAGACCCAGTGGCGCGCAAAAGTATAAAAGCCAGGATGTTTCCCTTTGGGATAGTCTGAACTATAATTCTATGGCCTGTAACTCTAAGAGTATATCAGAACATATGTTCCGGATCAAGCGGGTAAGACAATCACCTCACAACCTGGATTTTGACCTGCGCCGCAATTTCCGATACGATTGTCTCTACCTGGAAAGGCTATTGTATGATGAAGGGAGGCTTATCATGACCGGCGAGACCCCGGAGGCTGTCATACGCGCGTATGTGCAAGCATGGGCATCCCACGACGTCGAGAAATTAGTGTCCTTCTTCACGGATGACGG
>JACQGL010000011.1 GCA_016199525.1 Armatimonadota bacterium
CGCTTCGCCATCGTGGGGGCGGGCCGGACACAGTTCACGGATGAACAGTTCCGGCAGCACGCGCTGCAGGCGATGGATCGGTTCACCGAGGGGGAACCGATCCCCATGGCCGCGCGCGAGCGCTTTACCCGTCTGCTCTATTACTTTGTTTTGGACTACCAGGATGCCGACGACTTCCGACGTCTTGCCTCCCAGCTGGCCCGCCTGGATCATGATCTGCATCTGGAGGACAACCTCGTCTTCTACCTGGCCAATCCGCCGAACGCCTACATCCTGATCGCCAGGCAGTTGCGCGAGGCGGGTCTTACCTGCCCTGCGGGCGGTCTTCCGCCCGGCGCGGCCGAGAGGCCCACGGGCGGCGCGCGCCGTATCGTAGTGGAAAAGCCGTTTGGACGCGACACGGCCAGCGCGGAGGCGCTCAACCGCGAGCTGCGAGGTTGCTTCCCCGAGGCGGATATCTACCGGATCGACCACTACCTGGGGAAGGAAACGGTTCAGAACCTGCTTGTCTTCCGGTTCGCAAACGGCATCTTTGAGCCGATCTGGGACCGCCGTTACGTGGACCACGTGCAGATTACCGTAGCGGAAACGGTGGGCGTGGAACATCGCGCCGCGTACTACGAGACGGCGGGCGCTCTGCGGGACATGATCCAGAACCATCTGCTCCAGCTCCTCTGCCTCACAGCAATGGAGCCGCCTGCCACTCTGGCCCCCGAAGCGGTGCGCGATGAAAAGACCAAGGTGCTGGAGGCGATTCGACCGATTCCACCGGATCGTGTTCTCCGGTTCGCGGCGCGGGGGCAGTATGGGCCCGGCTACGTGGCCGCGATGCCTGTGCCGGGCTATCGCGAGGAGCCGGGGGTGGCGCCGGACTCGCGCGTGGAGACCTTCGCCGCCCTGAAACTGCGGGTGGACAACTGGCGGTGGGCGGGCGTACCGTTCTACCTGCGCTCCGGGAAGCGGCTTCCCAAGCGGGTTAGCGAGATTGCTATCCAGTTCAAAGAGGTGCCCCACCGGCTGTTCCACCCCGACGGGGACGACCAGATCGAGCCGAATACACTGGCGTTGCGCATCCAACCGAACGAGGGAATTACCTTGCGATTCCAGGCGAAGGCGCCCGGGCTGGGCCTATCCCTCCGCTCCGTGAATATGGAGTTCTGCTACGGGACCGCCTTCGGCCAGGATGGCCCCGACGCCTACGAGCGCCTGCTGCTCGACTGCCTGCTCGGCGACCCGACCCTGTTTGCCCGTGCGGACTGGGTGATCCTCGCCTGGCGTTTACTGGACCCGGTCCTGCGCTTCTGGGAATCCCCGGCAAGCGGTCCTGTGGAGATCTACGAGGTGGGCACGTGGGGGCCGCGTGCGGGCCAGCGGCTCCTGCAGCGGGACGGCCGCCGCTGGCGGGTGCTCTGAGGCTGATCAGCATTCTGCGATCAGGGGATGGTCCCTGCCCCGAAAGCGTTCGGGGCCTGGATCCAATGATCGGTTGATTGCTACCTCCTATCCCCTCACGGCTGACGGCGGACCGCCAAAAGCGGAATGAAAAAGCCGTTCTGGGCGGTTGGTCTTCTGCATCAGCGCGGCGAAGATCGATGCGAACGCCGCCATCGTGTCCCTGGAAGCCGTGCTGCCGCTCCTAACTGTAGTAGAAGCGGGCATACGCCGCCCGTCCGTGCAGACGCCCGTATGGACGTAGGAGCGGCAGCGGGTGGCACTGCTCAGGATACAGAAGTCTCCGCCCGGGGACGCGCCCGGGTAGAGGATGCTGCTGGGACGGCTGCGCCTTCCGCTCCGGAGGGAGCAGGCCTCACGTTCTGGTCCTCTCTACCTCGGAACTGCGGACAGCACCGGTCAGGGCCCCACGATACCGGGCCGGCGACCGCCTGGGCCGGTGTCGTGGAGCCACCTCTGCCTTGCGTCCGCTTTGCTCCGCTCTGGAGTGGCGCAAACGGGCCTACGAACGCTGATAGACGCCCGGCGGCGCCGTCGCCGCAGCACCAGCGGCACCCCTCCCGCGAACAGCAACACCAGGCTGGCAGGCTCAGGCACCAGTCTGGCCTGCCCACTCGCCATCAACAAGTTCGACGGGTTTGACGGGTCACGATGGAAAGTCTCGAATGTGAACGCGTCAAAGGCCCGATCGGCCCGGAACCGGAACCCACTTAGGCTGGCCCCCGGCGGGACTGACGCCTGGCGATCCAGCTCCCGCGGGGGCGGTGGTGGGTCGGGATCCCCGGGTGGGGCCGCCGCCGAGAATGACCAATATTCGGCGAACGTTGTGCCGGGTTCGCTAGCGTAGGTTGCCGCCGTGCGGCCCCACC
>JACQGL010000048.1 GCA_016199525.1 Armatimonadota bacterium
CAGCAGGCCTGCCGCCAGCAACGCGAGCCAGATCCCTAAGGCCCGCGCGCGGATGGGCCTAACGCCTGCCTGTCGGGCGTATGGAAGAGCGTGGTGCACAACGGCGCGCTATCCGCAGGCACGGCAGACGAAACGAGAGATGCGGCGCGTTTCCTCCTCGGGCAAAAGGTGGCGGTGCGGCCCCTGCACTCCCAAACTACATCCGCTTCAGGAACCGCTCCACTTCGCGGCGGTAGTTGTGAAACGGGTTCTTCAGCTCCAGGTAGCGGTCCCGATCCAGGTAGATGGAATCCCAATCGATGACGTAGCGGCGCTGACGGCTATCCAGCAGGCGGCGGATAATCTCCCCGCGGGCGTAGGCGCGGGTTCCGGGGGGCGGCACGCGCAGCGCGGTCTCCACCTGCTCATCGGTGGTTACGCGGATCACCTGCCCCGCCTGCTCCAACCCGTCGTAGAGGCTGGTTTGGAGGTTCAGGTTGTGGTACTCCAGGTCGAGGCTGTGGAGGACGTCGGCCTGCCAGTCGATCCCCTCCGCCTGAATGAACATCTCCATAAGACAGCGCTTGGCCACCCAGTCCAGGCGGTCTTTCAGGGAGCGAGGGTCCTTCTCCAGGTGATCCAGAACGTATTCCCACTCGGCCAGCACCCAGTCGGTCTCCTCGTCCCGACCCTTGAGGTAGCGGATGGCAGTCTCCAGGTAGCGACGCTGGAGGTCCACCGCGGGGATGGTCTGGCCATCCGCCCGGCGGGCGAGCCACTGCCAGGCAGGGTCCCGCGAGATCGATTTCAGGGTCTGAATCGGGTCCGCCAGGCGCACGTCCGCCGGCGCCAGATCTTCTTCCACCAGATCCAGCACCAGGCAGGTGGTCCCGACCTTCAGCGCCGTGGCGTAGTCGCTCCGGTTGGCCTCGCCAAAGAGCAAGTGCAGCCGATGGAGGTTGCTGAAGTTGTAGTAGCTATCCCACTTGGGGTTGATGATCGCGCGGTTGAAGCGGACCTTGGAGGCGACGGTCTTCAGGATGTGGTCTGCCCGCTGGGAGAGCTGAAAATCGACCGTCTTGTCGATCTCCACGCCGTAGAAGTTGTGGACCCAGATGTAGTCCACCTCATGCTCCCCCAGCCGTACAACGTTATTACGAAAGTCCGTGCGGTTGAGGCGGTGGCCGCCTACGCGGCCGGCGCCCGCGAACAGCTGGCGGGTGACCAGGAACGGGAGCAGATAGCTAACGGCGTCTTTGAAGAAATCCTCATCCAGCCGCGCCAGGTAGTTCTCGTGGCAGCCGAAGGTGTGCCCGCCGAAGTGGTCCACGCTGTTGTTGTGGAAGCTCACCCCCTGGGCGAGGCCCATGTCGTCGAGCGCTCTCTGAAGGAGGCGCAGGCCGGCGCGCTCGTGAGCGGCAATCTCGAAGATGCTGGAGCACTCCGCGGTAGCGTATTCCTCGTGGCTGCCGACGGCATCAATGTAGAGGCGGCCGCCGTTCAGCAAGAACCCCCCCGCACGGGCGGGCTCAAAGGTGTAATCGCGGGCGTGGAGGTCGATCACGCCCATGCGCTGCTGGCAGAAGACGTAGTTCTTCACGTCCTCCACCACTGTTTCGCTGGTGCCCGCCACCGGATCGCGCACCAGGCATCCGAACTCGGTTTCAATCCCGAAGATGCGCTGCATCACGGCGCTATTACTCCACCTTGCGGGAGGGCCATTCCGGCCGGGAGGGCTTCAGGCATTCAGGTGTTGGATATTCAGGGAGTAGCCAGGCAAGTATTGAAGCCCGGAACGCCTGCCTCCCCTACCGATATAATTCTCCTTCGGCCGGTTTATTCCGGCCCGTAGATCGCGCCACTTATTCCGCGCCCCGACGATAGTCGGCGACCGCAGGCTCCAGCTCGGCACGGGCGAGCAATCGAAACCGGCTCTCGCGGCGGGAGTGCCGCTCCAGCAGAGCCGCTTCCAGCGTGCCGGTTGCCAGGGCGTCCTGGAGCACCGCAGCGGCATCACTTGGGCGGGCCGCTTCCTCGTCATCAGGGGCCCGGCGGGCATGGAGGCGACCCACCGCCCAGGCCTCCAGCGCCAGCCGGAGAGCGGCTTCGCGGCGGGTAGCCTGGTCCACGTGCGCGTGGAGCAGCGCCAGCATCCGGTTTTCTGCTTCAGAGGCGCCCGCCGCCACGGCATAGAGCGTCTCGCGGCGAAACTCGCCGTCGTAGTTCAGGGTGAAGAACTGATCCGCAGCGGGAAAATCGCCCAGCTCCGCGAACAGCCCCCGGAACACGAACGGGGCGGAGAAGGGATCTGCGAACGCTCGCTTGATCGCGGGGCTGAGCACTGAGCCTACCAGGCGATGGGCGGTCACATCGTCGGGGCTGCGCTGATAACCCTCCCGGTGCGCGAAGTCGATGGCCGCCATGCGCGCCGCTTCCAGGTCCGACTGGTTGCCAATGCCCCCAAACATCAGACGGTCGTAGATCTCGAAGAGCTTACGCTGGGTCCGGTGCACGGTCACCATCAGTACGCCGTCGGGCAGGCTGAGGGCTACCACGGGGCTTCCGTCCCGGAGCCGCTCCTCGATGTAGTCCATCCGCTGCTGGACGGCCTGGTTCCAGTCATAAGGGGTGAATGCCATACTGGTTTAGGGTTCTTGGTTCATCGTTTCAGGTCGGTGGTTGGCGAGGTCAGGCGATGTATATGGGTGTGTTCTTCGCCCTGCAGGCAGGCCCCGAAAGTGTTCGGGGCAGGCCATACGGCCCGTAGGGATGTCTGCGCTCCCTGCTCTACGCCTCACCCTCCGCCCTCCGCCTTCCACCCTCGGCTACCTCCGCCACGGCCTGGCGCATCACGTCTATCCCGATATCCACAATCCCCTCGCGGGTGATCGCCCGTGCGATAGGCAGCACCTTGGTGAAGCCGCCGGTGGCGGCGTCCAGATCCGCGGCAATATCCAGGAGGATCAGGCACTCCCGCAGGGCCTCGGCCAGCGTCATGGCGCGGAACGGCTTGCGGGTGCGAATGATGTAATCGAACGCGCCGCGGATCCGTTCCGACCCGGAGCCGGCGGCGCCGAACTCCGCCGTCTCGAAGCGCGCGCCCATCCCATCGTAGAAGAAGATACGCCCTTCGTTGGTCTTCGGATCGTAGGCGCTGGTGATCGGTAGGAAGGCCCCGATTCCCTGGAGCGCCATCGGCAGGTTTCCGGCGATCGCCCGCGAAACCTCGCTGATCTTCCCCTCCAGGCTCATCTCCTGCATCTCGGTGCGTCGGTAGTACTTGAACGCGTGCTGAAGGTAGCGCGCAATCTCCATCCCCCGCGCGAACGAGCCGGAAATGGCCATCAGCGTGTAGTCATCGAGGGTGATCACCTTCTCGGCACGGTCGAACATCACCGCCATGTTGGCAGTGGCACGGCGGTCACCCAGGTTCAGGACGCCCTCGTTATACTTGACGGCGATAACGGTGGTACCGTGTGTGTCCACCACCTCCCCCGCCGTCGGGGAAGATCCCGGGGGGAGTGACGGCACAAGATCGCCCACCAGGTCCGCAAAGCGCCGCGCCGACGGCGGCCACGGCAGACTTCTTCCGCCGGCTCTGTAATCCTGAATATCGTGCATCGCGAAGAGGCTCCGTCGCCACGGGGCGCAGCGGCCGGGGCGCCATGCCCCGGCCGCGGTTAGAACAGGGCACGCCCGCGCGCACTACTGGCCGCTACGCTGCCGGTAACGGCGCGCCTGGTCGGGATCTACCCGCCGCATGCGGCGCAGCAGATCGCTTGGGTCCGGCCGGCGGACGTCCGGAGGCTTCGGCCCGCCTTCATCGGCGGGCTTGGTCCACGGCTCGCGCGGCACCGGCCGCTGGGTCCGTTCTTCTCCTCTAATTTCCAGCATCTTTTTTCCCTCCCCTCACCAGCTCGATCCACTCGGCCAGTGTCGCCGCTTCCGGCAGGCGACGGTTCAAATGGACGACCTTCCCATCCACCAGGGCGCGCAGATCCACCCAGTGCGTCCGCTCCTCAACGCGCAGACCGATCCGCCCCCACCCGATCCGCTGAACGGCGGTCCCGAACCGTCGGACGCAATCCCCACGCACATAGGCGCGCGTATCCGCGGGTGGCTGCACCAGTGCGCTCTGGATGTCCGTTTCTTCGACCACGCGCCGCAGACGACCTTCTTCCACCAGGGCCGCGTGCAGGCCGTAATCGGGATCGATATTGTGGTACTCCAGGTCCAGGCTGCGCAGGAGCTCGCCCTCCCACGAAAGGTGCTCGGCCTCAAGATAAGTTTCCAACAAAACGCGCTTCGCCGCCCAATCGAGCCGATCCGCGGTGGACAGCGGATTGGCGTCAAGATCATCCAGCACCCGCGCCCACTCGGCCAGAATCCCATCCGTTTCCGCGTCCGCGCCCGCGAAGCAGCGGCGCGCCTCCGAGAGGTAGAGGCGCTGAAGATCGGTGGCGCGCATGGTGCGCCCGTCCTCTCGCTCCACCAGCCAGCGGTATTCGGGATCGCGCGACAGGCGACGGATGGCCTCTGTGGGCCGGCGCACGCGGAAGAGCGGCTGCCACCCCAGCTCACACAACGCCAGCACCAGGGAAGTGCTGCCCACCTTCAGGGCGGTGGCAAACTCGGAAAGATTGGCGTCCCCGCAGATCACGTGCAGCCGCAGGTAACGCTGCGGATCGGCGTGCGGCTCGTCACGCGTGTTCAGGAGCGGCCGGCGATGGAGGGTGTCCACACTGGCCTCTTCGGTGAAGAAATCCGCCCGCTGGGAGAGCTGGTAGGGCGTTTCCGGCCAGGGGCCGTCCGTCTCGACTCCCACCTTGCCCGCGCCGGTAAAAATCGTACGCGTCACGAAGAACGGCACGAGAGCAGCGTGGAGCCGTTCGAACGGGACGTCCCGCGGCACGAGGTAATCCTCGTGGCAGCCATAGGACATCCCGTGGAAATCCGTATTATTCTTGTAAATCTGGATGTGGGACCCGGTTTCCTGGCTGCGGCGGCGGGCGCAGGCGAGGACGATCCGCTCGCCCGCCCGGTCGTGCGCCACAAGGTCACGCAGCGTGAGGCACTCGGGCGTGGCATATTCGGGGTGGCCGTGATCGTTGTATAGTCGCGCGCCGTTGGTGAGCACCCGGTCGCTCCGCTGCTCCTCATGGGAAACGGCCGGCCGGCCGGGGTGATCGTAAAGTGCGTCCTGCGGATTGCTGGCCAGCTGGTCCACACGGAAACCGCGCAAGTCGCGGCGGGGGTCCTCGCAGCGGTAATCCCAGGGGCCGGCGCAGGTTCCCGCGTAGGCGCGCACCACGGCGCGGGCCTCGTCCAGCAGATCTGCGGCCCCCTTGCCTTCCACATGAATCCCGTATTCGGTTTCCAGGCCCAGTAAGCGCGCGGGAAACATACTCTTCAGGAACGCGGGCGGCCGACGGGCGCCCTACTGAAGTATACTGCCCGCGCATAGAGAACGCACGCAGAATGGGGAGGCCAGTGCCGCAAAGCACAAGCGAGCGACCAGGGGCTGGCAGCCTTATAGAGCGTCGGGATTGTGCGTGACAGGGCTGATCAGATCCATAACGGACCGCTTCCGGCGGGCGCCGTCCGCGAGGACTATTGGTGGCAAGTGTCCAGGCCCTCGTGTAGAGCTGCGGGGCCCTGGCAGCATGAGCGACGAAGGACGCGTGACCCCGCCGACGCAGGTCCCGTAGTCCGAGTTCCTAGCCTCGGACGTAGCAGGACGCCTGCTTGGTCGCTTAAGGTTCACGGCACTGCCTGGTTCAGCTTGCGCTGCGCCCTTACCTTTGCTTCCTCGTCGTTCAGTGTCAGTACCCTTGCCCACAACTCTCGCGCCCCGGTAGTGTCACCGGCTTCATCCAGAGCTGCGCCCAGCTCATAACAATACTCGCCATTCTCGGGATCAAGCTCGACGGCTTTTCGTAATTCGGAGAGCGCCTCCTCTACCTGACCCTTGTCCTTCAGCAGCCGCCCAAGCCTGTAGTGTGGTAGTTCCCTGAAGTACCCGAAGTACTCTATGCACTCACTCGGCTCCAGAATGATCTCTTCGTCCGGGATAGCAATAGCCGAACGATAGGCTGCCATTGCCTCGTCCTTGCGCTGGGCATCCTCCAGGGCCTCACCCAAGTTGTAGTATGCATGAAAATGGGTAGGGTCCAAACGGATCGCCTCACGGTAGGCCGCTATCGCTTCGTTCAGCTCGCCGGCATCATGATAGGCGCCACCGAGGTTGAGGTACCAGTCTGGATTGGAAGGGTCCAGTTGAACGGCCTCACGGTGTTCCGCAATCGCCTCCTCGAAATGGCCTGACTGCCTGAGAGCAAGACCCAGACGATGATGCGTCCAGGGATCGGCTGGATCAGCACGAACCATCTCCCGGAATACAACGATAGCCTCACCAAGCTTGCCCGCTTTTTCCAATGCCCAACCCAGTTGGAGTAGTAATTCTGGTTTATCGGGATTAAGTCTAATCGCTTCCCGATACTCACGCACTGCGTCCTCTAGTTGGCCGCTTTCGGAGAGAGCAAAACCAATTCGAAGATGGCCCAGCTCCAGCTCCGGTTGGTCAGGATCAAGCTTGATTGCTTTGCGATACTCGTCGAGTGCCTCCTCACGGCGATCGACTACATACAGAATGTTAGCAAGTCGAATGTGGGCCAGTGCCAGCTCCGGTTTCAAACGACTGGCCTCCTGTAGCTCGGTGATCGCCTCCACCAGCCGATTCTCTTCCATCAAGTCGGCGGCGCGTCTCAAGTACTCATCATAGGGATCGGTCATAGTTATAAAACATAGCCGCTTTGCAGGCTACATCGATACATACTGCGGACCCAATGCGCTGCGCCGCCTCTGTAAGCCTGGCGCTTGTACGGTTTGCAGCTGGGTATCAACCAAACGCCACAACAGCCCGCCTGGGGCCCAGCGCTGGGTCTGCTGATAAACCGTCTCCCAGGGCGGTCCCGAAAGCTTTCGGGATGCGGCATCATCCTCCAGGAGGCGCCTCCTCGCGGACGAGGGCCAGATACGGGGCCACAAAAGCCCACTCTTCGTTACTTACATCACTCGGGTGAGGTTTACGGGTCAGTTTCGGCATGCCCACATACTACCATCCCGAACCCAGAGTTCATAACACCCTTCAGGGCGTGGCTCAGGGCAGCTTCTGACTCCTGCACTCTGTCTAAGTAGCAGCTCAAAAGTCCTCGCAGGCGGCTGGCCCGCCCGTAGGCGCGACCGGCCGCAAAGACTTCTGACCACCTACTTAGTGCACGTAGCCTGAACCCGGGCTGTGTATCATCGTCGAGGAACTGGAGGACTTCGGGGGTTATCATCGGCGACGGCTAAGGTGATCGTAACACACGGCCCCGGCCGCGGTACTGCTGCCAAGACGGCTACACCACTCCCCGGCGGGGGTTTGGGCCGGAGCGATCTGCGCGGATCGGCCGCACAGTTACCACGTTCTCCGGCTCGTAATCCAGCAGCTTCAGCCAGTCCTCCTGGGTATCGGACTTAGGGAAGATCTCGTTCTCTTTGTACTCCAGCCGGATGGCACGCTGGAGGTCCTCCAGGCTAACCCCTTCCTCCAGGTTGCCGGTGTCTATCGCCCGGCGAATAGCCAGGTCCTTGGCACGCTCCACCACGGACATCAGCAGCGCCCCCGAGGTGAGGTTCCGCCAGTAGAGCCGCTCCACACTGCCGTTGCGCAGGTGCACCTCCACGAACTCTGTTTCCTCCTCGCGCCGCCAGAGGTAGCGGATCGCCTCCTCGATCAGGGCCTCCCGCGCCGCCTCGGGGCCGCCGTGCTTGCGGACGGCAGCGGCATCCAGGGGGATCTGCGGGTGCAGGTAGATGCCCAGGATTTCTTTGCTGGCCCTCCGGTCCGGCCGCCCCACCTTTGCCTTGCGATCGATCCGCCCCGGCCGGAGGATGGCAGGGTCGATATAGTCCGGGCGGTTGGAGGTGAGCAGCACGACGACGTTCTCCAGGGAAACCAGGCCGTCCATCTCCGCCGCGAACTGGGGCACCACGGTGTTGGAGATATTCAGCCACCGGCCGGAGCTGCGCGTCCGCAGCAAAGATTCCGCCTCGTCGATAAACACGAAGACGAGGTAGCCTTCGCGCGCCTTCTCGCGCGCCTGGGCAAAGATCTCCCGCACCATGCGCTCGCTTTCTCCGAGCCACATGTTGAGGATCTTCGGGCCGCTGATGTACATGAAGTACTCTTTAACCTCGCGGCCGTGGCGCTGACCATACTCGCGCGTGAGGTTGTAAGCGGTCGCCTTGCCGATCAGCGTCTTACCGCAGCCCGGGGGACCGTAGAGAAGGATCCCTTTGAGCGGCTTCTTTTCGAAGCGGGCGTAGAGTTCGGGGTGCAGCAGAGGGAGCTCGATGGTATCCCGAATCAGCTGGATGACCTCTTCCTGGCCGCCCACCTTCTCCCAGGGGATGTCGGGCACTTCCTCCAGGTAGTAATTGCGGATTTCTCGCTGCGGGAAGTGCTCCAGCGCCACGCGGAAGCAGGGATCCATCCGTATCTCGTCCGCCACTTTGAGAGGGGTATCGGCCAGATCGGCGCTGCGCACCACCACCCGGCCGCTCTGCCCCATTGCATCCAGAGAGACGCGCAGTCGCCCACCCTCCAGGAGCTCGGCAATCTTGACGATGGGGCCCTGCGTGGCATAGCCCAGGTCCCCGACAATGGCGTAGGCGTCGTTCAGCTTGATGCGCGTACCCACCTTGAGGGAAGCGGCGTTCAGCTTGGGGTCGATATTACTGATGAATTCCACATCCCCCAGCGCGACGCTGGCGACGCTCTCTTCTAGCAGCCCAAGGAACGTGCCCACGCGGTTGGCCGGCGAGGTGAGTTTCTGGTAAGCTTCCTCATATTCGGCGATCAGCTTTTGCGCTTCCTGAAACTGCCGCTCGTCCACCTCCAGCTGGTGGCGTAGCAGCAACAGGTACTGGCGCACCCGCGGGTCTTCGTTGGTGGCAGATTGAAGAATGCGATCCAGCAGGCTGAGCGCGCGGAAGGCGGTCTCCGGACCACGGGGGCCCGCCTCATCTTCCTGCCACCAGGCGCTGTGGCGCTCTTCACGGGGATCGCGCGGCTCGTGGTAGCGATCATCTCGCTTGGACACGGGACTCTCCAGGCAATAAACAAAAACGGCCTACCGTAGAGGCCATGCAGTCTACCAGCATTATCCCTCGGGCGGCGCGCGGCGTCAACCGGGGGTGAGGGGGGAGCATCCACCATGCGCTGGCAGCGATGGATGGCGATCGGGCTTTACCTGGGCCTGTGTGCCGCGGCCGTCTGTGCGTTGGCAGGATTGGGCCGCGCCGCCGATACCGCTGACGAAGCCCTGCGCGGCCAGTTCCGCCAGCTCGTGTTCGCAGAGCGCCGCCCGGCGGACCTGCAGCCGCGCCTCATGCGCCGCGGGGAGCAGAACGGTTTGCTTGAGGAGCGCGTGCGCATTGTGCCGGAGGCGGAGGAGGAGGCGGTGGTGCTCCTGCTCCGCGCGCCGGATCCGCCCGCAAGCGCCGCCCCGAGCCGTCGGCCGACGGTGCTCGTGCAGCATTTCCTGGGCGGAAGCAAGGATGAGACAACCATCCGCATGGTGATGCTGGCGCTGGCGCGCCAGGGCTTCCTGGCGGCGGCGATTGACGGCCGCTACCGCGGCGAGCGCCAGCGTGGCAAGAGCCTGAACCAAGCGATTGCCGAGGCGTTGGAAACGGGAAAGGGCCACCCGTGGCTTCTGGACACCGTCTTCGACGTGCTCCGGACCCTCGACTACCTGGTCACGCGGCCCGATGTGGACCCCGAGCGCGTGGGCATCCTGGGCGTTTCCGAGGGCGGAATGATCGCCTGGATGGCCGCCGCCTGCGATGAGCGCCTGCGGGCCGTGATTCCCATGGTCGCGGTCACGCGCTTCCAGGACCTGGTAGATCTGCCCCTCTCCGGAGGGAGCCAGCCTGGGGTGGAACTGCTGCGACCGGCACTGACGGCATTCGCGCGGCAGCTGGGTGAGCCCGAGGTGAACGCGCGTGTGTGGCGGGCCGCGTGGGAGAAGCTGCTTCCTGGCTGCTGCGACCGATTTGAGGCAACGCGGCTGGTGCCGACGATCGCCCCGCGGCCGTTGCTGATCCTCAACCACGAGCAGGATGAGCTCATCCCGATCGCCGGCGCGCGGGCTGTTTACGAGGCGACACGAGACCGCTACCGGGATCTCCATGTAGAGGACCGACTTCAATTCCGCGTCGCCCCCGGACTAAAGCATGCCGCTACCGACCTTGCCGAGCTGCTCCTCATCGGGCAGTGGTTGCAGCGGTGGCTAAAACCGACGAGCGGTGACGCTGCTGGACCCCAGTGATAGACTATCTTTCAGTCGGAAGGGAGCAGAACAAACCCGGTCGGGCCACGCTATGCAGGTCGCGGGCCGGCTTCGTTATAATGGTGGCTGCCCCGGCCGCCCGGGCGGCAGAGGAGAGGGCTTTTCTGCCTCCACTCTCTGGGGAACAGATGCCGCCCTCTCGAGGAGTCAGGGCGGGACGTCGCCCGGACCTACCTTTCGGGCCAGATCCAGCGGGCAGCCTCGGCACGCGACGCAGGGCGCATCCATCCCTATGTTGACCAGGCTGGAAATCGGATCCCTGGGCTGGCGCACGGAACCGGCCCCTCGCTCCCACGGCGTTCGTGGCGCGGCGCGAAAGCCATACGTCCGCGCCCGGAGACCGGAGAAGATCGGATGCCTACCTTCTGGCGTCGCCTGATTTTCGGGTCGCCGCTGCGCACCGAGCGACTGATCCACGAGCGGCTCTCCAATATCCTGGCGCTCCCCGTTTTCGCCTCCGACGCCCTTTCCTCGTCTGCCTACGCCACCGAGGAGATCCTCCTGGTCCTGGTGCTGGTTGCCGCCACTCCGGCAGCTCTCCAGCCCTCGATCTATATCGCGCTGGGGATCGCCGTCCTGCTGGCGATCGTGGCCACCTCCTATCGCCAGACGATCTACGCCTATCCCCAGGGGGGCGGCGCCTACCGCGTCTCGCGCGAGAACCTGGGGTTGATCCCCGGCCTCACCGCCGCCGCGGCACTCCTTATTGACTACGTGCTCACAGTGGCAGTAAGCATTGCCGCCGGCGTGGCCGCCATCACCTCCGCCATCCCCGCGCTGGCCGGCCACCGTGTAGAACTCGCTGTCGGTCTGGTGGTGTTCGTCATGCTGGCCAACCTGCGCGGCGTACGGGAGTCGGGAACGCTGTTTGCCATACCGACCTACTCCTTTGTCGCCGCGCTCTCCACGCTGGTCCTGGTGGGCCTGTGGCGGGTGTTCACCGGCACACTGGGCGCTCCGCCCCTGCCACCGCCGGGGGCTCACGCGCACACACTGGCGGGAGCCCTTCTGCCCCTGGTCTTTCTACGCGCCTTCGCTTCGGGCTGCACCGCGCTCACGGGGATCGAGGCGGTCAGCGATGGCGTGCCCGCGTTCCGGCCTCCCGAGGCGCGCAACGCAGCGCGCACCCTCTCCTGGATGGCAGCGATCCTGATCTTCCTATTCCTGGGAATCACCTTCCTGGCCAACCGCGCCCAGATCACCCCCTTCCCGGCGGAGGTGGTGGGTGGTGAGGAGATCCACCGCCATACGGTAATCTCCCAGATTGCCGTGGCCGTATTCGGCTTTGAGACGCCGATATACTTCGCCATCCAGGGAGCAACCGCGCTGATTCTCGTTCTCGCCGCAAATACCAGCTTCGCCGATTTCCCGCGGCTGAGCATGTTCCTGGCGCGGGATCGCTTCCTCCCCCGCCAGATGGCCAATATTGGGGACCGCCTGGTGTTCTCGAACGGCATCGTCCTGCTGGCGGGGCTGGCATCGCTGCTGCTGATCGCCTTCCACGCCAGCACCCACCACTTGATCCCACTCTACGCGGTGGGTGTGTTCGTGTCGTTTACCCTCTCACAGGCGGGGATGGTGATGCGCTGGCGGAAGCGCCGCGAGGGCGACTGGCGGCGGGGGGCACTCATCAGCAGCATCGGCGCCATCGTTACGGGCGTGGTTCTGGTGATTATCGCTTCCGTGAAGTTCACCAGCGGCGCCTACCTGGTGGTCCTCCTCATTCCCTTGCTGGTGCTGACCTTCCTGCAGATCAACCGCCACTACAAGCAGGTCGCCGCCCAGCTCTCGATGGAGCGCTACCAGCCGATTCCTCGCTTCCGCCACACGGTAATCGTGCTTGCGCCGGATGTTCACCAGGGCATTATGCAGGCGCTGGCCTACGCGCGCTCCATTTCCCCGCACGTCCGCGCGGTCTACGTGGAGCTGGAGCCGGAGAAGACACCGCGCGTGCAGGAGCGGTGGCAGCGGTGGGTGCCGGACCTTCCGCTCGTGGTGCTGCCTTCCCCCTACCGGGGCCTCGTCGGGCCCGTGCTCGACTACCTGGAAGAGGTGAAGGCGGAGCGGCATGACGATGTGGTTACGGTGGTGATCCCCGAGTTCGTCACCCCCCACTGGTGGACGAAGCTGCTGCACAACCAGTCGGGTCTGCTGCTCAAGTTCGCGCTCCTGTTCCGGCGGGATATCGTGGTGACGAACGTGCGCTACTATCTCCAGCCCATCCCGACTCCGGCGCCGGAGGAACTGACCCCTGCTTCTGGCCGCGTTCCGGCCTTCCCCAGGGACGAGTCCCGCCCCGCCCCACCACAAAGGAAGTAGCGGGGAGCGTGCTTTTCCCTGCCGAGACGCCAGGAAAAACACCACGATGGTTCTACCAGGCTTTGGCGAACCCCCGGACTGGCGGCGCTGGGTGACGGGCGTGCCCGCCGATCGCTTCCCCCTTACACCGGAGCGCCTCCTCCAGTGGCTCCGCCAGGAGAGGCGGGTGCCGATGCTCTACTGGGACCAGTTCCGCACCTGTCTCCTGAACGCGCTGGCAGGCGAGGAGTGGCAGAACGAAGCCGAGCTACTGGCCGCCCTCGCCCGCGTTGATTGGGGATTCTGAAGCCAGAATGGCGGCGACCGGGGCCAATCCCGGTCGCCGCACAGGCTGCCAGGTTAGAGGTGCTGGTTACGGCGGCGCTTCCGGGCCGTGCGGCGGATGTGCAGGCGCCCCGGGGGCGCCGGGCTGAGCCGGTCGGGGCCCAGGACCAAACGGCCGACCGCCGGCCGGCGGGGGCAGCTCCGTCTGCGCCAGCACCCTCAGGGTCCGACCCTCCAGCGCGTAGACAGTGTTACCGCGGAGAATGTAAACGGTGGTAGCGTTAGCGGTTATCGCCGGGCCGCCACCCCAGGCGGGCGGGAAGGGAAGGGGCAACCCTCCCGGTTCTACCTGAAAGCGGATTTGCGGTTGAGGCGGAACGCCGGGCGGCGGTGGACTGTGCTCGCCGGGCGGCATTACCTGGGCCATCTCGACGCCCGGCTCTACCACGTCGGCAGCCACGGGCGCGACCTTCTGCCGCTGCGCGATCGCCGCCTGGTGGATCACCAGCGTGAGGCTGCCAGCGATCAGGCAGCCCAGCAGGATACCGGCGTACCTCCGGAACGGTTCTCGGGACATGCGTGTTCCTCCAGAGAGCAAGCGCGTGCCGGAACGCTTTGAGATCGACTAAGAACGCCGCACCGCATGCGGGAGCCGGCAGGGGTCGCGCAGGCTCGGGATGCAGAGACATAGAGACGCGGAGATACGGCAGTCCCGGACGGGTTCACCCGGTCGCCACCTCTCCGCCCGGTACAGTGTTCCTGGCGGTCTGCAGGATACTCCTCAATTTCGACGCGCGTAAGAGGAGAGAAGTTGCCCGGTGATCTGTTCAGATCACGATCTCGACGGGTGGGCCGCCGCGCGCCAACCACTGGCAGTGCCAGCGCACTTCCTCCTCAAAGAAGATCGGCTCCCTGGGGCTCACGCGGGCGTTCGGATCAGCCAGCAGGGCATCCACGGCGGCGGTGCGGCGCGCGTGAGGAGCGTAACGCGCCAGATCCTGGACGAGCAGCACGAAGTTCGCCGCGCTGTTCGGCTGGCGGCGATCCGCCAGGTAGTCGTAGTAAAACTCGTGGCTGCGGATGCGGAAGCGCGCCGCGACATCGACGGTCACCAGATCGAGCGCCCAGAGCTCCACCGTATGGCGCACTTCGTACGATCCCTCGCCGCTCCTGCGGCCCCAGGGGGTATCCAGACTGGATCCCGAACGCATGAATAACGGCGTAGAGCGTCGTTCAGTGACCGCCTCTTCCAGGGGCGCTGCCGCCAGCAGGCCGAGCTGAGACCAGGCCAGTTGGAAGGAATGGGTGGGTTCCTGGATCTCCAGGCCCGCCTCCAGACAATCCGCGTTGCGCACGAGATGCGGGCGGGGCGGGTCGACCAATTCGGCCAGCGGCACCGCCTGCGCGCCGATACCTAGAGCGCGCAGGCCCTCCTCCAGGCGCCGCGCGGTGGCCTCATCCACGCCACGGAACCAGACCCCCTGGTGGAACGACATCCCGTGCATCACCTGCGGCGGGGTCCAGCCCACCGCGGGTGCCAGCGTCTCCGCCACCGCCCCCACGTCCACTGGCGCCAGGCTCTCCCGCAGCAAACCCCAGGACACGTTGCCCTCCGTTCACCCTCCTGCGCCGAACGTCACCCTCTTATTCGTAGTCGGGCGATGATAGTGGTAGTAATTGAGGCTACTATTCCTGGTCACCTGCACACGAGAGGCTGACACGCTGGAGCACTTGGATGAGTTCACGCACGCCTTTCAACATATGCTCTGGCTCGCCCCAGTGTTCAATGCTGGCCCATCCGTCGTAGCCATCCTTCCGCAGAGCGGTCAGCAGCTGCTCATACGTCAGGCCGGAATCTCCGACAGTGGAAAGAGACTTCTCCGCGTTCGGCTTCACGTGGACGTGATACACCTTGTGCCGGATCAGCTCATAACCTTCGGGATACGGGCTCTCACCACAGGAGAGACCGTTGTTTATGTCCCAGGCGACCCCCAGCGCCGGCAGGTTCCCCAGAGCGTCCATTACCTTACGGGCTTCCGCACAGGTGCCGACCATGGTGGTGCCTTCTGTCTCCAGGCAGAAGCGAACGCCCTCGATCTCTGCCACCTGAATAATAGGTTGTAGGAAGGCAACGATCCGGGGCAGGTGCTCGTCGAGATTGGGGCGGACTTGTTCGAGGGCTCGCTCCCCGTCCGGGTGCCAGAGGGCGAACCCGCGGATCAGCCGCGTATCGAAGGCGTGTGCCAGCTCGACCATACGCCGGAAAAGAACCTGGTGCTGCCGGCACTCCTCCGGGTCGGTCATATCGCATTTGCCCACCGGCGAACCGATGACCGCCACTTGCGCCCCATAGGATGCACAGAGGTCCTTGATTCGCGCCACGTCGTTATTATCAATCGCGGCGATCGACTTACCGAACATATGGCCCCGGAGTTCCAGTCCGGTGGCGCCTGCCTCCGCGGACAGCCGGACCGCTTCCTTGAAGTCCGCAGATACCTCGTCAGAGAAGATAGAGACCCGTATTGGCATGATTTCTTCCTCGCCGTCTTATGGCTGATGTTACCGAAGTGCCACCACTGATACTGGTGGGTGAGGCGCGCAGTGCGTGCCAGCCCCCCGTTGTCCGCCGGGTATCAGAGCCAGATGCGCTTCACCCCGGGAAGGAACCGGAGGGTGGTAAGGAGCATCTGGGAGTGCGGGTACAGCCCTGCAGGGCAAAGTTGATCGGTTTCATCCAGGGCCGCGCATGGCGGAATACGGGGGCAGAGGAAACGCGCGCTCTTTCTTTCTCTCTTTCCTCCACTCAGCCATTCTCCCTTTCTCTCTTGCGTTCCCTCGGCGGCCAACAACCACGATGCGCGTTCTGATCTGGCACGTTGACTATTTCCGCAGCGAGATCACCGAGAAGGGCCGCTCGCCGCTGGTGGAGCCGTTTACGGACCGGGCCACCGAGATGCACGACGGCCTCCTGGTGCTGGCCAGCGTGGAGAAGGCGGATGAGGACGCCCCAGAGGCGGTGGCAGAGCAGGCGGCACGCGAGCTGGTGGACCTGGCGCGGCGGGTGGGAGCGAAGCGGCTGGTTCTGCATAGCTTCGCGCACCTGTTTGCCCAACTGGCCCGCCCTGAAGTGGCGGTGCGGGTGCTGGACGACACCGCCGCTGCCCTGCGCGCCGCCGGCTACGAGGTGACGCGCACGCCGTTCGGGTGGTTCAATACCCTGGAAATCCGCGCCAAGGGCCATCCGCTGTCCCGCGTGGCGCGGCAGATTTCTGCGCCGCCGTAGGGCAGTCCTGTACGGCAAGCACCTGGAGAGGCTCCGGCGAGCGCCGCCCAGGGGATGGGGTGGGCAGTGCCCCGGTGGGTGCACATGGTCCACCGGGGCACTTCAGGTAGCGGTATGTCACGGTTGAAGTGACTGGTTGGGGGTCAGCGGACCACGAACGTCGGATTGCGGCGCCACTCGTTATCCTCATAGGAGCGCCAGGTCTGTTCTGGTTTCCTCCAGGCCGCGTGGCCATCCGCATAGGCGATGTTGCCGCCTCCCTGATGCCGTGGCAGGAAGCGAGCTTGCTGCCGATAGTCTGGCAGAGCAGCGTCATCAAAGGCCCACGGCTGGGGATACAGCCCGCCGCGCGATGGCAGGCCGCTGGCGCGTCCTGCATCGCCGATGAGGATGAATCGCGCCGGATAGGTGATGCTGCCCAGCTTGGTCGTTTCGTTGAACCCGAAGTCAGGATTAGCTTGATACCACGCCTGCGCATTGGCTCCGGGTAGATTCGCCTCGTTGTGGTTGTTGCCGTAATCTGTCGTGAACCACATACGCGGGCCAGCCGGAGGCCAGGCGGGTGCAGAAGGGCACTTGAAGATATTCAGTTCATGGATGTAGGGCCACAGCTTCGTCTTGTAGCTATACGGAGCGCGGGCCTCATAGGTGTCGGGCGTGCCGGGTGGGGCTGTTCGCTCCGTTACATGGGGCGGGAACGTCTCGTCGTTGTCCTGGAGATACATCATGTAGGCCGTGCCCAGATGCCGCACGTTTGAAAGACAGGCCGTCTTCCGGCCGGCCTCACGAGCCTGGGCGAACACAGGAAACAGGATCCCCACCAGAATGGCGATGATCGCTATCACCACGAGCAGTTCGACCAGGGTGAACCCCTTTGCATGTGAATAGTTTGGATGCACCGATTTTCTCCTCTCTTGAAACGCATCCTCTGTGAAGTCGACGATGGGCCTGGCAAAACGACCCCCGGCCGCGGGCCCTGCCGGGGGTCGCCGCAACAGATGCATGAACTCCAGGTTCGTATTCCGGTCCAGCAGAGCCGCAGCGCTGCGGAAAAGTGGAAGCCAGCCATCAGGCATCTCCAAACACAGCGAGGCCCCGCATCCTCCGGACGCAGGGCCTCTCGTTGACGAGTCAGCCGTACCTGTCAAATCCCCTCAAGGGTGAGCCAGACCCCACCGCTCCCGAACCCGGGCCGCCAGTACCCCGAAAATGGCCCGATCCGCAAGCAACCCCAGAAGGATAATGACGAGCATCACCGCCACTACCTGGCTCATGTCCGCGAGTTCGCGTCCCATCATCAGCATGTGGCCGAGGCCCAAACTGACAAACAGCAGCTCTCCGGCCATCAGGGACCGCCAGGCGAAAGACCACCCCAACTTGGCGCCCGTAAGGATGGCCGGTAGAGAAGCGGGAAGCAACACCTCGGTATACAGCGCCACCGGGCCGGTCCCCATCGTGCGCGCGGCCCGCAGATAGACCGGCGGCACGTTCTTGACACCGTCATGCACGGACACGGTGACCGCCAGTAGCGCCCCCATTACCACCACAAACAGGATGGCGCGGTCGTTCAGCCCGAACCAGAGCAGGGCCAGCGGGAGCCAGCAGACGCTCGGCAGCGTCTGGAGGCCCAGCACCAGCGAGCCGACGGTTTCCTCCAGCCATCGCAACCGTGCCAGCAGAACACCCAGCACGACGCCCAGCGTCTGCGCCAGAAGGTAGCCCACCAGAATGCGTCTCAGGCTGACGCCCGTGGCGAGGAGGAGCGATCGGTCCGCCAGCGTGCGCCAGAGTGTCTGCGCTACCCGCCACGGAGAGGGAAATAAAGTCGGCTCCCAGATGCCCAATCTACAGAGGATCTCCCAGAACGCGATCAACGCCATGAAGAAGAGCGCCCGCCGCAGCATGCCAGTCCACATCGTACTCCTCCTCGCGAATACGTCTCCGGTCCTCTTTCATCGCCAGAGAGATCTGCCGGGCCAGGCGCGCCACATCTACATCGTCGATGAAGCGCGGGCGGGCAAGGGATACGTCGAACGCCGCTCGCACACGTCCGGGGCGGGCGGAGAACAGCACCACCCGGTCTCCCAGGCAGACCGCCTCTCGCACGTTATGGGTCACGAACATAATGGTCTTGCCTGTGCGTTGCCAGAGCTCTGCAAGCTGCTCGTAGAGGTCCTCCCGCGTTTGCGCATCCAGAGCCGCGAACGGTTCGTCCATCAATAGCACCTCGGGGTCCACGGCCAGGGCTCGGGCAATGGCCACTCGCTGGCGCATCCCGCCGGACAGTTCGTGCAGGTAGCTGTCGCGAAAGCGTGAGAGGTGGACCAGGTGGAGATAGTACCTCGCTCGTTCCGCCCGTTCCCTGGCGCGCAACCCCATCTGCTTCAGCGGGAACTCCACATTCTTCTGGGCCGTCAGCCAGGGAAACAGGGCGCCCTCCTGGAACACGACACTGCGATCCCGGCCGGGACGTGACACCGGTCGGCCATCTTCCAGCACTTCGCCGGTGTCCGGCAGGTCCAGCCCGGCGACCACGTTCAGCAGTGTGGACTTGCCGCAGCCGGATGGCCCCACGAGAACGAGGAACTCCCCGTCCTCCACATCCAGCCACACGTCGAGTAGTGCCTGCACCTCGCCACTGCTCCCGTAGAACTTCTTGCTGACAGCGCGGACGGACAATTTCGCCATTTCCAACTCCTATCGGGCCGCCGCCAGGGTGCGGCGGGCACGCTCAAGAGGATGAAGATGGAACAGCCCCGCCACATCCAGCGGCTGCTGTGGCAGGTAACCGGCATCCGCCGCCGCACGTACGAAAGACTCGATACTGCTGCGGTTCGGATCAGCAGTGAATTCGACCCGGCTCCAGGCCTCTCGCAGGACTTCCGCAGGCAGCTCCTTGCTGGTCAGACGCTTTAGTTCCGCATTGACCACCGTCTGCCCCTCGTCCGGATGCTGCTGCAGCCAGTCGATGCTGTGCAGGTGTCCCTGAAGCAGCGCCTCGACAAGCGGCGCGTGTTGCTCCAGGAAAGCGGTCCGTACGACCACCACCGTGGTGGTGAATTGCCGCCCCGGCCACAGATCTCGCTCATCCACCACCAGGCGCGCCCCGGCCTCCTTTACCAGCCGGGCGGCCCAGGGCTCAGGGACCCACGCTGCGTCCAGCTGGCGCCTGACGAAGAGGGACAGGATGTCGGGATTCGTGATTGGGACGACTTCCACCGTACCCCCCTTCTCGCGCGGGCGGAGCCCGTTCTGCGCCAGGAAATGCCGGGCCGAGACATCCTGCGTGCCGCCCAGCTGCGGGACAGCCACCCGCTTGCCATCCAGATCCCGAATACCGGCGATACCCACATCGGCACGGGCCACCAGCGCCGCTCCGCCGCTGCACGCGCCAGCCAGGAGGCGCAACGCCCTACCATCGGACTTCAGGTAGGTGTTGATGGCCGGGCTGGGGCCCACGTAGCCCACATCCACTTCGCCGGCCAGCAAGGCCTCCATTTCCGCCGGCCCGGCGTTGAACACCTTCGGATCCAACACGACCCCCGCGGGCAGCCCGCGCTGGAGCTCCCCGCGCGCAACCCCGGCCACCGCCGGTGCGTGCGTTACGTTTGGGAAATAGGCCAGACGCAGGCGCTGCTGCCCCGCCGCCGGGCCCGGCGACTGCCCGCCAACTCCCAGCGCCAGAGCGCCGAGTACGGCCAGGCCTGCTGCTGGAAACGCCAGATACCTCCATCTTCGCAGTTTGCTCATCGTCAGCTCCGTTACCGGACTCTGCGTCCGCACCTCGGCGCATCTGCCTTCACCTGCTACAAAAAGTGAAAGGCCAGAAGCGCCCCTTCACGAGGGTGCTCCTGGCCTCCAGTTGACTGGTCAGCCTGGTGATAGGTTGGATGGCTAATCAGGCCAGACGGATTTTCTCCGTTTTGTCGATCTGGATGACGCGCCCATCCTGGATGATGAGCTGGACCACACCATACCGGATACTCTCCACCGCCTCCTGAATGGCTTCCAGGGGGATCGCGGAGGGTGCTTGCGCCGAATGCGAGCGCTGGCTCGGCTTGTCATTCATCGGCGTGCCTGCTAGATCGTGTAGTCAAGGACCTGTACCCACTCCGCCCCCAGTTTCCGGTGCTGATCCCGGATGTCGGCGAAAGTGGTGTTGTCCAACACGGCGGCGAGCGCATCCCGCGCTTCCTTCCAGACGGTCCGAAGCCCGCAGGATTCGGGCGTCGGACAACCGCATTCCATGTAACCCGATACGCTTACGCAGCTGATGGGAGCCAGCGGACCGTCCATCGCCCGCACCACTGCTCCGAGCGTGATGGCATGGGGTGGCTTCGCCAGGAAGTAACCGCCTCCGGGACCCTTCCGGCTGCGCACAAACCCGAATCGCTTCAGGGCGAGCAGAATCTGCTCCAGGTACTTGGCCGGTATCAGCTGTCGCTCGGCAATGTCCTGGATCTGTACCGGGCCTTCCTCGTAGCGAAGGCTAAGATCCAGGAGTGCGCGGGTGGCGTATTTTCCCCGACTCGATAGCACCACAGGCGAAAGTCCAGTTACCCTATCGGATTACTCGACTATTGTATAACACCATCCATCCGGTCTGTCAACCAAAAAACTCAGCGCCCTGTGACCAACCAGACAAGGGCTGGGGGACGACCCGGTGGTCGAGGTGGATTCCTAGCCAGGCGCTCGTGCTGCTTCCGCTGGTGGGACCTCCGGCTCATCCGCAGCCAGCAGCTCTGGCTGGCGCTTGATTATGCCTCCCTCCGTGGGAAGAACGGGGAAAGGCGAAAACGAACCAACGAATGCACCGACACCTGCCGTATCTACCCGTATCTACCTGTCTGCTCGCTTCCTCGCCTTCTTGCCCTATGCCTCGCCAAACAGAGTTGTCCCCGGCCGCAAGTAATGCTGCGCCACGTCTTCGTTCAGTTCGTATCCCAGGCCAGGCCGATCCGGCACGCGGATGGCGCCGTTCTGAATGAGCGGCGCGTCGACGATCAACAGGTCGTTCCAATACGGCCGCTCCAGCCAGTGCCACTCCAGGACCAGGAAATTCGGGATGGCCGCGCCGGCGTGGCAGGAGGCAAGGGTGCCCAGCGGCCCGCACACGTTGTGCGGGGCAATGGGGATGTAGTACAGCTCCGCCATGCCCGCGATCTTCTTGCCCTCCGCCAGGCCGCCGCACTTGGGCAGGTCCGGCATGATAATGTCTACCGCCTGCTTCTCCAGCAGATCGCGGAATCCCCAGCGCAGGAACAGGTTTTCCCCCGCGCAGATAGGCACCGGCGAGCAGCGCTTCACCTCTCGCATAGCGTCAACGTTCTCGGGCGGCACCGGTTCCTCCAGCCACATCAGCTCGAACGGCTCCAGGGCGCGCGCCAGGCGGATGGCGCTGTGGGTATCGTAGCGGCCGTGCATATCGATTGCCAGGTCGATCGACGGCCCCACCGCCTCCCGCACCGCCGCGACTTTCTCCACCATAGAGGCCATCTCGCGTGCGTTCAGGGTATGGTTCCAGCGGTCGGCCTTGGCGGGATGGGTTAGGTCATCGACGTCGAACTTGAGGGCGGTGAAGCCTAGAGCCGCGGCGGCGAGCGCCTGCTCCGCGTGCGAGGCGGGAGTATCCTCTTTGCCGCCGTGGCAATCGCAGTAGAGGCGGATGCGGTCCCGATACCGGCCGCCGAGCAGACGATAGACCGGTGCTCCCAGAGCCTTGCCCGCCAGGTCCCACAGGGCGATCTCGATGCCGGCGAGGGCGGTGACCACGTTGCCGGCCAGGGCTCCTTCGAACAGGTACCGCCGCCGGATTCTCTCGAACAGCGGTTCCACGTCGCGCGGGTCCTCGCCGCGCAGCAGCTCTGTCATCGTCGCCACCAGCCGGGGGCAACCCGCGCCGCCGTGGATGCACTCCCCCGTCCCGAACAGTCCCTCATCCGTGTAGATCCGCACGAACGTGGAGTAGCCGTGGCCGAGCACCTCCGCAGTGCGCACATCGGTGATTCGCATTATCCTCCTCCCCAAGCCTTCTGCGTTCTGCGTCAGCGTTCGGCCGGAGCGCAGCGCACACCTTCGAGACGGGACATGAACCATCGGAACCCGAAGAGGGGCGAGGTTCTCCGGCGCGCTCAGCGGCTGTGGCGCCGTGTGCGGGGGAACACGGATTGGGGTAGAGCAAACCCTATGCTACGCAAGGACTGCTCCAGGTGAGCCATCCGCGTCACGTGGCGGAATCGCTGCGCGTTGTCCACCAACTCCAGCCGATCCACCACCTGCTTGAGTTCGCGGACCATGCGCAGGAGGTCCGCCATCGCCTCGGGGACGACGCGCAGCTCGGAGATATCAAGCAGCAGCGAGCGACAGCCATTCGCCGCGAGGGTGCGGCACACCCGCTCCAGGCGCGGTACTCCGCGCCGATCCAGCTGGCCGTGCGCACGCACGGCGGCGGTCCCCACGCTGCCCGGACGTCCATGCTGTTCAAGCACAATGTTGAGGGGCCCGAACCGCGTTTCCGTGCGCGACGCAGGGATTTCCAGGGGCCCAAGACCCTGGGGACGAGGGGTAAAATCAAGCCGCGGCAGGTTGATCGCCCAGGTTTCCTCCTCGCCTGCCGCCAGCGCCTTCTCCGTCCAGGCGCGCCGCAGCGGGCTCTCGAGGAACGCCCAGAGCGCATCATCCGTATCGAAGTCGATGGCGCAGAGGTAAACGGAGCGCGCCACGTTCCGCGCGAGACGGACGCGCAGGGACCCGGGCGCCGCCATCGAGCGCAATGCCGTGTCCTTGTCGCGCGCTTCTTGCTCTGCACCAGCACCGGAGGGGACGCGCGAGAATCGGACCAGGCTGGCGGGAGTCGTCTCGCACCCGAAGCTGGCTTCAAACCAGCGGGGAAGGGTAGCGGAGAGATCCACCGCCGCCAGCAGCTCTTCCCCGATGACACCTTGCATATCGGGAGGTTGGCGCTGCCAGTAGGAAACGGCAAACACCTGGTCTGTGTGGTAGATACCGCGATAGGTCTGCCAGCCCAGGCAACCGGACTGCCGGGCCAGTTGCCGACCAACCAGTACATAACGGCGCAGCGCTGGCAGGGAGACCGGTACGGGGATCAATAGACGGGTAAGGGAAACGACTGGCATCTGGAATAGATCCGTCGGTCGTCCGCTGCTGCAGGGATGGACTGGCAGCGGCCCGGACGACAAGGCAATTATCGGCAGCCGTTTCCGGCGGCGCCATGATCACCGCCGGCCGCTAGCGTACCCAGGACAGCCACCCGCGATTCTGCTGATAGGACCGCGAGGCAAGCGGGCTGGCCCCTGATTCCCAGCCAGCACCAGTATAGCGCGTCTGCCTGGAGTCGGCAACGGCTCGTGAAGTCCGGCACGCCGCAGGGGAGCGCGACGAGGAGAAGGAACTATCTCACGCCCCCTGCGAGCACGTGGGGGAAGCAGAGGAAGAGTGAGGATAGGATAGGGATGGGGCCTGATATTCAGCGTTGAGCCTCGGCATACCCGAGCTCACCGCCTAACGCCCATATTCCCACGCTCCGCTTTCCCCGCGGGCGGGAAGCCCATATCGATAGACGGATGACCTCTACGCAGCAGGTAGATCAGGTTAACGCCGGCGGCAAAGCGATGAGGATGAGCGCCCGCCGGCGGCACTCCGAAGCGGCACTCGCCTACCTGCTCCTGGCGCCCAGCGCGGTGATCATCGGAGGCTTCGGATTCTACCCGCTGCTTGCGGCGGTGCACATCAGCCTGCGCGACTGGGGGATTGTTGCCGGCCCATTCATTGGCTTGGCCAATTACGCGCGCGCCCTGCAGGATTCACCGGAATTCTGGCGCTCTCTGGCGATCACACTCTACTATGTGGCGGGCACTGTCCCGATTACCATCGCGCTTGCCTACCTGTTCGCCGACCTGCTTCACCGGCGACTGGCAGCGGCGGCCTTCTATCGCAGTCTGTTCTTCATCCCCTACGTGGTCTCGCCGGTGGCGGCGGCGGCAGTCTGGTCGTGGATCTTCAATAAGGATTTCGGGCTCGCCAACGGGGTGCTATCGTGGGTGGGGATCGCGCCGTTTGGCTGGTTGGAGGAGCCGCGGGGCGTGTTCGAGGTGATGGGCGAGCATCTGGGCTGGGCGATACCGGACTGGGCTGGTGGTCCGAGCCTGGCGCTGGTGTGCATGATCACCGTAGCCGTCTGGCACAGTCTGGGATTCGCAGTGGTGGTGCTCCTCGCCGGGATGGCGGCCATCCCTGAGGAGGTGCTGGAGGCGGCGCGGCTGGATGGGGCGCGCGGCTGGGCCCTGCTCCGCCGCGTAAAAGTCCCCCTCCTCTCGCCGACGCTCTTCTTCCTGCTCATTGTGTTCGTGATCCGTACCTTCCAGACGTTCACGCAGATTTACGTACTCAGCGTCGATCATCGCGGCGGCCCGCTGGGCAGCACCCGAAATGTGACGATGTATCTTTACGCCAAGTTCTGGGATGCCCATCGTATCGGCTATGCGTCCGCGGTGGCGGTAATCCTGTTCCTGATTATCCTGGCGCTCACGCTGCTCCAGTTCCGTGTTCTCGGGCGCCGGGTGCATTACGGATAGAAGGCGCTAGGAACGCGGAGTGCCGGAGCACGGGGGATGGGGAAATGGGAGCGCCCGAAAGGGCCTGCGGAGGTAGTAGAAGCGTTTCCACGGGGAAACGTACCCACGCTCTGGCGTGCCAACACTGTGCTTGAGACCAATGGCCGTTACGACGGACAGACACCGATTAAGGCAATGGCGCTCTGGGAAGGCAGTGGTTCAGGTCTTCGTGGCCCTGGCCGGCGTGGCGGTGGCGTTTCCGTTCCTGTGGATGGTGCTCACGGCGCTGAAGACGCTTGCGGAAGCCAGTGCCTTTCCACCCACGCTGCTGCCCTCCTCCCCGCAGTGGAGCAATTTCCGCGAGGCCTGGCAGCGCGATCCCCTGTTCGGGCAATACTTTCTGAACACCGGCTTGGTGGCGAGCATCGTCACTCTGGTGGTGATGACCACCGCGCTGCTGGCGGGCTATGCGTTCGGCAGTCTGGAGTTCCCTGGCAAGCGGGTGCTATTCGCCCTGTACCTGGCGACCATGATGATCCCCTTCGAGGTTATCATGATCCCGAACTTTGTCACCGTCGCCAGGCTGGGCTGGTACGACCACTACGCGGCGCTCATTGCTCCCTGGAGCGCGAATGTATTCGCCGTCTTCCTGCTCACGCAGTTCTTCCGCACGTTACCGCCAGATTTCTTCGAGGCGGCGCAGCTGGATGGCTGCAGCCATCTGCAGTTCCTCTGGCGGATCGGCCGACCGCTGGCCGGGCCGGCCCTGGCAACGGCGGGACTGTTCGCGTTCCTCGGCAGCTGGAACTCGCTCCTGTGGCCGCTGCTGGTGACTCAATCGCGGGAGATGCGCACCATCGAGTTCGGGCTCTCGGTCTTTCTGCAGCAGGAAGGCACGGAGCCCCACCTGCTGATGGCCGCCTCGACGATTGCTATGCTGCCCGTGCTGGCGCTCTTTCTGGTCGCCCAGCGGACGTTCGTGGAGGGCGTCTCGGCGGGGATCAAGGGCTGAGTATCCCGGCAACCTTCCTGGCCCCCGGCTTCTTACGCTTGCTCCTCTTCCTGCGCCTACTCGAACGGCTGCGGCTTGGGAGCAGGTGCAGAAGCCGGCGTACGATTGGCAAGGCGATCTCGGACCTGCCGTGCCGGATCATTCGGACGATGATACGCAGGATGGGTGGTAATCTGGCTCTGACGGTGGGGCTGCTGGCGACGCTGGTATCCTCCGGGTGCGCCGTGCGCGCGCAGCCGAGCCGCATTGAACTGTGGCACACGCGCCGCGGGCAGCAGCAAAAAGTCCTGGAAGAGATCGTCCGCCGGTTCAACGATGCCGAACCGGGCCTGCCGATCCGCCCGGACTCCTACGGCAGCTATGAAGACCTGAACCGCAAGATCATTGTCACCGCGCAGACCGGCTCGTGGCCGGCACTCGCCACTGTCTACGAAAACCAGGTGCCGGACTACTGGGAGGCGGGCATCGTCCGTTCTCTGGACGACCTGGTGGCAGACCCCGAAACCGGCCTCTCTCCGGCAGAGCAGGCGGATTTCGTGGAGATTTTCCTGTGGAGCAACCGCTTCTCCCGTTTTGGCAACCAGCTGCTCTCCTTCCCGTTCACAAAGAGCGTGCTGGTGATGTACTACAACCGCACGCTGCTGCGGCAGGCAGGATATGAACGCCCGCCGCAGACGTGGCGCGCATTCGAGGCGCAGTGCCGTGCGGTGCGGGCCATCGTGAAGGGCCCTGCCTACGCGCTAGAGCTCGATCCCTCTACCCTCCACGGGATGATCTTCTCCCACGGTGGGCAGATCGTCGATGCGGAGGAGAAGCAAACCCTCTACGACCAACGACCCACCATCCGCACCTTCGCCCTGCTGCGCCGGCTGACGGAATCCGGTCTCGCCTCCCAGATGAGCGGCGATGACGTCACCAACGCCTTCCAGAGCCAGCGGGTGGCGTTCGCCATTGCCAGCAGCTCCGCACGGGGCGCGCTGGAGCAGAGGATCGGCGACCGCTTCGAGTGGGGCGCCGCCCTTCCGCCCCACGCTGAAGGAGTAGCCCCAGTCACTGTCCTCTACGGCCCCAATGTGTGCGTGTTTAGGACCGATCCCGAACGGGAGCGACGCGCCTGGCGGTTCATCCGCTATTTCACGTCCACGGAAGTGACCGCGGAGTGGGCGATGAAGACCGGCTACCTGCCGGTGCGAAAGTCCGCCCTGAAAACCCCGGCGCTGCAGCAGTTCTACGCCACCAACCCGCGCGCCCGGGCGATCTACGCGGCGCTGCGCTACGCGCGGTCGGAACCACCGCTGCCGCGAATGCAGCTGGTGCGGGATCAGATCCGGGAAGCCGCCACGGCGGTGATCACTGAACAGAGCACGCCCGAGGCGGCCGCGGCCTACCTGAAACGGCACGCGGACCTCTCCCTGGCGGGGAGGGATTGACCGGACGTGGGTCTTGGGGCTTGAACCGCAGGCATTGGGCGTTCGGTATAGGAGCGTTGAACACGGCGATAGAACCACGGATGCCAGGGAGCGGCCGGTAGCGCGGTTACCATCAGAACGGCCAGAGCATCGGGATGAACAGGACGGCGGCCACCCACAAGATCAGATTCAGCGGCAGCCCCACACGCGTGAAGTCCAGGAAACGATAGCCGCCGGGGCCGTAGACCATCATGTTCGTCTGGTAGCCGATGGGCGTGGCGAAAGCCAGTGAGGCGGCAAACATGATGCCCACAACAAATGGCCGTGGGCTGACGTGGAGATGCCCGGCAGCGGCAATTGCCAGAGGAAACATCAGCGCCGCGGCGGCGTTGTTGGTAATCGCCTCGGTGAACACCATGGTAACCAGATAGATGGCGGCGAGCGCGGCGATGGGCCCGAGCGATCCCGTGGCGTGCACCACCAGCCCGGCCACCATCTCTGCAGCGCCTGACTTCGCCAGCGCCTTGCCCAGTCCGAAGTCGGCAGCGATACTCACGAGCGTTTGCCAATCGACCACTGCCAGTGCGTCGGAAGCGGAAATGCAGCGCGTGGCAATCATCAGCACGGCCACCAGGAAGGCCGCCATCACCACGCTTACCACTCCGGAAACCATCAGCCCTACCAGAAGCACCAGCAGCGCCAGGGCCAGGGGCGCCCGGTCGTGGCGCACGGGACGAGCCTCGTCCAGGCTGCTAACGAGCATAAAGTCGGGGTTATTACGGTGCGCTCTCGCGAAGTGAACGCCCGTCTGAAGCAGCAGCGTATCTCCGACGTGCAGAACGATGTCACCGATGCGACCGGTGAGGCGGGCGCCGCCGCGATGTACCGCCACGACGGCGGCGTTATAGAGGGCGCGGAAATCGGCGTCGCGAATGGTCTTGCCAATCAGGGGCGAGACGGGAGAGATCACGGCCTCACACAGGCGCTGCTGGCGACGATGGACCACGCGCGTTTCATACGCATCGTCCGCGGCCGGCACCAGCCCGGGGGTCCTCTCCAGGTCAACGATCGAGCTCACGACGCCGGTAAACGTAAGGCGATCTTCTGTCCGCAGCGTCTCATCGGGGGCTACAGGTGCGATATACTGCCCGTTGCGGGTGATGGCAACCAGGAAGAGTCCTGGTAGATGTCGCAGGCCAGCCTCGGCCACAGATTGCCCGGCCAGGCGGCAGCCAGGTTGAATGACGACATCGACGAGGTACTCGCGCGCCGACTCCCCCAGCTGCTCAATCAGATCCTTCCGATCCGGCAGCAGCCTGCGGCCCACGAGCAGGATGTAGGCCGTCCCGAGCGCCGCGCATATCAGGCCGAGCGGCGTGATTTCGAACAACCAGAAGGGGTCCAGGCGCGGACCATTTTGGGAGGCCCGGGCTTGTAGTACGAGACCATTGACGACCAGGTTCGTGCTCGTGCCAATCAAGGTGCACACTCCGCCCAGCACGGTAAACTGGGAGAGCGGGATCAGTAGCCGGGATGGGGAGACGCGGTGCTTCCGGCACCAATCCGTCACGACGGGGATCATCATCGCGACAATCGGCGTGTTGTTTAGGAACGCCGACAGGAAGGTGACCCGCGTGGCCATGCCCAGGAGCGCGGCGCGTTCCGTTTTCGCCTTGCCCAGCATCCGCCCGCCGAGGGTGTCCAGCGCTCCCGTCTCGCGGAGCCCCATCACCACGATGAACAATGCCCCTACGGTGAGCACCCCCTCATTGGCGAACCCGCTGAAGGCCTCCTCCGGCGTGATAATCCCCGCAAGCGCTACCGCGATGGCCCCGGCCAGGAGCACCACATCCGGTGGGCCCCAGTCCCTGACCATGCTCACAAACACCGTCAGGACGACTGCAAGGGTGAACCAGGCTTCCCAGGCCATCCACTGCTCTTCCTACACTAAAGACTGCGGCATCCCTGCTGGCGGTAACCGTGCCAGGAGTGTTGCCAATGGCAGCGGGTTGCGTTTAATGGTATGCGGGCAACGCCTCGGCCCCGAAAGCTGTCGGGGGACGTCCACCCGGGCAGCAGCTATGTCCGATTCCCATTCCGCATGGCGGCAATGAGCACCGCGGCAACTTCCGGCCGGCTGAACTCTCCGGGCGGAATCTCGCCTCGCCGGAGCATCTCCCGCACGCGCGTTCCGGAAAGGCTCACGTGCTCGCTGGCGTCGTGGGCGCAGGTCTTGCGGCTTGCCATCCCCGCGCACTTCCGGCAGTAGAAGGTATGCTCGAATTTCAGGGGCGTGATCCCCAGTCGCTGTGCGTCAAACTTGTCGAAGAATCGTTGCGCATCGTAGGTGCCGTAGTAACTCCCCACCCCCGCGTGATCTCGTCCGACAATGAAATGGCTGCAGCCATAGTTCTTGCGGACGATGGCGTGGAAGATTGCTTCCGCAGGGCCGGCGTAGCGCATCGCCGCCGGGTTGACGGAGAGCACCACCCGATTGCTCGGGTAGTAGTTCTCGAGGAGCACCTCGTAGCAGCGCATGCGCACGTCCGCCGGAATGTCGTCCCCCTTGGTAGCCCCCACAAGCGGATGGAGCAGCAGGCCGTCACAGATCTCCAGCGCGCACTTCTGGATGTACTCGTGGGCGCGATGGACGGGATTGCGGGTCTGGAAGCCTACCACTGTGCGCCAACCACGCCGCGCGAACTCCGCCCGCGTCTGCGCCGGGGTCAGGCGGTAATCCAGAAAGTCCGCGTGGGGCGGTAGCCGCAGGCCGGTAATCTCGCCCGCGAGGGCGACCTCCCCCTGCTCGTACACGGCGGCCACACCCGGGTGAGCGGCATCGGCGGTGCGGTATACCACCCGCGCTTCTTCCTCTTTGGAATAAGGATACTTCTCCTGCAGGTGGAGAATAGCGAGCGGCGTGCGGCCATCTTCGTGGAGCAGTACCACATCCTGGCCTTCGGTCAGGTCATCCGCACCTTCTCGCGGCGCCAGAGTGATCGGGACCGTCCACGGCAGCCCATCCGGCAGATGGTAAGTCTCCAGGACCGAGCGGTAAGCGGTGTGGCCCATGAACCCGGTCAACGGGCTCAACGCCCCCATCATCAACATTTCCACGTCGGAGACTTCGCGGTTGGTCAGAATGATACGGGGCAGAGTCGCCGCCCGCGCTTCCCATTCCCGCGCCGCCTCCGGCGCAGCCACACGTTGGACCAGCGTGCCCCCGTGGGGGGCAATCAGGTGTGATTCCACAGCCTTCCTACCTCGTCGCACTGCGGCCCACAATGGACCCGAGACCGTTCCAGATCGTCAGCGTTCTGGTATCCAGGCGCGAGAGAGGGGGGGGACGGAGTATGGGTGGGCAAGTGCGTGGGCGCAGCCGGGCCTGAAGGCCGGAACACCCACCCCCGAGCACCCGACGCCCAATGCCCTCCCCAACACGGCACGCAGTGCCCAGAGGGCACCCCGGAACGCGGAACCAGCCGGTCGTCCCCAATACCGCAATCCGCAGGCCCAGTGCTCCGCGTGCCATTGCCTGCCGTGCCCCTATCACGGCGCTGTTATGTTATCGACCTCAACGCGTAACGCCCACTATGGCAGCTCGGCAAACGTCGGCGTCGACAGGTACCGCTCGCCCGTGCTGGGAAGGACAACCACTACCAGCTTGCCTTTGAACTCGGGCCGCCGGGCCACCTGCGTCGCCGCCCACACCGCCGCGCCCGACGAGATACCGGCCAGGATGCCCTCTTCTCGCGCCAGCCGGCGAGTCATCTGGATGGCGTCCTCATTCGTCACGGTAATGATCTCATCCAGCAGGTCGGTCCGCAGCACGTCGGGGATGAAACCCGCACCAATGCCCTGAATCGGGTGCGGGCCCCTGGGCTTTCCGGAGAGGACAGCAGATGCGATGGGCTCAACGGCGATGGCGCGGAAGGAGGGCTTCCGCGGTTTGATCAACTCCGCGACGCCCGTAACCGTCCCGCCAGTGCCCACGCCCGACACCAGGGCGTCAATCTGACCGTCAGTATCTCGCCAGAGTTCCTCTGCCGTGGTCAGACGGTGGATTTCCGGGTTTGCGGGGTTCTTGAACTGCTGCGGGATGAAGTAGCGAGGATCCTGGGCGGCGATCTCCTCGGCGCGCCGTACCGCGCCCACCATCCCCTCTGCGGCGGGGGTCAGGATAAGCTCCGCGCCCAGCGCCTTGAGCAGCACCTGCCGCTCGCGGCTCATCGTTTCAGGCATGGTCAGGACGCACCGGTAGCCCTTGGAGGCGCAGACGAACGCCAGGGCGATACCGGTGTTGCCACTGGTCGGCTCGAGGATGATGGTATCGGGACCAATCTTCCCCGCCCGCTCCGCAGCGGCGATCATTGAGTCGCCAATGCGGTCCTTCACGCTCCCCAACGGGTTGAAGAACTCGCACTTGGCCACTACATCCGCCACGCAGCCCTCCGCGACGCGGTGCAGGCGGACGAGCGGCGTGTTGCCGATGGTATCGATAATGGAGTCGTGTATCTTCATGGTCGTACCGGTGAGTGAGTGACGGCGGCTGCCGTCAGATGCCAAGGGCCAGGCTTTGAGCCTCATCCAGGTGGCGGCGGCGTTCTTCCAGGTCGGCCAGTGTGGTCCCTTCCAGAATGGTACGCACCGGAGCCTCAAGTCGCGCACGCAAATCCCGCACCACCCAGGCCACGCTGCCCTCCTCAGGAGCGGGGACATCGGGGCCCGGTCCAAGCAGGTCCTCATCGTGGAAGATGCGCACCACGTCGCCAACAGTAATCTGGCTGGGCGACCGCCCGAGATGGTAGCCCCCCGCCGCTCCCCGAACGCTCCGCACCAGGCCCCGCTGCCGCAACCGCACCAGCAGCTGGGTGAGATAGGCCTCGGGAATGTCCTGCCGAGCGGCGATATCGCGACTCTGTGCGGATTGTCCCTCGGGCCGCTGGCAGAGGTCCAGAAGGGTGCGCAGGGCGTAATCGACTTTCCAGGAGTAAAGAGGCATCCAATAAGCACGTAGCGGCGAAAAGCTTACTTAATTGACCAGATCAGTTAAATATTATCCCGACTGCGACAGCCCGTCAAGCCCGGCGCGCTGGGGGACCGCCATTCTGGCGGCTGCACAGGGGCTGGATACCCGCGCTTTCCAGGCTGGCGTCCGCTCTCCCGAAGATCGGCGCGATAGGCGCGCGGGGGAAGGAGGCCCCATGGCGGTGGCCGAACAGAAATTCGGTGTGCGGCCCGTCCACCGGGGAAGACGCGCCGCAGGAGGCATTATGCTCGAGAAAGTGCGACTGGGGTTCGTGGGTACGGGCGGCATTGCCAACCACCACCTGAAGCAATTGAAGGAGATCCCCGAGACGGAGATCGTCGCCCTCTGCGATGTAGTCGCTGAACGAGCGCAGGCGCGCGCTCAGGAGTTTGGCGGGCGCGCCTTTGTGGATTATCGGCGCATGCTGGACGAGGTGGAGATAGACGCGCTTTATGTCTGTGTTCCCCCGCCCGCTCACGATGACATCGAACTGCGCGCTGCCGCGCGCGGCATCCATCTGTTCGTGGAGAAGCCGGTCACCCTCTCGCTGGCGCAGGCGCTGGAGATCCGCGCCGCCGTGCGGGAGGCGGGGATTCTCACCTGCACGGGCTACGTCCTTCGCCATCTGCCCAGTACTCAGGCCGCACTCCGTTACCTGAAGGGTAAGACGGTGGCCATGGCCGTGGCAAGCCGCTGGGGCGGTCTGCCGGCAATGCCCTGGTGGCGGGTAATGGCGCAGTCCGGCGGCCAGCTGGTGGAGATGACCACGCATCAGGTAGACCTGATGCGCTACCTGGTTGGGGAGATCGTGGAAGTCCACGCGCGCTATGCCCACCGCACCCTGGCGCACACTCCCACGGTGACCGTCCCCGATGTGCAGATTGCCACCTTCCAGTTCGCCAATGGGGCTATCGGCTCCGTCACCACCAGCTGCGCCCTCACCCAGGGAGGCGGGAAGTGCGATCTGGATTTCATCCTTCAGAACGCGCTGCTCCACTACACCACCCGCGAGCTGCGTGTGACCCCCGAGGGAGCCCCGCAGCCCGAAAGCGTGGGTGACACCCTCTCCATCAACCAGGCGTTCATCCGCGCCGTCGCCACCGGAGACCGGAGCCCGATTCTGTGCGATTACGACGAGGGGGTGCGCACCCTGGACGTGACGCTCACCGCTAATCGCTCGGCGGAGACCGGGCGCCCGGGAAAGACGTATTTCAGCGAGCACGAGTAGCTTCCGAAGGATCCACAGGTCGCTTTGCGACCCGGCAGGGCTGAACGCTGCGGCTACGGCGCTCCCCATCCCCCGCCGCCGGGTGTTTCCACACGGAGACGATCTCCAGCCGCCAGAGCCAGGGTTTCCTTGGCCCGCCCAGGCCGCCAGCGGCGGCTCCGTTTCACTCCCTGCCGCCCGGGCGCGCCGGGCGCGCCGCCCTGGAGCCCATACGGGCCGCGGGCACGGCGCTCCGAAAGGAAGGTCACCGTGGCCTCCTCCAGCACTTCCAGCTCGCGAATCAGGCCGTCTCCGCCCCGCCGACGCCCCGTCCCGCCGGACCCATCCCGGATCGCGTAGCGCCACAGGCGGAGCGGGTAGTGGTACTCCAGCGCCTCGGCAGGGGTGTTGCGCGTGTTGCTCATATGGCAGTGGATGCCACTTGCCCCGTCCGCGGTGGCGGAGGCCCCCGCGCCGCCGCCGACCGTCTCGTAATAGGCCCAGGGCCGCCCCGCAGTCCCGAGTAACGGGGATCCGCCCAGGGCGAGGTTGTTCATGGTCCCCTGGCTGGCGGCGGGCACGCGCTCCGGAAGCGCCTGCGCAAGCGCCCCGTAAACGGTGTCCACGATCCGCTGAGACGTTTCCACGTTCCCCGCGGCCACCGCCGCGGGCGGCAGCGCGTGCACCAGCGAACCTGGCGGTGCCTCCACCTGGATGGGCGCAACACACCCCTGATTGAGCGGTGGGACGCCCTCCGGTCCCTGGGACAGCAGGCTGATGACCACGTAATAGACGGCGCTGTGGGTGACTGCCAGCGTGGCGTTTACCGATCCTCGCTGCTGGGGAGCAGTCCCCGTGAAGTCGAAGAGGATTCGATCCCCGTGAACACGCACCGTCACCCGTATCGGCAGCCACCCGCTACCGTGGCCGTCATCATCCAGGGCATCCTCGAACCAGTACTCGCCTGGCGGGATCTCGTGTAACAGGGCGCGAACGGCGCGTTCGGAGACGGCGCGCGCCTCTGCCACGCGCCTTTTCACCTCCGCTGCGCCGTAGCGGCGCAGGATTTCCTGGAAGCGGCGAACGCCCGTTTCGTTGGCCGCCATCTGGGCTAGCAGATCCCCACGGCGCTCCCGCGGCGTGCGCACGTTGCGGCAAAAGAGCGCTATGAGGTCCTCGTTTATGCGGCCCTCCGCGACCAGGCGCAGCGGCGGCACGATCACCCCCTCCTGGTAGATCTCCGTGGTGCTGGCCATGGAGCCCGGGGATACACCTCCGATATCTGCGTGGTGGGCGCGGTTGGCAACAAAGCCGCACCGGCGGCCACTTTCCGGATCGAATACTGCTGTGATGAGGCTCAGGTCGGGAAGGTGGGTTCCTCCGGCAAACGGGTCATTACACGCCACCACATCGCCCGGGCGCCAGTCGAAGCAGGGAACCACGGTGGCCATCATCTGGGGGAAGGCGCCCAGATGCACCGGGATGTGCGCCGCCTGGGCCACCAGCGCCCCGGAGGCATCGAAGAGGGCGCACGAGTAGTCGCGGCGCTCCTTGATGTTGGGGGAATAGGCAGTCCGCTCAAGCGCGACCCCCATCTCCTCGGCGACGGAGGCGAACAAGTGGCGGAATACTTCTACCGCTACCGGATCAACGGGCAGATCGCAGGGCATCACCGTGTTGTATCGTACACCACAGACACGCAGGCCGCCGTGGGAGTCCCGCGCACCGCTGGGGACTCCCACGGCGGCCTGCACGGCCTGAATGGGTGCGAAGTTAATCCACGATGGCGGACCCGAGGCCGGTCAGGAATAGAGCAACGCCCAGCCAGGGAGGGACCTTCAGCCCACCACGATGGCGTTTGGCAGGCGGCGGCGTCCCCACCGATACCCCTGCGGGCGGAGGTTGGACGCCCATCTCCGCGTGTACCTGCCGCGCCACGTCCGCCGCTGCCCGCTCCATCACCTCCACAGGCGTCTGGCCTGTAGTCGGCGTCGCTTTCCCGGTCACGGCAATCTGGTAGATCGGGTTGCCGGTCTCGGACGCCAGTAGCTGCACCGTGGCGGTGATGCTCGTGCTACTGTCTTGCGGATTGACCTGCACTTCGTCAATACTCACCAGCAGAACCGATTGGATACCGAGACGCGTGGCGATGGTGCGCGCCTGGTTCACGTCGATTTCCCCGGTAGATGGGTCCTTCAGCTCATCGAGTTCCTCCTCGGTCAGGATACGGGACTGGAGGGCGCGCCTGACCAGCGAGGACTGTCGGGAGTAGGTGACCACCGTGAACCGGTTGGAGAAAACGATGCCAGACTTCACCTCGCGGAGGAGGTAATCCGCTAGATCCTGCCCGTCCGTCTTGGCGGCGTTGACCGCGGGGAAGACAAGCACACTAATCGGTTCCCCAGAGCGGATCGGGGGCGGCGGCTGGAAGGATCGTTGGACAGGCGCCTCCGCTTCAGCTTCGGTACCCGGAGGGGGAACGCCGCTATCGCCGCGGACGGGCTGCTCAGGTTGGGGTTCAGCCTGCGCCTGCACAGGTGCGCCGCCGGCAAGGACGGCAAGGACGGCCAGAACGACTATCCACGCGTTTCGCATCGTCTGCATTCTGCTCCTCCTGATCCGGCCCGCATTCCGGGCAGGTCAGCTTATTGTGGACGGAAGGTAACACCCGGCCCGGTCGGCGGCGGCCAGAGAATGAACAGGTCGAAATTGACGAAGAACCAGAGACCATCCCCAGGCTGAAGCCGGGCTGTCCGGGAGAGCCGTATGTAGCCCAGTCCGGGCTGGTTCGGGTCGAAACGCCAGATACTGGATCGGATCCATCCGACGCGCAGCGCCGTGTCGAAATCGACCATCTGCCCGGTGCTCTGCCGGACAACTTTCAGATCCTGGAGGTTTACGGGCCAGGGGCTCGCATTGCCCATCTGGTTCCAGCCGGGGCTTGCGCTTGTAGAGAACACCTCGCCTGGGGGAATGTCCACTGGCGTGGCATCCTGAAGTTCCACCACACGCCCCGTGGCGCCCAGCAACCGCACCCAGAAGCTCTCCCCGGGCCGCACATGCTCGAGCTCGCGATACATCAGGCCCTCTGGGTCCCAGCGAACGGCCTGGAAGCTGTCGGCATCCAGGCCGAGCGCCACTTCCGGAGTGTCATCTACGAACGAATAGGGGATGGTAATCATCCGATACACGTTCTGCAGGAAAACACGGTCCTCGTGAGGGATGACCACGTTCCGATTAACCTGCACCGGCCCTGGGCTGAGGATCACACTCACTTGCTGATCGCCGTAGGCGACCCCGGTGGGTCTAAGCAGCCAGTCCGTCGTTCGCTCGAAGACCCCCTGGCCAGCAGGATCCAGGTCCCCCAGGGGCACGAGCAATTCCTGGGGCTCCGGCAACTCAACGAGCTCCAATATAGGCACCGGGGGTAAGGGAGCCACCCGCGGCAGCTGTGGCAGCTCGAGCATCGCCTCTACGTCCTGGATAGAAAGATCCGACCGCAGGTTGGTTGCCCAGGTATCCAACCGGAACCCGTCCGGCGTCGCCCGCCCATCAGTGAGCGGCAGCACCGAGAGCGCCTGCACCGAGCCGAGGATGTCCGTGCTCCGGCTATGGTCCGCTACGCCCGCCCCCAGGTAGGTTACGAATGTGCGCCTTTGTCCGCTGAGGAAATTGCGGGGAAGCCAGTAAAGGCCCACCGAGCCATTGCCTCCCGCCGCCTCCGGCAGGAGCAAGCTCTGCCCCGGGTTGGGTGTGAAGTCCCAATCGGGCAACGGCCCTACCCCAGTGCCGGTACCGCCGATGAGCGGGGTATAGCCACCGAACACCAGGCGATCCGGCGGCGTTGTATCCAGCCCGCGCAAGACATTCTGGACGAACGAGTACGGGCTCGGATCTGGAAAGAAGGCAAACCACTGGTCCGGGATAAACCCGCGCGTGAACTCACGCTCGCGGGAGATGAGCCCCACCTCCGGCACCAGGAACGGGTTGGTTACCAGATTGTTACTGTCGGCGGCAGGATCGAACGCCACTCGCAGGCCGATCACGCGCCGTGCACCCTGGTTAAGAACCTGGTACTCCAGCCGAACCAGGTCCCGCACCAGAGTCAACCTCTGGATGACGAGGATATTGATCCCCTCTGAATTCTCAGTATCCTCAGGGAAGCGCCAGCTGGAAACGACAGACTGGCCATCGGGGGTGACGGTCGGTGGAAGGACAACGGTGCCCCCACTCCCTCCGAAGATACCCGTACTCGCCCCCCCCTCCTCTGCGATAGACTCCACCCAGAGCGTGACCTTGTTAGCGGTGAAGTCCGCCCGAGTAATCAAGAGGGAGTCATCCCGCGTTTCCAGCGGATCGCCTTCCACCCGGACAATCTGCCAGCGGTGATCGCTATCTTGCACGGTGGCTTTGATGTAGCCGTTCTGAATCACCTTGGTCTGGGCGGACGCCGGGTAGGCGGCCAGACAGCCCCAGGCAACCGCGATCCAGAGAGCCGCCCGCCAGGTGCGGCCGGAGCCGGTGCGTCTCATCTCCACTGCGTTCTCCCTGGTCAGAAGGATCATTTCGAGGTCCCACCCGTCGGGAAAGCCGGATGCCAGACGCCGCCGCATGGCAGTCCGCACCGGCATATTCACCCCCGGGCCGACCGCCCCTTCCCGGGTCGACGTCGGAACGATCCGGATGCAGGTCTTACCGGCTCGTTTGACCTCTGGGTTAAGCGAGCCATTGCGCTTCGGCACCACCAGACAACTGTTCCTGAAGGTCGCGCCGTTGTTCCTCCTCCACTCCGCCACAGGCAGGCCTGCTGGCAGCTACCGGGGTGGCAACCGCCAGCCACGCACCCACCATTACCCACCGGGTTCGGCGCTCACCGAACTTCACCGCGGTGGAACTGCTTCTCGCCCCAGGGGCCGCTCGTCGCCGCGGGTGTTCGATCGCCGTGCTAGTTCTTCCGGCCCCCTCTGCCCGAGCGACCTGCACCACGGGGAGGCGGAGGCGGCCCAAACAGGGAATTTCGCACCTGCACCGGAGCGCTGAAGACGAAGCCGTTCGGCCCCGGCGCCAGCCGATCATCCCTGCTGCGTACCCCCACCGCCAGGAAGATGAACTCGTCGGTGCGGAGCTTGCCTCTTAGGGCATCCACACTGGTGAACGCCTCCTCGTCCGGCCCACCCAGATCGGGCGGCAGAACGTTCTTCGTGGCCGCGATAATCGTGCTGGCTGAGTTGAAATCAACTTCCCGACTCACCGCCAGAGCGTATTCGTTGCCGCCCGCCACGGTGGTGAAGTCGACCGTAAGATCAGCGAGATCCACATCCGTAGGTGGCACCGTGTTCGTGGGGCTGGTGATCTCCGGCGCCGGCAGGAAGGTAGCCAACGGCGATGCCGAAGAGAGAGGCCCCATTAGATCCTCGGGATCCGGTGTGCCATCGCCATTCAGGTCCTGCTCGAAATGCCACGCCGTGGCCACCTGATAGCGGTACTTCTGGCCCGCGATAAGACCAGGGACATCCTCCACATCCTCACGATCCCCCGCAAGGTTGGTGAAGTCGGGCGGGCGAAACGCGGTGCCCGGCGTGCCGTTGAAGGCGCCGACCACCGTATGCACCGTGGTTTCGGTGTCATCGAAGCGGTGCAGGCCATCCCCATTCACCGCGCCCACGACCTGGACGGCCCCCAGACCTCCGGGGTTGGACCGCCAGATAACGTATTGAAGCACCTGCTCGCTGAGAACCTGGCGCGGCCTTTTCCAGGTGACGCGAATGCCAGTCGGGCTCCCTGGGGCCAGCTGGACCGCCTGTGCTTCGGTGCCGAAGGCAGTAGTCCCGCCCTTCGACCCGCCGCCGAGCGCCAGCAATCCGACAAGCAGCGCGCCGCCGACGAGCAGCTTGAGGGCGGATTTGCCAATGCCCCCGCCGCCCCCGCCGCCGCTCGCAGGCTCCTCCACCACCACTGGGGGAGAGCCACCCGGCTGTCCGCTCTGGCTGTTCGCGGCCAGCACAGCTTCGCCCGGATCCTCCTCACTGGCCACCAGTGCCTCGATCTGCCTGCCCCTGGCGGACAGCCGTACCTTCTCCGGGGGCAGGACATTCGATCCCCGCCGGGACTCTTCACGAGGCGGAGGGAAATCCCGGAAGCTGAAAATGGCGCGTACCCTGTCCTCGGGTCGAACGCCGCGGTAGTTCTCTACAATCCGCCCGCTGGTGGTATCAGCGTCCACGCTGGTGGCCCGCACGCGGCCCACCAGCTCACCCAGGCGCAGGACGATGAACTCCATGCCTCGCCGGACGCCCTGCCGGATGCCCACGTTCATAAAGGCGACTTGCTCGTTCTCACCCACCACGCTGGTATTGAGGATCGTTCCGGTCGGTAGACGGAACCGATCCATCTGCTCGCGCGCCCGGAAGGCCGCCCGTGCCAGCGCTTCCTCGAGGAGCACATCCGCGTCTCCCGTGAAGCCCACGCGCGGCTGACTTTGTCCGAGGCCGACGGCGCCATTCATCAGCACGCCGTTCCGGACGTCCTCGACCACTACCCGAAGGCGGACGAACGCTTGCGCAGGGTTCGCGGTCACCCGCGCCTCTTCGATGGTCCCGTACACTACCCCGATGGCGCTGAGGCCAGCGGCAATCTGCGAGCGGGCCACCCGGTCAAACGGGGGTCGGATCCCCAGTGCCTGGATCCGGCCATGCACTTGGTCGTCCGAGACAACCTCCCAGTTTCCAGAATCGAGCAGCGCCAGGGCCACCTGCGCGCTGGCCGTGCGTCCCAACAACGTACCGCCCAGCGGCGTGTTGTTGTTGAAGTCGAGCATGTAGACACGCGGCGTGGCAAGCGCCGAAACGATGTCGGCGGGACCGGCCTGGGCCTCGGCCCTCCGGATGCCAATCCCGGCGAAGGTGGAGAGAGTCATAGCCAGGACCAGGAGCCGCGCCACCCAGCGGCTCGCACGGTGATGGCGGATGCGCTTCACGATAGGTCCTCCGTCTCGAAAGCGATGGGGAATACGGGCTAGACACGTTCGTCCGACGCGGGCGCTGTCCCCGCGAGGCCGCATATGCGGCGGAATCGTGCCGCCCGCCTGAAAGGTACGAGCACAGCGCCCTGGCCTCGCATCGTTTAAGGGTCAGGTTATCGAGTATCGTCTCTCGCCGACCATTCAGGCGCCGGGACGCCTTGCTGGTCAGGCATCCCGTGGCCGGATTTGCCGGCCCACGGGCAGGAGATGATTCTGGATCATCTGAACAGCCGCCTGGCCGTGGAGCAAGCCAACCGCGCCGGCCTTCGGAGCCGCGGAGACAAACGGCCCCGATGCGCTCTCCAGGTATGGCAGCCACCGGCTCCAAGTCGCCTGCCACCGGTCCAGATCCGGCAGCAACTGGTACGCGCCTCCTCCAAACGACGCCAGTCCCGCGCGCTCGATCGCCAGGGCAATCACGCGTGGATCCAGGGCCCAGTCCGACTAGAACTCCAGGGAAGACACTACTCCCCCGGCGAAACTCCCGGTTTCAATTCCCGATCCCCTTGAACCAGGGACCACTTGCTTCAGAGTGACGGAAGCCTCCCTGCGGGTTGATCGAGGATGATGCCTTGATAAGGAAAGGCGTCTTCCCCCATGTTGGAAGGGCTTGCTAGGATTTCCTCCTCGCTAGGAAGAGGAAGATTGATTCTGCGCGTTCCGTACTCCGGAACACTCGCCGGGAACTGGCTCGCTGGATCTGTTGCCGCGGCGTCGAGCGGGCGGCATATCCAGACCGGGGGAGCACCTGGCCCGTCGCTCGGTTTCGATTTCCTGCCAGATCTTCTCCACCTGGCGGCGGATCTCCGGTAGGGCGGCGTCCGTCCAAAGAACCCAGCGCGCCTGCGGGCGGCTTGCTGGGGCGCCCTGGCCCCTTATCCGTGCCCACGCTTCGGCACGGGAGAGACCATTTCTCTCGATTAGACGCGCAGCACGCGTGCTTTGTTTTGCATCTACCAGGAGTACGCCTTCTACCTGCCGGTTCCAGCCCGCCTCGAACAGCACTGCCGCTTCCAGGACCACGACTCCTTGTTCTTTTAGTCTCTCACGGGCCGCGCTGATTTCGGCTGCCAGGCGTCGCGTCATCCGCGGATGCAGAATGGCGTTCAGGCGCCGGCGCGCGTCCGGCTCACGAAAGATGCGCCGCGCCAGCGCCTCCCGATCCAGCTCCCCATCCGCCTGCAAGATGCCCGGCCCGAACTCGGCGATCACCTCCCCGAGGCCAGGCTCCCCGGGTTGGACCGCCTGCCGGCCCACCTCGTCGGCGTCAAGCACCACCGCCCCCCGCTCGGCGAACATCCGCGCCACGGTGCTCTTGCCAGAAGCGATGGGGCCGGTGATGCCCAGAACGAAGACACAAGCGCCTGGGTCTCGTTTCCCCTTCTGCCTGTTTGCCGCCATCGAAGGCGGTTCCTCCGGCGAATCAAGCGGACGCCCGTCACCAACTCAACCAGACGACCTTTCGGTAACAAAAAAGGTGAAAGTGCCTCGCGGGACTTCCACCTTCTTCGCCCTTCCCTGGGGAAGGTCCTGTTCATGAGGAGGAAGAGAATGTTACCCCTCCTCTTCCTCCTCACCGGCCTCATTTTCTTCCACCAGGTGCCCGTAGCGGTCCCCAATGGTGACGCGGTCGGCGTCACGGCCATACCGTTCCTCGCCGCCTTCGGCGCCAACCACCTGGCGGAGGCTAAGCGTGATACGGCGCTCCTCGGGGCGCACATCCAGCACCCGCACCTCCACGTGGTCTCCCACCTGGACGACGTCCTCGGGCTTGCTGATTCGCTGGGAGGAGAGCTCGTTATTGGGGATGATTCCCTCTACTCCCCCATCCAGCTGCACGAAGGCGCCGAACGGAACCAGCCGCGTCACCGCCCCATGCACCACGTCACCGGGCTGGTAGCGCTCCTGAACCTCTGTCCACGGATCCGGTAGAATCTGGCGCAGGCCGAGGGAGATTCGCCCCTGCTCCAGGTTGGTCTTCAGCACCATCACCTGGATTTCATCGCTCACCTTAAGGACCTCGGAGGGATGCTTGATGCGCGTCCAGGACATCTCACTGATGTGCAGAAGCCCGTCCACGCCCCCAATGTCCACGAAGGCGCCGTACTCGGTGATCCGTCGGACCACCCCGTTGCGCACCTGGCCTTCGGCCAGGCCGGCGAGGGTCTCCTGTCGCTGCGCCTCGCGCTCCTCCTCCGTTGCCAACCGGTGGGAGAGCACCACCTTCCGGCGATCCCGATCCACCTCAATAACTTTGAGGGGAAGCGGCTGCCCGATGTACTTCTCCAGGTTACGAATCTTGCCCGTTCCCACGTGCGAGGCAGGCACGAAGCCGCGGATGCCCAGATCCACCACCAGGCCGCCCTTCACCCGATCCGATACGTTGGCAATAATCGTCCGGCCTGCCTGGTAGGCCTCGATGACGCGATCCCAGGCCTTCTCGAAGTCGGCCCGCTTCTTGGACAGGATGAGCTGGCCATCCTCGTCGTCGGTGTTCAGCACCAGCACGTCCACTCGGTCCCCTACCTTCAGCATCTCGGAGGCCGAGCGGTGCGAATCGCGGGATAGCTCATTCGGGGGAATGATTCCCTCCGACTTCATCCCAACATCAACCAGCACGCCTTCGCGGTCGATGTGCACCACGGTGCCAGCCACAACTTCCCCCTCCCGCAGAGGGCGGAATGTCTCCTCGTAGTCGATCGGTCGGGCTTCCAACTCCAGTTCGGTGGGCACCTCGCCACCGGATTCGATCACCCGGCCAAATCGAACCGACCGAGCGCGGCCCCCGTTAGTGGGCACCGCCGCGCTCACGGGAGGAACCTGGGGAGCGGCGTCGGCACGCGAGGCCAGCGTCCCCGCGGCGACTCCGGTCTCTTCGGTTCGCTCATGGGTCATAACGTTCTGGACTCCTCTCGCACGCCCGTTCGGTACGGGCGGCGTTGCGGGATCTGCTCCCGCGGGCGATAAAACGGCGCTTCCCGCCAGGCCGATGGAGCCCGCGAAAGGCGCCGTCAAGCGTCCTATTCTACCACACTGCGCGCCAAAAATCTGCCCCTTTCAATTGCTAGGGCGGGGGATGGATTCGCAATCAGGCAACAGGCTCCATCTCCAGCCAGTTCGGCCCCACGCGCACATCCACATCCAGGGGAACATCCAGGTCCCGCGCGCCCGCCATCGCGGCGTGGACGAGCGGTACGAGCCTCGCTTCCTCTGCCGGAGGGTATTCCAGCAGCAGCTCATCATGCACCTGGAGGATCATCCGCGCCCCCAGTCCGGCAGCGCGCAGCTGCCGATCCACACTCAGCATCGCTGCCTTGATGATGTCCGCCGCCGTCCCCTGGATCGGCGCGTTGACGGCGGCCCGTTCGGCGAACGCCCGCTCGGTGCGGTTGCCGGATCTTATCCCCGGGATATATCGCCGGCGGTTGTACGGGGGCAGAGTAGTCACGTATCCCTGCAGGCGCGCCAGGCGGATCGTTTCTTCCGTATACCGCCGCACGCCCGGGAACCGGAGGAAGTAGGCTTCGATCAGCTCCTGGGCCTGCTTCACCGGAATCCCCAGCTCGCGGGAGAGGCCGTAGTTACTCATCCCGTAGATAACGGCGAAGTTCAACGTCTTGCCCCGGCGGCGGAGCTCCGGCGTCACCTGGTCTGGGGGAATGTCGAACATCCGCGCCGCAGTGGCTGCGTGAACGTCTTCCCCCTCACGAAACGCGCGCACCAGCTCCGGATCCCCCGTTACGTGCGCCAGGATGCGCAGCTCGATCTGCGAGTAGTCAGCGGAAAGGAGCTTCATTCCGGGAGCGGCAACGAACGCTCGCCGGATCTCGCGGCCTGATTCCGTACGGATCGGAATATTCTGCAGGTTCGGGTCCGCACTGGAGAGCCGTCCGGTGGCCGCCACCGTCTGATGGAAGGTCGTGTGAATGCGGCCGTCGCGGGGATGGATCAGGTTCGCGAGGGCGTCGGCGTAGGTGCTTTTCAGCTTGGTCAGCTCGCGGTACTCCAGGATCAACGCGGGCAGGGGATGCTCGGCGGCCAGCTCTTCCAGCACTTCGACGCTGGTGGATAGGCCCGTCTTCGTCTTTCGCCCGCTGCGCAGGCCCATCTCGGTGAACAGCACTTCCTGCAGCTGCTTGGGCGAGCCGATGTTGAATTCGCGTCCGGCCAGACGGTGGATTTCCGCCTGCACGCGGGCAATGCGTTGGGCAAGAAGCGCGGAGAGCTCGTTGAGCACGCCCACATCCACGGCGACACCCACGCGCTCCATTTCCGCCAGGATGGGCACGAGCGGCAGCTCCAGCTCGTGGTAGAGGCGTTCCAGCCCGTCCTCCACTAGGCGGCGCTCCAACGGCGGCCAGAGGCGAAGCGAAGCCGCCGCCTCCTGACCCAGCCGCTCCCAGCCGTTCGCCGCCGCTTCGAGGGAGAGGCCCAGGTACTCCCGGGCCAGGTCTTCAATCCGGTAGGAAGACCGGCCGGGGTTGATCACATAGGCCGCCAGCTCCGCATCAAAGCCGGGCCTGGGGAGCGTTACCCCGGATTCACGCAGGCAGTGGATTTCGCCCTTGAGGTGATGGCCACCCACAGCCACCCGCGGGTTCTGGAGCAGGCTTTTTAGCCCTTCGGGCAGCTCCCAGGGGTCGGCGGCAGCGGCCAGCAGACCTGGCTCGGGAAGCTCTCCCAGGCAAACCGCCTCCGGCTCGCCCGCCGTGGCCAGCGCCGCTGCCACCGGCTGGCAATCAAAGGTGGCCTGGTGCGCCGGCCGCGCCCGTACCGCCACGCGACCCGCCTGCACGGCGCGCGCCACGAACCGGTCCAGCTCCGGCCCCGGCGCCAGCCGCACGCAGCGGGGAGGCTCGCTGGCGCGGGGGGGCCCCTCCCCCACCCCTCCGGGGGCGGCCGGTGTTCCCTCCGGCTCTGCCAGCAGCCGCCGTCCCAGCGTGCGAAACTGGAGCTGTTCGAATAGCGCGCGCGCCCGCGAGCGGTCCGGGCCCTGGTAGTGGCACTCCACCAGGTCCCGGGGGATGGGCAGGTCGGTCACGATGGTGGTCAGGGCGCGGTACATCCGCGCATCCTGCGTGTGCTTCTCCAGCGCCTCTCGAACGCGCGGCGGTGAGACCGCGTGCGCGTGCTCGAGCAAACTCTCCAGGTTCCCGTAACGCGCGAGCAGAGCGGACGCCGTCTTATCCCCGATACCGGGGATACCGGGGATGTTGTCGGAAGGATCCCCTTTGAGCGCCTTGAAATCGGGCAGCTGCTCCGGGGCAAGACCAAACCGCTGCCGCACTGCCGCCTCGTCGTAGAGGACGACGTCGGTGATCCCGCGGCGCATCGCCATAACACGGGTGCGCTCGTCCACCAGCTGCAGCGCGTCCAGATCCCCGGTGACGATCAACACTTCGTAGCCGGCCTCCTTCCCCCGGCGAGCCAGAGTGCCGATCACGTCATCCGCCTCGTAGCCTCGCACCTCCACCGCGGGGATGCGCAGCACCTCCGCCGCCTCCCGCGCCAGAGGAGCCTGCACCGCCAGGTCGTCGGGGGTTGTGGGACGGTGGGCCTTATAGTCGCGGTACCCCTCGTGGCGGAAGGTACGACCAGACTCCCAGGCCACCAGGATGCAGTCGGGCCGCTCCTCCTCCAGCAGTCGCACCACCATCATGGCGAACCCATAGACGGCGTTGGTCGGCACGCCGGCAGTGGTGGCCAGCTCGGCGGGAAGCGCGAAGAAGGCGCGGTAGAGCAGGCTGTTGCCGTCGATGAGGACGAGCTTCTTGTCGGGCACGGGAGACCTCCGCGGTGGGTGGGAAGTACACTACGGGGACACGGGAATGGCGAGACCCGCGCATCCCGGTCCCATTGTAGCACCTCGCTTCTCCGTCCGCGAGACGCCACTCTCTCGGGCTGTGCCCCCGATGTGCGAGTGCCTGCGTCGACAAGGGCGTTCCCCCAGGGATCGAACCGTCAGACCCTACACCGCCGCGCGCTCCTCGAATATGGACTTCCCGACCGCGTGAATGCCGGGGCCCGCGCCGCAGGCTCCGGCATCCACGAGTATCCTACTGCCCTCATGTACATCACCCGAGATCCGCTTCCACGCCCGCGGACTCGCAAGCCGCCTCGGGACGATCGCCGCAACGGACACTTCTCCCGCACGACGTCCCCCCGATTCCAACGCAACAGTAGGGGCGCTGGCAGAGGGTACGATCTCTCGCCCCAGCACAGGTACCGATTCGCTCCTACGGCCCGGAGGATAACTCGCCGGCGCTCCAGGAGGAGATGGTGGTGGCGGACCTCCAGGATCCGCCGCTGATCGAGGAGACGGCGCCGCTGGCTGAATGAGCCAACCCGCCGCTGATCGAAGAGCAGTAGCCGCTGGCCGTGTTGCATTGCCCGCCGCTGATCGAGGCAAACGGGCCGCTGGCCGTGTTGAATTCCCCGCCGGTGACCGAAGCAGAGGGACCACTAATCGTGTGGGCACTGCCAGCCACCAGGCCGCCGTAGCTGGAGAACCTGTGGAAGCTCCCGACGACGATGTTGTGGGAACCGGAGCGGTCGTCGTGGCCGTAGCCGCGCGCCTCGTTGTAGCCCACGATCAGGTTACCGAGGCCGTTCGTCTTGGTGACCCCGGGGTTGGGGTTCCACGGCTCGGCAGGGTTGCCATTGGTGGCGCCTAGCCCATTGCGGATATGGAGGTTGGCGCCGGTGAGAAAGATATCATTACCCTCACGGGAGAAAGGCGCGAGCTTGAACTCGAGCGCCGTGATCTTCGCCTCCAGAGCGGCTACTTTCTCGGCGAGCGACGGTGGCGGCTGCCCCTCTTGCGCGGTGCCTGCCTTCAGCGGCAGGATCAGCAGACCCAGCGCGGCCAGGACACACGCCACGCCCTGCCACAGGCGCAGCCGGCGCTGGACGGATTTTCTCTGGCTCTGCAGTTCGTTGACGACGCCTTCCAGCGCCTGGATGCGGTCGCGGATGCTTTCCATCACAGTCCCCTCTTCATCGACTATGGCCCCGCAGCGAGCCGGGGGCGAGCATACTGTATGATCCGTTCGACCCAGGCAACCGGATTCCTACCAGGATTGCCAGGCAAGCAAAGCGCCGGCAGAACGGTAGACACGATCATCCATCTGCCGGCGCCGAGACCTTTCCGGCCCTGGGGACTGGTCTGGTGCTGAAGTGAAGGCCGGAGGCGATGAAGCCCCCGGCCTGCTTCGGATTCGATGGCAGCCATTCCCCCTACAACCTACGCCGCCGCCTCCACGCGCTCCTCGAACACCAGCTCCCCGCCGGGGGTGGCGTCCACCACCACGTGGCTGCCCTCCCGCAGCTCGCCGGAGATCAGCTTGAGCGCCAGCGGGTCCATAATCCGTTTCTGGATCACCCGTTTGAGCGGCCGCGCGCCGTAGATCGGATCGTAGCCCTCCGCAGCCAGTGTCTCCTTCGCCCTGTCCGTCAGCTCCAACGCCAGCTTCTGCTCCACCAGGCGCTTCATCAACAGCCCCAGCTGGATCTCCACGATCTGCTTCAGGTCCACCGCGGACAGCGAGCGGAATACCACGATGTCGTCCACGCGGTTGAGGAACTCCGGCCGGAACTGCAGCCGCAGCGCCTCCATCACGCGGTCGCGCGCCTCCTCGGGGTCGGTCAGCGTCATCTCCTGAAGCCACTGCGATCCCACGTTGCTGGTCATGATGATCACGGTATTCTTGAAGTCTACCGTGCGTCCATGGCCATCGGTGAGTCGCCCATCCTCCAGGATCTGGAGCAGGATGTTGAACACGTCGGGGTGCGCCTTCTCAATTTCGTCGAACAGCACCACGCTGAACGGGCGCCGGCGCACCGCCTCGGTGAGAAAGCCGCCCTCTTCGAACCCTACGTAGCCCGGAGGTGCGCCGATGAGCCGTGCCACGGAGTGCTTCTCCATGAACTCGCTCATGTCCAGGCGGACCATCGCCCGCTCCTCGTCGAACAGGAACTCCGCCAGGGCGCGGGCCAGCTCCGTCTTCCCCACCCCTGTGGGGCCGAGGAAGATGAACGAGCCGGTGGGACGCTTGGGATCCTTCAGGCCGGAGCGGGCTCGCCGGATGGCGCGGGACACGGCGGTGATCGCCTCGTCCTGGCCGATGATCCGCTTGTGCAGCCCCTCCTCCATCTTGAGGAGCTTGGTCGTCTCCGCCTCCACCAGCCGCATGACCGGGATACCGGTCCAGCTCTGGACGATCTGAGCGACCTCGTCCTCGGAGACCTCGATCTTCGCCGTCTCCCGCTGGGCGCGCCACTCGTTCTCGATGCGGCGCATCTCTTCGCGCAGATCTTGCTCGCGCGCTTTGAGTTGCGCGTTGCGCTCATAATCGCCCTGCGCGGGGAGAGTTTCCCGCTCGTGCTGGATCTTCTCCAGATCGGCCTTCATCTCCCGCAGTTGCACGGGGGGCATGGCGAACCGCAGCCGCACGCGGCTGGCTGCCTCGTCCACCAGATCGATGGCCTTGTCCGGCAGGTAGCGATCCGTGATGTACCGATCCGATAGCCGCGCGGCGGCAACCAGCGCATCATCGCGGATCGTTACCTGGTGATGGGACTCATAGCGCTCGCGCAGGCCCTTGAGGATATCGATGGTATCGTCCACGGACGGCTCGCGCACCTGCACTGGCTGGAAGCGCCGCGCCAGGGCGGCGTCCCGCTCGATGTACTTGCGGAACTCATCCATGGTGGTGGCGCCGATGCACTGGAGTTCCCCGCGCGCCAGAGAAGGCTTAAGGATGTTGGAGGCGTCGATGGCTCCCTCCGCCGCGCCCGCGCCCACCAGGGTGTGCAGCTCGTCCACGAACAGGATTACTTCGCCGGAAGCGCGCCGGACCTCGTCCATCACGCGCTTCATCCGCTCTTCGAACTCGCCGCGGTACTTGGTACCCGCCACCAGGCCGGGGAGATCCAGCGCCACGATGCGCTTGTCCTTGAGCGGCTCGGGGATATCCTCGTGGATGATGCGCTGCGCGAGCCCCTCGGCGATGGCCGTCTTGCCGACTCCCGCCTCCCCCACCAGACAGGGATTGTTCTTGATGCGGCGGCTCAGGATCTGGATGACGCGTTCGATCTCCTGGTAGCGGCCGACCACCGGGTCCAGCTTGTCATTGCGGGCCAGCTCGGTCAAGTCGCGGCCAAACTCATCCAGAGTGGGCGTGCGGGAGCGCTGGCGGCTGTGCGCGTGCTGGGTTTCGCCCTCCTGCATGGCGTAGACCTCCCGACGGGTGCGCTCCAGGTCCGCCCCCAGCTTCACGAGCACGCGCGCGGCCAGGCCGTCTCCCTCGCGGATCAGCCCGAGCAGCAGGTGCTCCGTGCCAATGTAGTTGTTGTTCAGCTGGCGGGCTTCTTCGTAGGCCAGATCAATCACGCGCTTGGCGCGCGGCGTCAGCTGCATGTCCTGGCCCAGGTTGCCGTGCCCGCGCGTCACCTGCCGCTCGATCTCCGCGCGAATGCGTCCCAGATGGATGCCCAGGCGATCCAGGATGCGGGCGGCGACGCTGTCGCTCTCGCGCACCAGGCCAAGGAGCAGGTGTTCAGTGCTCACATAATTCTCGCCCAGACGAGCGGCTTCTTCTTGTGCGAAGAAGACCACGCGTCGAGCCCGCTCCGTGAACCTTTGCCACATGATTTGGGTAGCCCTCCAATCCTTTTTGCCTGTATACTTGGTTTATTCCCGTTTTATCCGGACCGCCGTCTTCGGGCCGATGACATCCCGCGATACGCTGGTGCTGTCTTGTTCGGCGAACAAAACCCAGCCGTGGGGTCCGCTCTGCAAGCATTCCGTAGCGCAGGCACTCTTGCCGGCAATCAACTCAGGGCCGGCTGCGCCTGTTCGATCTCCACCCCCTGCGTGCGCACCATCTGCTGGAACGCTTCCCGCAACTGCCGCGTGATCGGTCCAGGTTTCCCATCACCGATGATCCGGTCGTCCACGCGGACCACGGGGACGATTTCCGCACCCGTGCCCGTCAGGAAGCACTCGTCTGCGGTGTAAAGCGCCGTCTGCGTGAATGCTTGTTCCGCAAACGGAATGTGCATCTGGTGTGCCAACTCGATCACGGCGTTGCGCGTAATCCCCTCCAGAATACCCATATATGTGGGCGGCGTAATTAATTGGCCCCGCGTAACAATGAACACGTTATCGCCCGTGGCCTCGGCCACGTAACCATCCTGGTTAAGCATAATCCCCTCGCCCACTCCGGCGCGGTTCACCTCGATCTTAGCGAGGATGTTGTTCAGGTAATTGAGCGACTTGATGTTCGGATCCAGGGCCGAGGGAGAATTGCGCCGCGTGCTCGTCGTGATCACCGCCATCCCCTCCTCGTACATGGACGGCGGATACATGGTCAGCTTATCAGCGATAATGACGACTGTCGTGCCCTCGCGGCAATTGCGCGGATCGATTCCCAGGTCCCCACGGCCGCGGGAGCAGACCACGCGAATGTAGCCCTGCCGCAGCCGGTTGTGCCGGCAGGTCTCCAGAACAAGCTCCCGCATCTCCTGGCAAGAATACGGGATGGCGAGCATCAACGTCTTCGCAGATCGGAATAAGCGTTCGACGTGCTCATCGAGCCGGAACACGCGGCCATCATAAGCTCGGATTCCCTCGAAGCAGCCATCCCCGTAAAGAAACCCATGATCGAAGACGGAAACCTTCGCCTCCTCTGGGGGTACGAATCTACCGTTCAGAAAAATAAACCGATTCATACACTGTCTCCTGCTTGAAGGCTCCGGGCTTTGGTAGAAGTATAGCACGGGAAACGGGTGATTTACAAGCGCACGGCGGCCCTCGCAAGCCTAGTACCAGGCTGCCATCACGGCTACGATGGCGCTTGCGACGCCTTCACCGGGCGCCTGTGCGCTATGCTATCGAGTAGCCGCTCTACCGGTTGATTCTTTGACAGACAGGACACCCGGAAGACTCCCCTGGTTATGGGCGGAGCCGCCGGCAGGTGCGCCATCTCCCATCGAGGACCCCGGCTCCCTGTCCGTCAGTGTTCTGCTTCGAGCCGGAGGACGCGTCTGCACTACCGTAATCGTGAGCACAGAACAAGTGACCATGCGTTAGGGCTGCGGTCGGGCCGCGCCGGCGATCCCAGGAACCGAGCCCTTCCCGATCAGTTATGCCCCGATGCCAGGCATTCTACGCCCGCTGGTTCAGGCCTGGATCTCCCTCCGCCACAGCCGTCGGTAAATCGACCTCCGCCCGAGCGCCGGCCCTGGATTCAGAACCACAAGCCTCCTTTTCCACGGTGTACAAGCTAGCCACCCAGCCCCCACCCCATTCGTCTCCGGGCCTCCCGGCGTTTAGCTTTATGTCGCATCGGGGTATGTCATTAAACGACTACACTCACTCAATTGCCCGTCCGATCGGCCGACAACCCCGCACGGCCAGACTGGACGTGCTTGTTGCTACCTGGCATACCGGCCAGGGGCCACCCCGCCAGGGGTTCTTCGCCGTGACACTGTAACACGGTGCCCTGTTTGTGCGCCAAGTAAGGGAGCGAATACTCTGGCCTTTGGAGTACGATCATACCTTTGGCACGGTTGCTCGCTATACCAGGAAAGGAGCGGTCTATGCGGAGTGAATATTCCACTATTATCGTGGGAAGTGGGCCCACCGGCCTATCTGCCGCCTATCATCTGGACGAGGACTACCTCATCCTCGAAAAGGAAGCCCAGATCGGCGGGCTGAACCGTTCGATCACCATCAACGGGTTCACGTTTGACCACGCGGGTCATATCCTGTTCACCAACGATGAGTACGCCCGCCAGATGTTCAACCGTCTCCTCGGCGATAACGTGCACTACCAGCTCCGCGAGGCCTGGTGCTATCAGTGCGGCGTCCACACGATGTATCCGTTTCAGGCCAACACCTACGGCCTGCCCCGGGAGGTAATCCGCGATTGCGTCTCTGGCATGGCCCGCGCTTACCTGAAGTACGGCGATGACGATCCCAAGAGTTACCGGTCGTTCGAGGAGTGGATTTACAAGACCTATGGCGATGGCATCGCGCGGCACTTCATGGTCCCCTACAATCAGAGGTTGTGGAAGGTGCCGCTAAGCGAGATGTCGCATGACTGGTTGAGCGGGCGGGTACCGATGCCGAAGGTAGAGGAGATTATCGAAGGCGCCATCCGGCCCGGCATCAAGAACATGGGGCCGAACGCCCACTTCGGGTACCCGCTGCGCGGCGGCTTCCAGGCGCTGGTGGACGGGTGGCGCAACCTGCTCGATGTAAGCCAGGTGCGCACCCGGTCGGAAGTGGCCTGCATTTCGCTGCAGAAGCGGCGCGTGGTGTTGCAGAGCGGGGAGGAGATCGGCTTCCGCCGGTTGGTGAGCACCATGCCCCTGCCGGAACTGGTCCGCCGCATAGAAAATATCCCGCAGCGGATCCGTGATGCAGGCGAGAGCCTGAACCATACCTCGATTCTGTGCGTGTTCATTGGCCTGGATCGCGGCAACATCACGGACAAGCACTGGATCTACTATCCGGAGCTCGATCTGTTCTTCCACCGCATCTTCGTCCAGGGCAACGCCTCCCCGTTCAACCAGCCGCCGAACTGCAGCAACTACATCGCCGAGATTTCCTACCGCGGCAGCAACGTCGCCAGCAAGGACGTGGCGATCGAGAAGACGCTGGCGAGCCTGGAGAAGGTGGGATTGAAGGCGCCGCACGACCGCGTTCTGGTGGCAGACGCCGTCTACCTGCCCTACGCCTACGTCATCCCGCAGTGGCACAAGGACGCCGCCATCCGCGCCATCAAGGATTTCCTGGGCGAGCACGACATCTACACCGTGGGACGGTTCGGCGAGTGGGCCTACTACAACACGGACCACTCCATCCTTTCCGGCAAACGTGCAGCCGACGCGATTAACGAGAAGCAGCGCAAGCATCGGGTGGCGAGCGCGCCGCGATCCGCAAAGCGCAGCCAGCCGGCGGTGGCCACCGACCCGGCGACGGTGAGAGCCGCGGGCACATCGCTGGACAGACCCGGCGGGAGGACATAACCTGACAAGCACGGCGTATGAGCCGCTCCCAGTGGCGCAACGGGCAGCCTCGTCGTCGCGAGGCTGCCCGGAGTTTTTCCGCGCCTCCTGGTCCTGCTCCGCCGGGTTTTGCGGTACAATGGAATTGACAGTGCCCCGGGCCCTCCCGCGTCCGGACCGGCGGGTGACCCGTGATGTTGTGGTTGTATCTTTTCTGCGTGCTTTTGGCCGCAGTGGCCGCCTGCTTCATTGTGAGCTTTACGCGGCTGCGGCTGGGTCCGCCACCCGGCGACGACCGCGCCCCCGGTGCCGCCACCGCCATCCTGCCCGAGGAGTGGGAGCGGGTACGCTGCGGCCAGTGTGTCCCCATCCGGTGTCCGCGCGCCATCGGCAACCCGCTCCGGCCCCGTAAGGACAGCCACTGCGAAATCTGCGCGGCGATGTTCCTGGATCGCTACTGGAAGCGGCTCCTGGCCGGCCGGAGCCCATCCGATCGGGGCTGGTCCTCCTACCGTGGAGTGGAGGTAGCACGTGAGGCAGAGGCGGGCGAAGGCGCGCAAAGCGTGCGCCTGGAGCTGCCGCTGGCGGAGCAAGCGGCCTCACCTCCCGCCGCTCACCGGCCCCGCGGGGGCTCTCCGCGCTGGGGGCGCGTCCTCTTCGTGGGCGGGCTGATCACATTCCTGGTGGGAGTCACGGCCGCTGTGCTGCTGCCGCCCGGATTTATGCTGCCAGGCTATACCCTCTGCGCCATCGGGGTTGCCTGCCTCATCCGTGGCGCGGCCAGCGGGGCGGTTTAGCGCCTGAACCAGCCGGGGCGCGCTGTCACGCGAAGACGCAAAGGCGCAGATAGAGGATACCTCACGCAGCCGCTAGTCTGCCACCTCGACGATCATCTCGATCTCAACCGCGGCGTTTCCTGGGAGCTGGTACACCCCAATGGCGCTGCGCGCGTGCCAACCCCTCTCGGGGCCGAAGATCTCCAGCAGGGCATCCGTGGCGCCGTTGATGACCGCCGGGGTGTTATAGAACCCCGCCGCGCAGTTCACCAGACCGAGCAGCTTCACTACCCGCGTCACGCGGTCCAGGTCACCAATCCGCCATTTCACCGCCGCCAGGCAGCGCAGGATCGCCTCCCGAGCGCCCTCGTAGGCCTGCTCCGCAGTGACATCGCCGCCCACCTTGCCGGTCAGACGGCAGGTGTTCCCACTGGTGTAGACCAGGTTCCCGGTGCGTACCGCCGGGGCGAGCTTGCCGCGCTGGTCCGGCGGCTCGCCCAGAGACCAACCCAGTTCCCGGATACGGTCTTCGATCAACGCCATTGTTCCGACTCCTCCTTGCCCATGTGAAAGGCAGCGGTGGATTGCAGAAGGGATGAAGGGCCAGAGACAAATGCCGCGGGGCGGCCCTCTCTGACCTCCGGTCATTCGTCCCTCGTCCTGCGTTCTTTCCCCATCCAGCCCCCTGGTGGTGGATGCCGCCCACGCCCGCGCCAGCGGGAGGGAGAGGCCTGCCGGCGCTACCCAGGAGAGGGAGCCTCCTTCCCAACGGAAGGGAGGTTCGCAGGCGCGACGGTCGCGGCTTTCCGTCACCTCACTCTTCCTGCTCGGCGCGGAAGTTCGCGGCGGCGTAGACGTAGATGTTCACCACCGCCTGGAGCGCCCCTTCCTGTGTCTCCGCGTCGTTCCTTGGCGAGCCGACCACGGTCGCCAGATAGCGGTTGGGCGTCATCAGCACCGCCACGCGGCCGTCCACGGTGATCGCCTGGAACAGCTCGTTGCGCCCCGTATCCCCCTTGGGTACGTTGAGCAGCACGTAGTGGGAGCGATAGATGGCGTGGCTGAGCGGCAGCGACTCCGGCTGCCGCCCGAACGTGCGGGCCATCTCCTCGCGGAAGGCGCGATCGAATGCCGTTTCCGAGAAGTCCGCCCAGATGAGGCCGCCCCTGCTGACATACTTGCGCAGCTCCTCGCGCTGCTGGTCTGTGAGGCGGAACGGCTTGTGGCCGCTGAACACGAGCACCGGCGAGTTGCCCAGCAGCGCCGCGCGAATCACGCGATACTGGCCGCCCAGGGCGACTTTGATCTTGGTGCGGCTGTTGATCTCGTCCAGGATTTTGCGTCGCGCCAGGTCATGGTACTGGTAATCGCTATCCGTGATTGCGCTCGGCAAGGCGAAGCTGCCCGTGGTGGCCACGTAGACGCCCGCGGGGGCGTGCCGCCCGGGGATGCCAATCCCTTCTCCGCCGGGACCCACGCCCCGCCCGGTGCCCGGGCCTTCGCCGCCCGGGCCCCCCACGCCACTGGCCGGCCCGAGCCCGTCCACGCCGTGCTGCCTGCCGGTGTCGAGCCCGTCGCCCGTGCCCCGAAAGCTTTCGGGATCTCCGCCGCCCGAGCCCCCGTCACCGCGGCGAACGCCGCCGAACTCTCTCGCCGTGCCGGAGCCGCCCGGGCCGCCGGGGCCATCACCGACACCGGTGCCTAGCCCGCCCCGAACGCTTTCGGGGCCTTCACCACCGCCGCCCGGCCCTCCCTGGCCCTCGTCGCCCAGTCCCGAAAGATTTCGGGACGGCAGACCGGGCGTACCAGCGCGGAACCCCCGGCCACCACTGCCGCCGCCATCTACCGCTGGGCTACCTGGACCACCGCCGCCCCCGGGCCCCTCCCCGGAGTCGCCGCTGCCATTGCCCGGGCCCGGCAGCGTGCCCAGCCCGCCCAGGCCACCGCGCACTAGGGGACCCAGGGAGCCCGTGCCCTCGAGCGAGCCCGTCCCTCGCTGCCGGGGCGTACCTGCCACTTCGCCGCCCGCGAGCGGCACCGGCACGCCGGGGCCACCTTCAGTCACCCCCATGGCCGGCCTACCAGGCCCCACGCTGCCTGCTTCGGGCAACGGCGGCGCCGCCTTTCCATTTCCCGGCTGCTCCGAGCCGCCCGCCAGGCCCTCGAGACCAGGGGGAAGATCGATGCGGGCCATCGCTACCCGGGACGGATTCGGCAGGTCCCCGGCGCCACCACCCAGGCCAGCCGCGGGGTAGGCACCAATCCCTCCGCCCTCACCATGGCGACGGGGTGGCTCCGCCGAGGCCATGCGTGCGCTGCCCGGACCGGGCGGGGCGCCGCCCGGATCGCCCGGTTCAGGCGCGGGCAGACCTGCCTCTCGCTTGCCTGTGCCCGCGGGATGGCCGGGCTCCGTACCCGTTCCGGAACCCGGGCCCAGCTCCCCCGGTCGCTCCGGACGCATCGCCACGGGGCTCCGCAGGGTGCCGCCCGTCCCGACGCGTCGGGACTCCTGGTCCCCCGAGGGAACGCCCGGACGAGGACGCGGCGCCTCTAGCGTGCGCGGCCCCTCTGGCCCGCCGCCTCCTGAAGAACGCGCGCCGCTCAGTTCCTCCGGCGCCGGCGGCTGGCTTGTTTCCTCGGGAGGACGAGCAGGCGCCGCCGGCTCCTCGGGAAGGCGCGCCATCTGCGGCCCCGGCGTCTCCACGTCGGGCGGGCGCGGCACGGCGGGCGCCGGCGGCGACTTTACGGCGGCCACCCGCGGCTTGGGCCGTTCCACCGCCACCGGTACGGGGCGGGGCGGCGGGCCCGATAGAATACGCGCCCGCTCCTGCTGGCGGCGAATGCGCAATGGCTGCGGCCCTCGCGGCGCCGGCCGTGGCTGCACCAGTCGCGTCCGGCTTGCCATCGCCATCAGTGGCGATTTGGGCGCCGGCGCCCGCCGGGGCGGCAGGAACTTGATGTTCACCATGCGCTCCGGCGGGAGCGGCGGCACCGGCTTGGTCGCCTGCCAGTGCAGATGGCCCAGGAACGCCAGCAGACCGGCGTGCAGCACCACGGACACGCCCAGGGCGATCCCGTCCAGCGGCTCCGACCGCGGACGGAGCGACTTGACCATCAAATCCGATACGTGTCTCAGTAGAAGCATTGCGCTTCCTCAGCCGGCCACCATCAGCGGCGATCCGGCTGCGCCACCTCGGTCGGCAGCGCGATATTCACCAGCCCTGCCTGCTTTGCCGCGTCCATCACCTGGACCACGCGCTCCCACACCACACTGCGATCCGCGCGCACGATCACCTGGTCCACCGGGGTCTCCCGGTGCATCGCCTTGAGCGTGCCCGCCAGGTCTCGCACCGCGATCCGGTTGCCGTTCAGCAGCACGTGCCCGCTCGGTTGGACAACGATATCGACGTCCTGCTTCTTCTGGAGCGGCTCGGCGGCCTTGGCGGTGGGCAGGTTGACGTTCAACGCATTTGATACGCCCACGAACGAGGCGCTGACCATAAAGATGATCATCAGCACCAGCACCACGTCCGTGAACGGCGTGATGTTGATCTCCGCCATCACGGAGTGGCGCCGCTTCTTTCCGCCGTGGGAGATCATCATACCGTCGCCTCCTGGTCCGTCATCAGGTGCAGCACCTCGGTGCTCACCACCTCAAAGTCCACATCGAACCGGTTCACCCAGGTGGTGAACAGGTTGTAGGCGACCACGGCTACGATGGCCACCCCGAGACCTGCGGCGGTGTTAATGAGCGCTTCCGAAATGCCGCGCGAGACCTGGCCTGGGTTGGCGCCGGTCATTGCGGCGATCTCCTGGAAGGCATGCATGATCCCGATCACTGTGCCGAACAGGCCGATGAACGGGGCCGTGGTGGCGATCGTGCCAATCAACGGCAGGTTGCGGGTCAGGCTGGCCTGCTGCAGGGTGATGGCGCTGGCCAGCGTGTCCTTGATCTCCTCCTTGCCGCGTCCTTGCTTCGCCAGCGCCGCCCCGGCCACGGAAGCGATGGCGGATTGGCTGCGATCACAGAACGACATCGCGTCCCCCAGCCGCCCTTCCTGCATCAGCCGCGCCAGCCGCGCCAGGAAGATGATCGTATCCGTACTGGCTGCTTTCAGGCGGATGTAGCGCTCGATAATGATCGCCACCATAGTGATGGAGACGGCCAGCAGGATGTACATCGTAAAGCCGCCCTGGTTCAGGATTGCGAACATTCACGTCCTCCGGATTGAGGTCGGGGTGGTCCGGGTGTGGGGTTTCTGGTTGGGAAGGGAACCTCGCCCCCGGCCCTTCTCTCCCGCCTGGTTGATGGTCTTGACGAACGAAACAGTGGGCGCCAGCGCCGGGCGCTGCGCGCAGATACGGGCTGTTTGAAGGTTCGAACGTTTATGGAACTTGGCAGCCAATGCACGCAGTTTACTTCCCAACCTCCCTCAGCACTGCAACCTTTGCACCTGCGAACATGCCAATCGATCAACCTGCCAGGCGCCATCACGGGGCGACTGGCTTTTGCCCCAGTCGCTCCTGGGCGCGCATGGCCCACTCGGTGTCCTTGTAGGTTTTGAGGCACTCTCCCCAGGCCTCCTGGGCCTCCTTCTGCTGCCCGAGCTGCGCGAAACACTCACCCGCCTGGTACTGCGCCTGGGCGGCCATCGCCGCGATTTCCTGGTTGTCCTTGTAGCGCCCAAACAGGGTCGCGACACGCAGGTAGGTCCGCCGGGCATCCTCGTACTTCTTCTGCGCATAGAGAGCGTCTCCGGCGAGCAACCCCGCCTCCGCGCCAATGCGGCCATAGGACGTGCCGAACAAAGGCTCCAGAACGGTGACCGCCTTCTCGGGCTGCCCCTGGCGAACGAGCACCTGCCCCAACGCCAGCCGCGCCTGGGCGACCAACCACGGAATGACCTTGTCGTCTGCCGGCGGCTTCAGTTCTGCCACCCGCTGGAGCTGCTCCGCCGCCGGTCCCAGATCGTTCTTCTGAAGCAGCGCCTCACCGGCGCGCAGCCGGCACTCCGTCAGTAGGTCGCTCTGCGGGTAGCGCTGCACCACGACCAGGAACGCTTCCGCGGATCCCGCCCAGTCTTTCGCCTCATGCAGGCACCAGCCCAGCTTGTACCAGGCCTTATCCGCCAGGTTCCCCGCCTGCGGCGAGCTGGCCACCGTGCGGTAGCCCTGGGCGGCCTCGGTAAACTTACCGGCCTTGTAGTCCTGCTCGGCGAGGCGGAAGAGGGCGTCCACGCCCAGAGGATGGGCGGCAAACTCGCTGGCGAGCCGCGCGAAAACGGGGCGAGCCTGATCCGGCTGGTTGTCGTCCGTGAAGGCCCAGGCCATCTCGTAGAGCGCTTCCGGCACCGCCGTCGACTTCGGGTACTTGGCAACCAGCTGGTTGAAGGCAGTGATAGCGTCCGCGTACTTGTTCTGGCTGGCCAGCACGGTTCCGATACGGAGCATCACCGAGGGAACCATCTCTGCCGGTGGATCGGCTTTCAGCGCCGCCTGGTAAGCAGCCAGAGCCAGATCCAGCTTCCCATCCTTCTCGTAGGCGCTGCCGATGAGGAACTGGGCGCGCGCCAGGCCACCCTCGGGGGCCTTTTCCAGTGCCTTCAACGTCTCGGCCAGTAGATCGCTCTTCCCCGTGGCCGCATAGCAGAGCGCCAGGCCGGTATGCGCGGCCCAGACCGTATCACCCCGGGGCGCACGCTGGAGCACCTGCTGGTAAACCTGGATGGCAGCCGCGTAGCTGCCCGCCGCCCGCAAAGAATCCGCATTGGCGAGTAGAGCCTGCGCGGCGGCCGGCTTATCGCCGTACTTCTCCAGCAGGATCTTCTCCACATCGGCCGCTTCCTTGCTCTTCTTCTGCTCGCGCAGGATAGAGAGGAGCGTGGCAGCGGCGGTGGAGGCGTGCGTGGAATCGCCGTGCTTGTCCAGCACCTCGCGCAGGGCGGGGACGGCGTTGTCCGGCTGCTTCAGGCGATAGTACGCCTGGCCGATAAGCAGCAGCGCCGCGGCGCGCGCGTCCGGCTCGAGTTCCAGCTTCAGCAGCTCGCCTAGCTGCGCCACCGCCCCGATGGCGTCGTCCCCCTCGAAACGGCACTGCGCCAGGCCGATGGTCGCCATCGCCGCCAGCGGTCCCTTCGGATCCCGCCGCATCACGGCGGTGAACTGCTCCTCCGCGGCGGGGAACTGGCGCTGGCGGTAGAAGGCCACCCCCAGGCCATAGGTGGCCTGATCCACAACCACCTGCTCTGCCGGTTTGGCATCCAGCACCGCGCGGTAGAGCCGCGCCGCGTCCGCAGGGTTGCCGGTATCGAGGCGGAGATCCCCCAGCCGGAGTCGCGCGCGCAGGGCCAGGGCGCCCGCGCCTCCATCCTCCGCAAGACGCTGGAAGGCGGCCGCCGCCTGCTCCACCTGCTTGAGCTGGAGCCGCGCCATGGCCAGCCAGTAGAGCGCCTCGCGCGCCACGGCAGGATCGGGATCGCGGCTGCCCACCTCGTAGCGCTCCGCGGCCGCCGCGTAGTTCTTCTCGTAGTAATAACAATCCGCCACTCGCAGGGGTACACTGGCGGCCAGGGACGACTTCGGGTAGGAGGCAGCGACCGCCTCGAACGCCGCGCGTGCCGCCGGATAGTTCTTCTGATAGAAGGCTGCCCACGCGAGCCCCATCTGCGCGGCGGGCGACTGCTCACTCCCCTTGTAGGCCTCCAGCACCTTCTGGTAGGCTTTCTCGGCGAGCGCGTACTGCTTGAGCCCCAGCAGCGTCTCCCCCGCGCGCAGGAGCGCCTCTGCCGCCACCTCTGCCTGCGGATATTTCTCCGCGACCTGGAGCCATGTAGAAGCCGCCAGCTCGGAGTTGCCCTTCCGGTAGTGGCAGAAGCCGAGCGAGTAGGTTGCCTGCGCTGCCTGCTCGCTCGCCGGCCAGCGCTCCGCCACCGCCTGGTAAGCGGCGATCGCCTCGTCCCATTTCTCCAGCTGGAAGTAGCACTCGCCCAGCCAGTTATAGGCAATCGGCCCCAGCTTCTCGTCCTTGTCCGCCAGCTGCTTTGCTTCCAGCAGGTGGGGCAGCGCCTTGTCATACTGTTTCGAGTAGAAGTGGCCGAGACCGAGGCCAACCAGCGCCTCGGCGCGGAAGTTCATATCTGGCTTCTCCGCCAGCGCCCGCTCGTAGGCGGCGATCGACTCCGGGTACTTGTTCAGCCGGAGATAGGCCTCGCCGATCCGCAGCCTAACCAGGTGCGTCTTCGCGTGCTGGGGATATTCTTTGAGGTACTTTTCGTATTCCTGAATGGCCAGCTCGTACAGTTTGCGGCCGAACAGCTCAGTGGCAAACAGGTACTGATCCTCCGCCATCCGGCCGTCCGCCGATTGCGCTCGCGCCGCCAGCGGCGTGAAATAGAGCAGCGCGACGAGCAGGCCGCAGGTAAGATACTGGAGCTGTCGCATTCGGTGCTTCATGGCTCGTCTTCCAATCTCGACGACCGGGCCGCTGGCAGCGACACTACTGCTACCAGCACAAGTGAGCGCCCGAATCATTGCTGGCCGCTACAGCGGTCGCTTCGGCGCATGCCAGTACGGATGTCGGACGAGCGCGAGCTGGTATCCAACCTAAACTGGCACCGGCCCGCACCTGCGAACGCCGTTGCCCTGTCTGGAGTTTGGGAAGTGAGGACAAAGAGCAACCGCCCATCACCAAAATCCAGCTCCACTGCTCACAGGGTCCGGCTCTGGTGTGAGCCGGCACGACAGCCCGGGGTCGGCGGGCCTCTGCGAACAGCCGATTTCTGAATCAGATCCGGGCGTCGCCCGCGGCGAACACTCTGGGAGGAGGTTAGCGTGCAGATCATCCGCGCCCGTGCGCCGGTCCGCTTCTGCGACCTGGGTGGCTGGACCGACACCCGCATCGCACCCGAGGGACGGGTCCTCAACTTCACGGCCTGCCTCTACACGCACGTTACTCTTCAGGTCGGCGCGTTCCTGGACATCACCATCGAGTCATGTGATACGGACGAGTACGCGCAGGTGCGCGATATCCGTGAGATCGAGTACAATAGCGTCCTGGACCTGTTCAAGGCGGCGATCAAGCGCACGGGGATCGAACGGGGCGTGCGGATCATCGTGCGCAGCGACGCGCCTCCCGGCAGCGGCTTGGGATCATCCGCCGCTCTGGGCGTGGCCACGATGGCCGCGTTGAGCCACCACCTGCGACGACAACTGCTCCCCTACGAGATCGCCCGCGAATCGCAAGCCCTGGAGGTGGAAGAACTCGGCCTGGAGTGCGGCGTGCAAGACCAGATCGCCTCCGCCTACGGTGGCATCAACTTCATGCACGTCACCTACCCGGAGGCGCGGGTGTTTCCCCTGCGCCTCGATCCCGCCTCCCTGCTCGAACTGGAAGACCGGTTTGTGCTCGTGTTTACGGGGAGATCGCACTTCTCCACGGCGATGCACCAGAAGGTCATCCGGGCCTACCAGGCGGGCGAGGAGAAGTCGCACGCGGCGTTCCGCACGCTGGCAGAGTGCGCCGTCCGCGGCAAGGATGCGCTCCTGTTGGGTGACCTGGACGCGTTCGCCGAGGCGATGAACGACAACTGGCAGGCCCAGAAGGACCTCCACCCCGACATCACCACGCCCGAGGTTGAACGGCTGTACGACCGCGTGATGGCGGTGGGCGCGATCGGGTTCAAGCTCAATGGCGCCGGAGGGGGCGGCACGGCGACCATCCTCTGCCAGCGGAACCGTAACCATCTGGTCCGCCGCATCGTCGAGGAAGAAGGGATGCAGATCCTCCCCGTCAAGCTGGACTTCACCGGCCTGCGGATCTGGGAGCCAGAGTAGCGCACTGCCGGATACCACGGGGAGCACGCGGCGCTCGGAGTGGACAAGAAGTGGCAGGAGACAGTTGAGTCGGGGGTCAAATGTATTTCCGTCTGGCTTTCTCTCCGCAACCCCCGTGGTTGAGTGCCTCACAGGACGACCGGCCGCCCCGTGGCCGCGCTGCAGTAGGCGGCGTCAATGACGCGCGTGACGACCAGCGCCTCCTCGGCGGGCGTCATCGGCGCAGGGCCGCCATCCAGCGCGGTGATGAAGGCCCGCGCGATCCCCGGTAATCCTCCGCCCGCGCCGTCCCCTACTCCCTTGCCCAGCACCCGGCGGGAGAGGCAGTCGCGCCCCACGGCCACCGGTGGGCCGAAGAAAGTAAGCGGCCCGAACTGCAACCCGCCCCGGTCCCCGAGGATAAGCCGCACGTGCTGGTCCTGAATGTGGCTCGCCCAGGCGACTTCCAGCGCGAACGCTGCCCCGCCCTCCAGCTGGCACATCACGGTCGCGTGGTCCTCTACATTCTGCACCATGCCGTCGGGCCGCGGATCGCCGATGCCCTGCCAGGTAGTGGCGCTGACGGAGAGGACGCGGGGATTGCCCATAAGCCACAGCATCAGATCGATCTCGTAGACACCGATGTCGATCAGCGCCCCGCCGCCCGCATGCCCCTTGCTGAGGAACCAGGTAGCGTCTTTGAGAAGATCGATCCCCGGACGCCCACGCTGGCGGAACAAGGATGCCCGCCCGTAGTAAACACGCCCCAGCGCTCCGGCGGCGATCATCTCCTTCGCCTTGCAGGAGGCGGCGCCGTAGCGGAAGCGCGCGCTCGCCACAGCCAGGTGCTGCCCGCTTGCCCGCGCGGCGGCGACCATCCGCTCCGCCTCCCCCACCTGCAGCGCGAACGGCTTCTCGCACAGCACGGCCTTCCCCGCCTGGAGGGCGTCCACCGTTGGCTGGTAGTGGGCGTAGGGCGGCGTGCAGACCGCCACCAGATCGATGTCGTGCCGCTCCAGCACCGGCGCGTAATCCGTGTAGGCGCTGGGTATCTTGAACTCGTGCGCCACTACCGGCGCGCGACCGGGGATGACATCCACCACGGCGCGGACTTCTGCCCTGGGGCACTCGCGCCAGGTCTTCACGTGCGCGCGGCCAATATGGCCCGCTCCGATAATGCCAATCCCATAGGTTCTGCCTGCCATCCGCATCTCGCTCTCTTGCTCTTTGCAGTTGGGCCGCGTACTCGAACGGCTGGGATCTGGGAGTAGGTAAAGAGTAATAATGATGGCACGACGGGCAATACGGCGGTATTGCAGCCGGCACGCTGGCTCATTCAGGTGAGGAATCCGATCGAATTCCAGTGCGAAGTTCGAAGGCTTTCCCGGAGACGCGGCCACGGCGCCGGCGTGCAGTTCGCCGGCGGTAGGGCCGGCTCCTGGCGTCTCACTTCCCAGCGCCTTCTTCCGTGGCCACCCGTCGGCGGCCGGCTGTCCGCTTTGGCGCATCGCCTGCCTGAATCTGTGGGATCGGATTCACCGCGTGCCAGAAGAAGGCTGTCCCATCCCCGGTGGCGAAATCTGCTGCCAGAGCACCGTCATGGCGCGCCAGCCTCGCCTGGCGGCACGCGCCCCTGATGCCAAGACTATGCACCGGAGGAGGTTCTACAACAATGGCCGTTGACGTGAAGGCGATTGAGGCCCTGCTTGATGAGAAGCGCACCTTTCCCCCGGATCCCGGATTCACCGCCCGGGCCCACGCCCGCGATCCTGCGCTGTACGAACGGGCTGCGGCAGATCCGGATGGCTTCTGGGCCGCCTTCGCCGATGAACTCCGCTGGTACCGCAAGTGGGATCAGGTGCTCGACTGGTCCAATCCCCCCTTCGCCCGCTGGTTCGTGAACGGACAGATCAACGCCTGCGATAACTGCCTAGATCGGCATATCGGCACGCCGTACCAGAACAATGTGGCCATCCACTGGGAGGGCGAGCCTGGCGATGGGCGCAGTCTCACCTACCGCCAGCTCTGGTGGGAGGTGTGCCGGTTTGCCAATGTGCTGAAGGATTTGGGGGTCCGCAAGGGGGATCGCGTCAGCATTTACATGCCGATGGTGCCGGAGCTGCCCATCGCCATGCTGGCCTGCGCGCGCATCGGCGCCCCGCACAGCGTCGTCTTCGGCGGATTCAGCGCCGAGAGCCTGGCGGACCGTATCCACGATTCCCAGTCGCGGATCCTGATCACCGCCGACGGCGGCTATCGCCGCGGCGGGGTCGTGGCCCTCAAAGCGACTGCGGATGCTGCCCTGGAAAACTGCGCCTCCATCGAGAAAGTAATAGTTCTCAAGCGCACGGGCCAGGATGTGCCGATGCAGCCCGGCCGGGACCTCTGGTGGCACGACCTGGTGGCCAGTGCCTCCGCCGACTGCCCGCCCGAACCGATGGACAGTGAGGACCTCCTTTACCTCCTCTACACCAGTGGCTCTACCGGCAAGCCCAAGGCAATTGCCCACACCATCGGTGGCTACCTCGTGGGTTGCTACGCCACCGCCAAGTGGGTGTTCGACCTGAAGGATGAGGACATCTTCTGGTGCACAGCGGATATCGGGTGGGTTACCGGCCACAGCTACGTGGTTTACGGCCCGCTGGCGCTGGGCGCCACCCAGGTGATGTACGAAGGCGCCCCAGATTGGCCCGAGCGTGACCGCTTCTGGGCCATCTGCGAGAAGTATGGCGTTACGGTGTTCTATACCGCGCCTACAGCCATCCGCGCCTTTATGAAGTGGGGCCCGGAGTATCCTGCACGCCGTAACCTGTCCACCCTTCGGTTGCTGGGCACCGTGGGCGAGCCGATCAATCCGGAAGCCTGGATGTGGTACCACC
>JACQGL010000052.1 GCA_016199525.1 Armatimonadota bacterium
CTTCAGCCCCGACAGCCGGCGGCTGGCGTATGAGGCACAAGGCGGCGGCAAGTGGCGAGTCGTCGCGGACGGCGTGGAACGAAAGGAGTACGACGGGATTGGGGGAGACACTCTCGTGTTCAGCCCCGACAGCCGGCGGCTGGCACGTTGGGCAAGGCGCGGTGGCAGGTGGCGGGTCGTGGTGGACGGCGCGGAGGGGAGGGAATACGACGGCTTCGTGAGAGGCAGCAAGCTGGTCTTTGATAGCTCCAGGTCACTCCACGCTTTGGCGAGGCGCAGCGGGGAGTTTCTCCGCGTGGAGGTGGAGATTGTGGAGGAGTAAGCGGGCCGCGGCAGCCGGGCGGGGATGGGGGAGCCCGCGGCCGCATTTCCCTTACCCCTTTCGCCTGTGCTGGCAGATCACACGTGCAGGTGCGCGCTCTCCACCAGGTAGGGATCGCGCCGGGGCAGCGGCGCCGCCCGGCGGAAGCTGGCGATGACCGGCAGCACGAACAGCGGCAGAAAGCCCAGCGGAATGAGAACCTCCGGCAGGCCCAGCTGCAACGGACTCCCAAGAGCGGGCACGATCATCAGGTACAGATCGAGCCAGCGAGCGATGAGTACGATGCCGCACACCCGCAGCAGCCACCCGGAGGAGCGCCGGGCGCGGGCCGGGATCAGGATCACCAGGGGCACAAACCAGTTCAGTACCGGGTTGAGCAGGAAGAGCAGCCGCCCCCCGCCCGTAAGGCGGTTGGCAAAGTAGATCGCTTCTTCGGGAATGTTGGTGTAGTAGATCAGCATATACTGGCTAAACCAGATGTAGGCCCAGAACGTGCTGGCAGCGCAGAGAACCCGGCCCAGCTCGTGCCGGTGATGGCTGGTGATGCCTGATAGAAGGCCCTTCTCCTGGAACTGAATCACCAGCATGGTCATCGCCGCCGTGCCACCCAGGAATAGCCCAGAGAAGACGTACACCGGGAAGATGGTGCTGTACCACTTCGGCTCCAGCGACATAATCCAGTCGAAGCTGAAGAAGATAAAGGTCAGGCCAACCAGGACCAGGAACGCCGCCGACAGCTTCTGGTTCTTGCGCGTGTGCGCCAGATCGCCGTCCACATCCTGCTGCACAGAATGCCGACGTAGCAGGCGGGAAAACGCGATCCATACTGCGAACGCCAGTGCCGCCCGCACGAAAAAGAACGGCGCGTTCAGATACACGGCTTTCTGCTGCAGGTAAGGATTGCTGGCCACCGCCTCCGGCCGGCTCCACACGTAGAGCGCGGACAAACCGAAGAGGAACAGCACCAGCATTACGGCGGCGCCCAGCGGCAGATAGGCGCTCATCGCCTCTGGCACGCGCCGGAACACCACCCCCCAACCCGAGCTGAACACGTAGTTCAACGCCACGAACACGGCCCCGAACAGCGCCAGAGAAACGAAGTAGAAGTTCCCTAATAGCAGGTTGGACCAGGCACGCTGCGGCGAGAGCGCGAGCGTGGCCACGAAGGTGGTCAGCCCGAGCGCTCCCACTCCGAGCAGGATCTGCCGGTGCCTGGCATACTGGCCGTTGAGTCCCGCCATTATGGCTTCCCTTTCTGGTTCTGCAGGGAACGAATATACAGAATAACCCGCCAGCGGTCATCCCAGGGTACCTGCGCCGCGTAGCTGGCCATCTTCTTGCGCCCCAGCGTGATGGTATGGAACATTTCCCCATCGCTCAACTGCCTGGATTGCGCCGACAGGAAGTTAGGCGGGTTGGGGAACTTGGGAATGATCGGTCCATCGCCCCGCCCGGATTCCCCGTGGCACACGAGGCAGAACGTCTGGAATACGCGCTGGCCGCGCTGGAGCGTCTCGGGGGTGGGCTGGAACGGATTGGCCAGCTCCTTCCCGGCTTGCTTGCGATCCGCATCCGTCTGGGCGTAGTGGAAGGCGTGCGCCCCGCGGGGCAGAGTCCCCTCTACCGGCGTCTGCATCGTTGCCTGGTTAACGAACACCGGGTTGGATGATTGGGCCTTGTAGGCCGGCGATGTGGCCATCTGGGTGGGCAGCGCCCAGTTCGGTTTCGTCGGGTCACGCCGAGCTACCCACATGCCTCCCAGGATCACGACCGGCAGCAGGATGATGGCCAGCCACACCAGGCACCGTGTCATACCAGTTCATCTCCTTCCACCACCTCGGTCGCCCCGTGTTCGCGCAGCATCCGGATCATCTCCTCCAGGTCTATGGAGGCATCCGCCTCCAGCAGCGCCAGGGCGAAGCGGTCGTTGGTAGTGCGCCGCAGGACGGGGGGCGCACTGCCCGGCCACATCCCCGTCCGCACGAACAGCGCCACCACCCCGATCAGCCCCGCAAACAGCACCGTTAACTCGAAGGATATAGGTACGAAGACAGGCCAGGAGTTGAAGGGCTGGCCGCCGACCCGCAGCGGCCAGTCATAAGCGGAGGTCCAGACCTGGAGCGTGAGGCCCAGTGTCAGACCAATGACTCCCGCCCAGAAGCCAATCCAGGTCAGCCGGGAGGGCCCCAGGCCCATAGCCTTGGGCAACCCGTGCACCGCATAGGGGCTGAATGCATCCAGCACGCGATAGCCCCGCCGGCGCGCCTCCCGGGTGGCGCGCAGCAGGTCGTGTTCGTTCTGGAAGTAGCCAATGCAGAACCGCTGTCCCGGGGCGGGCGCGTTCGGGGTGCGCACCGATTCCCACCCCAGGGCGGTGCGGATACGGGTGAGCGGCGAGAGGGAGACATGGCCGTTGCGCCGTGCCACCGCCTCCGGAACGCCCGCGTCTTCATGCGCCTCGCCGTCGTGCCCCGGCCGCGGGCGCGCGTAATCGAGCACGCCTTTGATCTCGGCGATGGAGATCACGGGCAGCACCCGTGTGAAGAGCAGGAACAGGCTGAAGAACAGCCCGAACATGCCGACCAGTATCATCACCTCATTGGCGGTGGGAGTGTACATCGCCCAGCTGCTCGGGAGAAAGTCCCGGTGCAGAGAGGTGACGATAATCACGAACCGCTCGAACCACATGCCGATGTTCACGAAGATGCAGACCAGGAACATCAGCACCGGCGTCTGGCGCGCGCGTCGGCACCACAGGATCTGGGGCGCGATCACATTGCAGCTCACCATCACCCAGTAGGCCCAGCCGTACGGCCCCGTAGCGCGGTTCACGAACGCGGCGAGCTCATACGGGTTGCCGCTGTACCAGGCGATGAAGAACTCGGTGCCGTAGGAGAACCCGATCACCAGGCTGCCCAGGAGCAAGACCTTGCACATCCAGTTGAGGTGCTGAGGAGTGATGTACTCCTCCAGCTTCATCACCTTGCGGGTGATGAGCAGCAGCGCCAGCACCATCGCGAACCCGGAGAAGATAGCCCCCACCACGAAGTAAGGGGGAAAGATCGTCGTGTGCCAGCCAGGGATCACCGAGGTGGAGAAGTCGAAGCTCACGATGCTGTGTACGGAGACGACCAGTGGCGTGGCCAGCAGCGCCAGCAGCGCGTACACCGTCTCATAGCGGTGCCAGACACGCGCCGATCCGTTCCAGCCGTAGCAAAGGATGCCAAAGATCGCTCGCTGCAGCTTCGACCTGGCGCGGTCCCGCAGCGTCGCCAGGTCCGGAATCATCCCGATGTACCAGAACACCAGCGAGATGATGAAGTAGGTGGTAATGGCGAACACGTCCCACAGCAGCGGGCTGCGGAAGTTCACCCACAGGGATCCCCGGTTATTCGGATAGGGCAGCGTCCAGAAGAAGTACCAGGGCCGCCCCATATGGATGAGCGGGAACGTGGCGGCGCACATCACGGCGAAGATGGTCATCGCCTCCGCAGCGCGGTTGATGGAGGTGCGCCATCGCTGCCGAAACAGGAACAGCACGGCGGAGATGAGCGTGCCCGCATGGCCGATACCAATCCAGAACACGAAGTTCGTGATGTCAAAGCCCCAGCCTACCGTGCGATTGAGCCCCCAGGCCCCGATACCGACCAGCATCTCGTAGAGGATTGCGGATGCCCCCACCGCGAACGCGCCCGCCGCCACAAGAAAGGTAACCCACCAGCCGAGGCCAGGTTTCTTCCCCACCAGCCGGCCGATGTCCTCCGTGACCTCTCCTGCCGTCTTTGGCGAACTGACCAGAGGCTGTCTCAGAGGAGACTCCCACAGGTTGCCTATGGTGGAATCTGCCCCCTGCCGGGCATCGGATAGCTCGGTCATTGGCTCAGGGGAGACTTCTTCTTGTGAATTGCGCGGCGACGTAATCACCCGATCAGCCCTCCTTCTTATCGCGGTTTCGAATCTTGGCCAGGTAGTATACGGAAGGCTGCCGATTCAGCTCCTCCAGGACACGGTAGCTCCGGGGCGAGACGGACTGCCGCGCCACGGCGCTGCGGCGATCCACCAGGTTCCCGAACACGATGGCGTCCGCGGGGCAGCTCTGCTGGCACGCCGTCTGCACCTCGCCATCGCTCACCTTCCGACCCTCCCGGCGGGCCTGGATCTTGGCCGCCTGAATCCGCTGGATGCAGAAGCTGCATTTCTCCATCACGCCCCGGCTGCGCACGGTCACGTCGGGATTGAGCGCCAGGTTCCGAGTCAGGTCGTTGCTAATATTGTTGAAAAAGTTAAATCGGCGGCACTTATAGGCGCAGTTGTTGGCGCAGTAGCGGGTGCCCACGCACCGGTTGTAAACCTGCACGTTCAGCCCCTGGTCATCGTGCACCGTGGCCAGCACCGGGCAGACCGTCTCGCAGCTGGCGTTATCGCACTGCTGACACGGCAACGGCTGGTGCACCACCTCCGGCGCGTCGGCGTCGCCGGTGAAGTAGCGGTCAATCCGCAGCCAGTGCATCTCCCGCTGCCGCCGGACCTCATTGCGCCCCACTACCGGCACGTTATTCTCCAGGTCGCACGCCGTCACGCAGGCCGAACAACCGGTGCATTTGTTGAGATCGATAACCATTCCCCACTTGTACTCGGGGTACTCGTGGCGTTGCCACAGGTTGGCATGTTCTTCGTCCTCGTGGTGCGTCTCCCGCGCGTGGCCTTGGCGGTACGCCTCGTAGGTCGTTTCCTGCACGATGGGGCGCCCCTCCATGCTGCTGTGGATCTGCGTCCGGGCAAACGCGTAGGCAGGCCCCGCCACAGGGTTGATGCCTTCAACGGCGCGGGCTGTCTGCCATCCCGCCCCGCCCCGCAGGGAGGCCGCGGGCGCCGAGAGGAGGGGGTAGGCGTTCACCCCCACGCCATTGCCTACCGGGCCGGCCTGCGTCCGCCCGTAGCCAAGCGCCACAGAAACGGTGCGCGGATGCTGCCCGGGCTGAATGTGCGCGGGGATCTTGAGCGAACCGCCGGAAACGACGATCTCAAGCCACTGGCCCTCCTCGATGCCCTTCTCGCGGGCCAGTGCCGGAGCGATGGCCGCGCAGTTGTCCCAGGTGATCTTGGTGATCGGGTCCGGTACTTCCTGAAGCCAGGGGTTGTTGGCGGCGCTGCCATCCCGCAGGGCCAGCGATTCGAACACTTCTGCTTCGAGACCCGCCCCTCTGCTTCCGCCCGGGCGCCCCGAGTGCTGCACGGCGGCCGCCATCAGGGCCGGCTTAAGCGGCGAGACGGTCGGCGCGGGCAAGGAGACCTCGAGGAAGCCCCGCTGGAGCATCTGATCCCAGAACGTGGCAAAGTCCGTAACCTTCTCTTGCCGCGGGAAGATCTTCGCCTGCCAGTGCTGCTTCAGGTAATCGTAGAAGGTCACGTTTCGCCCGCTCCACTTCAGCAGGCTGTCTTCGAAGGCGCGCGTCCGGTAAAGTGGCCGGATGGTCGGCTGGAACAGGCTGAACCGTCCGGCCTGCGGCTCCGCGTCCCCCCAGCTTTCCATAGGATGGTGGGCGGGGCAGTGGTAGTGGGTGGCGGCGGTGGTTTCGTCGGGCGAGATGGCGAAAGAGATCGAGCAGGGAACCTTCTTGAGCGCCGCCAGGAACGCTCCGGCGTCGGGATAGGTGTAGGCCGGGTTGCAGCCGTGGATGAGGAGCACGGCCACCTCCCCACGTCCCATCTCCTCCACCAGCCGCGCCACATCGGCAGCGCGGCCCTGCTTCTGGAGAGACGGCCGGCCTAAATCCACCGTCCGGCCTACGTTGCCCAGCAGGTCGTTCAGGGCCAGGGCGAGCAGCTGGACGGTCACATCGTTGCTATCCGCAACCACCAGGCTGCGGCCCGGCGCCTTCAGGAGCGCGTCTGCCGTTCTGGCCAACGGCTTCTCCGCCTCTGCCCCCAGGGGCAGGTCCATCGCCGCCATCGCCCGCGCCAGCGGGCTGGCCTGGCCGAGCCCTTTCGCCACCCGCACCACCAGCCCGGCCAGATAGGCAGCCTGCTCGGAGGGCGCGATCGCATACCGGTAGTCGGCGTTGCTGCCCGTAAGCGACAGGCGGGATTCGAGCTGGAAGTGCTGGGACATCCCGGCGCCTTGGTTAGCAGAGGAGGGGTGAGGGCCGGGGTCCCGGCCAGCGGCATACTGCTTGGTAAACTCCACCGGAGATAGCCATGTCCCCAGGAAGTCCGCGCCGAAGCTGATGATCACCTCCGCCTTATCGAACCGGTAACCCGGGATTAGCGGCTGGCCGTACACCTGGCGGTGCGCCTCCCGGAGGGCGTCGTAAGAGACCGGGTCGTAGACCACGTGCTCGGCGCGGGGGAAGGTAGCCAGGAAATCGCGGATGACGGCCTGCGAGGCGGGGCCGGTAACTGTTCCCGTCAGCACCACCACCTTGTCCCGACCGGATCGGGACCGGGCAATGGCCAGGCGCTGAGCGATCTCGCGATCTACGCTTTCCCAGGTTGCCTCTGTCCCGCCGGCGGCGGGTGCTTTCTGCCGATGGGCGTCATAGAGGCTGATGATCGCGCCCTGCCCGGTGGCGCACAGCCCACCCCGCGACATCAGGTGGTCAGGGTTGCCCTCCAGCCTGATCGGGCGCCCATCCATCACCTTCGCCAGTGCGCCGCACGCAGCACTGCACCCGTGGCATGTGGTCGCGTACCAGTTCGCCACCCCGGGGGTGAGTTCGCTCGGCTGTGTGACGTAGGGGATGATCTTCTCCACCGGCTTCCGGCAGCCCGCCAGGGCGCCGGCGGCCAGGGAGAGGCCGAGCAGCTTGAGGATCGAACGGCGATCCACCGTCGGCAGGCTTTCCAGGACAAGACGGACGTCGGACTCGCGCGCCGAAGCATCCGTAGTCGCCGCCAGATCCTCCAGGCTTGTCCAATATCTCTTATCCACCGGGTTCTCCATCCACCGCTCCTGTCACCGGCTACCAGTCATCAAGTGGCAAGTTGCACGCTTGGCACAGCCGTGATCTTCAACCCGCTACCATCCCACTTCGCCCCGCTCTAACCTGACTAACCTGTAACCTCTAGAAGTGGCACGTTGAGCACTCTACAGACGCATTAACGTTGGTGAAACCTTTGGGCGGCCGCCGCGTGTACTCCCGATGGCAGCCGACGCACCAGCCCATGCTCAGGTGCTGGGTCTGCTCGATGCGGGCCATCGTCTCCACAGGGCCGTGACAGGTCTGGCAGGCCACGCCCTTGTTGACGTGCGCGCTGTGATCGAAGCGTACAAAGTCCGGCACATCGTGAACGCGGACCCACTCAATGGGGCGGTTGTTCTGAACGGCGGCGGCGATCTTCCGAACCTCGGGCGAGTCCTTCTTCACTTCCGAGTGGCAGTTCATGCACACCTGGGCCGAGGGAATGCCCGCTACCGGACCGTTGCGGGCGCCGGAGTGGCAGTACTCGCACTGGATCGAGTTATCCTTCGCGTGCACCTTGTGCGAGAACTCGATCGGCTGCACAGGCGAGTAACCGGTTTGATCCCCGATCCAGACGTACTGCTTCGGGACGGCAAGCGCCACACCCCCGACCACGGTAATTACCAGCGAAATAACGATACCTGCTTGCAGATTCACAGCCAGCTCCTGCTTCCTGTTCTGTAAGCCGCGACTTCGCAGCATCGTTCGTTGCCTTTACTCGCTCAGAGGCCCTCGCTCACCTGCAGGCATTGCACGCCAGACCGCGCCAGCAGCCGAAGCAGGCCCAGCATCGTCACGCCCCAGGCGCTCAGAGCCACCCAGGCCATCACCTGCGGGATTACTTTCAGGCCCTCCAGCTCCGCAGCCAGGGAAAGGCGATAGGTAGCCACGGCGTACATCCCCAGCGGGAAGACCATGCTCCAGTAAGCGGGATGATAGGTGAGCGGCACCCGGCACACCAGATGTCGCCACACGCCAAACACCACCAGCAGCGGAATCCACCACGTGCTCCAGGCCCAGAGGGAAAGAGTAGCACCCTCTACAAACGGCCGGAGGGCGGTGAGGAACGGCACGCTGGGAGCGGAGCGGATGATCGCCGCTCCCGCATTGGCGCTGATGGCCGCCGCTCCCATAATCACCCAGTAGACTGGCGTCAGGTCCGCCGGGTCCAGCCGCACGAAGAACAGCCGGTAGACGATGAATATAATAAAAATTCCGTAGAGCGCCACCCCCACGCCCCACAGGCTGTGAACACCGAGAAAAGCGACCGTGGTGAGCGATTCCATCCCCGGCGCCAGCAACGTTCCCAGCAACACGATCGACTGGGTAGCCACAATGGCAATCAGCCAGCCGCCATGCACCACCTCGATCCCCGGGCGCGGGCGCGCGAAGGTCAGCACGCTGAAGCTGAAGTAGCCCAGGATCAACCACACGACAAGCGCGATCAGCCACAATGCTAATGCTGGCGACTGGTAGCCCCGCAAGAATAGCTGGACGCCCAGCACGTTGCTCCCCGCCACGAAGGTGAAGAAAGTGAACACCCATTCCGGGTTGGTCAGATCGGCCCACAGCTCCGCCCGAAACCGCGCCAGCCGCATCACTGTGGCCGCAATCAACGTGGGATACGCAACCAGGTTCACCCACAGCAGTAGCTGGGAGATGCATTGATACCCCAGCAGAAAAAAGGCGTTGGAGACGATTCCCGTGGCCATCACCAGGGCGAAGTATCCCGGATACATCCCCCGATTAGCACGGCCGATGCGCCGCATCAGGCGCGCGACCACGCCCGCTGCCACCGCCTCCGGAGGCGCCGCTCTAAGCTCCAACTGATTGATCTCGAACGTCGATGCGACCATCCTGGTTTGGTGCGACGCGGTTGTCAGGTTCAGACCTGCCCGTTCCGTGTCTCCACTGCCTTTAGTAGCAGCGCTTGTGGCGCACGGCCACCGCGGCAACCTGCTGTTCGTAGTAGCGACACGGAGTGCCCGCGGCAGCACGCTCGCCCGGTTCCTCTGAACGGACGGCGATCAATCGCCTGACTACGAACGAAACGACACTACCCCTTCAGGGCCGCATTTGGACCACGGGATCGAGGTGCAGGCCCTCCCTTCGCCTCAAGAAGACCCACTGGTTTGCCATCAGGCACACCACGCAGAAAACAGTGAGCAAGACGAAACCCACATCGTAGGCGCCCGTATGGGTTTTGACAAACCCCAGCACGAGAGGGGGGAAGAATCCTCCCAGCCCGCCCATCGCGCCGACCAGGCCGGTGACGGTGCCGGTGTCTTTAGGGAAGTACTGCGGCACGAGTTTGAATACCGCGCCGTTGCCCAGCCCGATCCAGGCGGCCACGCCCAACGCGCCGATCGTGAACGGCACGATGTGCTCGAACGTCAGTCCCAAAGCCAGCAGGCCGGCGCCGGCAAACACGAACGTCAGCAGCCGGGCCCCGCCCACCTTATCGCTCAGCCATCCGCCGAGGGGGCGCATTGCGGTGGCCAGCAGGACAAATCCGGCCACGCGCAGACCGGCATCCTCCCTGGTAAGGTGGAATATCTCCTGGAGCAGCTTGGGTAGCCCGATGCTGAGCGCTACAAACCCGCCAAACGTGACGAAGTAGAACAGACTGAGCAACCACGAAAGCGGCTGGTCATAAAGCACGCGCAGCATCGCGCCCAGGCTTTTGGGCTGCGCGGTGGTGGCCGCATTCCGGCTAAACATCAGGAAGATGATGCCCCATACCACCGCCACGGCCCCGAACACCCGGTAGGTGGCCTGCCACCCCATCAGGCCGGTCAGGACAGGAACGCCAAAGAGGGCGACGCTCTGCCCGATATTGCCCGCCCCATAGATACCCAGCGCCAACCCCTGCTTTTCGGGAGGGAACCATTTGGACGCAAAGGCAACCCCCACGGAAAATGAGGTGCCCGCCATCCCCAGCAACAATCCCCCGATCAGCAGGTCGCGATAGGATTGGGCGAAACTGAGCATCGCCGCGGGCAGACCGATAAACAGAAGCAGCAGTCCGAACACCACACGGCCGCCATAACGATCCGCGAGCATCCCCATTGGCAAGCGAAGCACTGAACCCAGGATCACCGGGATGGCGATGAGCACCCACACCTGCCCCTCGCTCAAACCCAGCTCCGTTTGAAACGTCTTCGCCATGGGCGCGATCATGCCCCACAGGGCAAACGCAATGGCAAATGCCAGCGTCGATAGCGCCAGCGCCTTGTTGGCTTCACGCTGTCTCATGCCTCTCCCCTTCTGCGAGCGAAACCTTAGAGGGATGCCAACCACACATTGGCTTCCACTGCCAGAAGGCCAGGCTACGCCCCAAGCTTCAGGGCCTGCGCATTCTTGCGGCCCGCGTCTGCTCTCTCTAGCGGATCGTGCTTCGTTTTGGATCGCGGTTCCAGATCACCACTTGAGGCGGCCGCCACAGGTACTGCCACGGCACTACCAGCAGGTGGACCAGCCTCGAAAACGGCAGCAGAGCGAGAAAGATGAACGCTCCCAGGACGTGCAGCTTGACCATCCAGGGCATTAGGGTCAGAAGCGACAGGTCGGGCTGGAGCACGAACAGGGAACGCAGGTAAGGCACGAGCACCGCCGCGTACCAGCTGGAACCCCAGCGCAGGTTCATCGCGATGTACACGCCCAGACTCACCTGAATGAGGAGCACCGCCAGGAGGATCACATCCATCGGTGAGGTCACCGCGCGGATGCGCGCTCTGCCCAGCCGCCGGATCACCAGGTTGATCAGGCCGATAAAGACCACCAGACCGCCCGCCAGCGCCGTGATCTCCAGGATGTACAACCGTACCGGCACGCTGTTCCAGGCCAGAGCCTGCTGCGGGAAGAGAAACGCCACCAGGTGGCCGGTCAGCACCAGCAGAATGCCATAGTGCCAGGGCACGGATCCTACAAACAACTGGTCCGATTCCAGGAACTGAGAGGACAGGCTCGAGTAGCTGAAGCTCTTCTGCCGGTAGCGGCGAATGGATTCTACCAGGGCAATGGTCACGGCAACGTAAGGAAAAATCTGAAACAGGACCACGTCCAGGCTCATGCAACACCTCCCGCACACGGCGGAGCAGCAGCAAGCGCGACAGAGTCGCCCCCTGCGGGCCGTATGGCCTGCTCCGGAAGATCTCGTGCCAGTACCAACGCCACAGCCTGCAGCACGCCGCGATACGGGTTCGTGCCATTGGCCAGCGATTCGTCCATCTTACGCAGCGCGGGCAGCACGCACTCGCACACCATATCCGTGTGGAGTTCCGTGCCGTACACCCGCGCCAGCCAGCGCAATACCACCGGCAGGTGGTCGGGCAGCTCTCGCTCTCCCGTCAGGCCCACTTCCTCCTGGCTCTCACGCAGGCAAGCCAGAAACACTCCGCGCTGATAATCCTCGCCGAACAGGTAGTACCCCACGTCCAGGGGACACGATGGATTGATATCGAAGGTGTGGGTGTACAGCTCCTGGACGCTGCACACCGGGTTCCCGCCCAGGAAAACGTGCCATCCGGCCAGCATTTCGGCCGCCTCCGGAGAGCAGTCTCGCAGCGCGGACAGGCAGGCCTCCAGGTGCGAGGCGGTGTGCTCGCTCGGATAGTCCAGAAGGGCGGCCAGCCGTTCGTATAGATGCACCTCTGCCGCCATCTCACGCTCCTCGCACGGGTGCCTCGACGAACCCGAAGCCGGTCTCGCCTTTGGTACCCCACAGGTCCGTCTGCAACATCTCTTCCGCCTGCTCCCGATGGCTGGGCGGGATGACGAATCGCTCCTTCTCCGTGGCCAGCGCCGTCAAGCGGTAGATCGCCTCGATCTCCTCGGCGTCGATTTCCAGCTCGGCCATCATCGCGTGAACAGCCCCCGCATCTACGTCGCCCACGGTTTTCATCCGCTGATGAGTGCGCACAGCCAGGAGCTTCTTGAGGGCATAGCGCACCTTCCCCTCATTGCCGGCGGCGAACAACTGCGCCAGGTAGCGGATGGGCATCCGGCTCTGCTCCACGGCCCCGAACAGGCCCGCCTGGGACGAGTCATACGTGCCATTCTCCACCGCCGCTACGATGGGCAGCAGAGGGGGCACGTAGAACAGCATCGGCAGCGTGCGAAACTCCGCGTGCAGCGGCAGTGCCAGCTTCCACTCCTTCACGTAGCGATAGACCGGGGAGTGCTGGATGTACTTGATCTGCATGTCGTCGATGCCGTTCGCCCGCGCCGCGGCAATTACTTCCGGGTCGAACGGATCGAGAATGATCTCACGCTGGGCCTCCACCAGCTGTTCATCGCTTACCTTGAGCGCTGCCTCAATCCGATCCGCATCGTACAGCAGGCCTCCCAGGTAGCGAATGCGCCCCACGCAGGAATGGAAGCACGCGGGCGCCTGCCCCGTCTCCAGGCGGGGGAAGCAGAGGATGCACTTCTCCGATTTGCCGGTGGCCCAGTTGTAGTAGGTCTTCTTATACGGGCAGGCGGTCACGCAGAAGCGCCAGCCGCGGCAGACCTCCTGGTTGATGAGGACGATGCCATCCTCGCCCCGCTTGTAGATCGCCCCCGAGGGGCAGGCTGCCACGCAGCCGGGGTTCAGGCAGTGGTTGCAGATGCGGGGCAAGTAGAAGAAGACCATCCGCTCCAGCTCGAAGAGCTGCTGCTTCTCCGCGGGGGTCACCGCCGCCAGGTTGGGGTCGTTCTCCGCGTAGACCGGGGAGCCGCCCAGGTCATCGTCCCAGTTCGGGCCTGCCTCGATATCCATCGGCTTGCCGGTGATCATGGAGATCGGCCGCGCCGTAGGCTGGTCGGCGCCTTCTGGGGAGTCGAACAGATCCTGGTAGCGATAGGTAAACGGCTCGTAATAGTCATCAATCATCGGCAGGTGGGGATTGAAGAAGATGTTGCCGAACGTCTTCCCCTTGCTGGAGCCGCGCAGGCGCAGATCGCCCTTCTCGGTGCGTACCCACCCGCCGCGATACCTCTCCTGGTCCTCCCAGCGCGTTGGATAGCCGGTTCCCGGCTTCGTCTCGACGTTGTTCCACCACATGTACTCCGCGCCCTTGCGGTCGGTCCACACATTCTTGCAGGCGATCGAGCAGGTGTGGCAGCCGATGCACTTGTCCAAGTGGAACACCATAGACATCTGGAGGCGAACGTTCATCTCGCTCCTCTTACCATTTAACTTTGTCGAGCTTGCGCACAAGCACGAAGGTGTCTCGATTCACCCCCGTCGGCCCCCAGTAGTTGAAGTGGTAGGTGAACTGTCCGTAGCCGCCCACCATCAGCAGCGGTTTCAGCCGGATACGGGTCAGGCTGTTGTGCCCGCCTGCCCGCCGGTTCTTGCGCAGGGGCGACTTGGGCACGGAGATCGTGCGTTCGGGGGAGTGGTAGAGGATGCACACGCCGGGGGGAATGCGTGCGCTCACTACCGCCCGCGTAACCATCACGCCGTTGTCGTTATGGACCTCGACCCAATCGTTGTCTTTGATCCCCAGTTCGGCGGCATCCCCATCGTTGATCCAGAATGGCTCGATGCCGCGGGACAGGGTCAGCATCCGGTGGTTGTCATAATAGGTGGAGTGGATATGCCACTTGCCGTGTGGGGTGAGGTAGTTCAGCTGTTTGGCCCGGCCGTTCTTAAGGCTCTCCGCCAGATCGCCGTACACCTCGGGCAGCGGCGAGGGCTTGTAGGTGGGCAGGTTCTCCCCGAACTCCAGATAGCCCTCTTGATCCAGGTAGAAGTGCTGTCTACCGGTAAGGGTGCGCCAGGGCACCAGCCGGTCGATGTTCACCGTGAACGCCGAGTAAGAGCGCCCGTTGTTGATCAGACCGGACCAGACGGGGCTGGTGAGCAACCGGCGCGGCTGGGCTTGCAGACCGGTAAACGTGGTGCGGACGCCGCGGGTGTTTTCCGCCAGGTCCGCCAGCTTCAGGCCGGTGAGCCCCTCCAGATACTGGTAGCCCCGGTAGGCCAGTTCCCCATTGGTCTCGGGGGCCAGGTAGAGAATTACGTTGGCGGCATCCTGCGCCTCGGCCAGGGAGGGATAGGCCTGCCCACCCCAGCGCTCCTTAGGACAAATCGGGGACGCGACCATCTCGTCGTAGAAGTCGGCCACCTCATACTGAACGGCATGCGCCCGCAGGCCCTTGTCCCGCACGTTGTGCCCCAGTGAGGTGAACCGGTGGTACAGGTTCTTGTAGTCGCGGGTGACGATGCGCAGGTGCGGCATCGTCTTGCCGGGGATCGGCTCGCACTCGTCCGCACGCCAGTCGCGGATGTGGCGCTGGGCAATCTCATCCGCAGAGTCATGCGCCAGGGGGTTCGCCACCACTTCCTGCACCGGGTCTGGCAGATGCCGGGCCGCCAGCTCGCTGAACTTCGCCGCCAGCGCCTTGAAGATCTCCCAGTCGCTGCGCGACTCCCAGCTCGGGGGCACAGCTTCCGATAGCGGGTGAATGAACGTGTGCAGGTCGGTCGAGTTCAGATCGTCCTTCTCGTACCAGGTCGCCGCAGGGAGCACGATATCCGAGTAAAGGGCGGACGTATCCATGCGGAAGTTCAGGTCCACCACCAGGTCCATCTTGCCGGTGGGAGCCTGGTCGTGCCACTGGACATCACGAACCGCGTCTTGGGCCACCTCCTGGGCGATCTCGTTGTGGTGCGTGCCCAGGTAATGCTTGAGGAAGAACTCGTGCCCTTTGGCGCTGGACATCAGGGCGTTGCCCCTCCAGATGAACCACACTCGCGGCCAGTTCTCCTCGCGGTCCGGGTCCTCCACCGCGAATTGGAGCGCGCCGCTCTTCAGCTCGCCAACGATGTGCTCGACCACCTCGGCATCGGACTGCGCGCCCTTCTCCCGCGCTTCGCGCACCAGGTCCTCGTTGCGCCGGTTGAACTGCGGGAAGAAGGGGAGCCATCCCATGCGAACCGCCTTCGCCTGGATGTCTGCCGTGTGGCCGGCTGAGAGCGACGGGAGACCGGGGACGGGGGACGGGCCGGCACCACCCTTGCTCGCATGTCCGGTCCCCGGTCCCCCGTCCCCCGTCTGCCCCGGCATCGCGCAGTACGTGCCGAAGGGCCGGTCGTAGCGCCACTGGTCGCAGTGCATGTAGTGCCACGACGGCGCGTTCTGCAGGCGGGAGGCGGGAATCCAATCGCGAGCGAAGGCGATGGCGCTCCAGGGAGCGACGGTGGCGAGCTTCTCCTGGCCGACGTAGTGGTTCAGTCCGCCGCCGTTGCGCCCCACGCACCCGGTGAGCATGAGCGCCACGATACCCGCGCGGTAGATCAGGTTGTTGTGGTACCAGTGGTTGATCCCCGCGCCGATGATGATGCAGCACTTGCCGTGCGTCTTCTCGGCGGTGACGGACCACTCGCGGGCGAACTTGATCACCGTCTCCCCGCTCACTCCGGTCCACTTCTCCTGCCAGGCGGGGGTGTAGGCCGCCTCGGAGTCCTCGTAGCTCGCCGGGTAGTCGCCCGCCAGGCCGCGCCCGACCCCGAACTGCGCCATCATCAGGTCGTAGGCGGTGGTCACGAGCACGGTGCCCGAGGTGGTCTTCAGCGTGCGCGCCGGCACGCCCCGGAGGGCCACCTTGCCGCTGCCGAAGTCCTCGAACTCGACCTGGACGACCCGATCGGCGCCGTCCAACAGCGTGAGCTGGGGATCCACCTCCGCGCCGTCGGAGGGGTCTCGCAGCGCCAGGTTCCAATGGCCTTTCTCGCTCTGCCAGCGGTGACCCACCGAGCCGCCGAGCGTGCGCGGCTCGCCGCTCTTGCGGTCGAGCACCAGGAACTTCCACTCGCCGTTCTCCTGGTCGCGGTAGCGCTCGATCTCCCCGGCGCGCAGCAACTGACCCGGGCGGTATCCCTCCCCCTCCGGGCGCAGGGTCACCAGGTAGGGAGCATCCGTGTAGCGCCGCACGTAGTCCAGGAAGTACTCGGAGGGGTGCTCGACGTGGAACTCCTTGAGGATGACGTGGTTGACCGCCATC
>JACQGL010000054.1 GCA_016199525.1 Armatimonadota bacterium
GGCGTGAGCCCGGCCGCCGACATCACCACCCTGGGCCGCGGCGGCAGCGATACCACCGCCTCCGCCCTGGGCGCTGCGCTCCAGGCGGAGCGCGTGGAGATCTATACCCATGTGGATGGCGTCATGACCGCCGATCCGGATGTGGTTGCGGAGGCGCGCACGCTACCCGTCGTCACCTACGAAGAAGTCTGTAACATGGCCCACCACGGGGCGAAGGTGCTGCACCCGCGCGCTGCGGAGATTGCCCGGCGCTACCACATCCCGCTGTGGGTCAAGTCGGTCTTCTCCGATTCGCCCGGTACGCGCGTGGCCCCGCTAACAGAGATCCAGCCGCCCACCCTGCGCGGCGTCACCGGGATCGCCCATCTGGCCAACCTGGCGCACGTAACCCTGGAAGCACCCTACGATGCCGCCCACCCTCACCTGCAGCTGCGTCTCTTCGAAACGCTGGGGGATGCGGACATCCCGCTCTCGCTCCTTAGCCTGGGGGAGCGGAGCTTCAGCTTCCTGGTGGACCGTAGACACGCGGAAACGGTGGAGAGAATCACCGCCACCCTCAATGTCCCGCGCCGCGTGGTTCCCGACTGCGATATGGTATCGGTGGTGGCGCTGAACATGTGGGAAGTCCCCGGCTTTCTTTGCCAGATTGCGAATGCCCTCTGCAGCCAGGGCATCCCCATGCTCCAGATGGCCGACTCCGAGGGATCGGTGGCCTGCCTGGTACGGAAGGGGGACGCCCCTCGTGCTGCCCGCGCTCTGCACGCTCGTTTTGAACTGGGCCAATGAGCCGGGGGGCGACGGCCGCCGCAGGAGCGTCCGCCGCCCCTTGTGCGTGTACGCTGTGCATGGCGATTGACACCAGGAATGATATAACGTGTAAGGCAATTCAGGGCGAGCCCAGCCAGTGCTCGTCACCCGTGAGTTTAGCCTGGTGCTGAGCTGCCAGCTTCCACGCGGGATTGCCTGCCCATCGTTTGCTGCACCTACTGATGGATTTAGGCGGATCTGCTGCCCGTGCCACGGGATGGCGGGGGCATCATGAGGGATCCTGAGAACCGCGAGTTGCTGCGCCAGATGGGAATCCTCAGCACCGTGGGCGTGCTGATGGTGGTGGCGACGGGCATTGGCTACCTGTTTGGCAGCTGGCTGGATCGCCAGCTCGGCACTTCGCCCTGGCTGATGGTGGTATGCACGACGATGGGGGTGGCGGCCGGGTTCATCGAGTTGTTCCGCACCGTTCTGCGTATCATCCGGGAACAGGAGCGGGGTGGGAGACGCTGATGGACCTTCAGTTTCTGGGCCGGGTGTACCGTACATCAGCGCTGGTCTGGGGATTCCTGACGCTCTGGTGCCTGGCCTACCGGCCGCCGGCGGACGCGGCCAGCTTCAGCGTTGGCTACCTGGTAGGGCTGGCGTCGTGGAAGGCAACGGAGTTGAGCGTACGGGCATTGCTACAACGGGAGCAACGCCCGTCGTCGCGGTGGATCGCCATTGCTGCTGGTCTCAAGCTGGTGGTGCTGGGTGTGGTGCTGTGGGGCGCCCTGCGCTTTCCGGCCGCGAACGGGCTGGCCGTGGCGCTGGGCATCTTTCTGATCCCTGCCGTGATGGTCCTGAAGGCGATCGGCATCCAGATGAATCAAGCGTGGACGGCATCGGAGGGTGACGGTGGAGCACCACGGTAGCCCCTGGTACCCCGTAGCTATCTCCGGGGCCATCATTCTGTTCTGGACAGTGCTCGGCGCGTGGGGAACACGCCGGCTGCAACTGGTTCCCTCGGGCGCACAGAACATCCTGGAGCTGATCTACACCTCCCTGGAGGGGTTCGTTGTCGGGGTAATGGGGCCACTGGGGAGGAACTACGCGCCCTTCATCGCCACGCTGTTCCTCTACATCCTGACGATGAACCTCGCCGGGCTCGTTCCGTTCCTGAAATCGCCCACGGCGAGCCCCAACACCACCATTGCGCTGGCGCTGGTGGCCTTCTGCTACGTCCAGTTCCAGGGCATTCGCGTCCTCGGGCTGGGGGGCTACCTGAAGCATATGGCGGGGGAGCCGATCTGGCTGGCCTGGCTTATGTTACCCATTCACCTGATCGGCGAGCTGGCAAAGCCGCTGTCGCTGTCGCTGCGTCTGTTCGGGAACATCTTTGGCGAGGATATGGTGATCGTCATCCTCGCCGGTCTCTCTCCCGCTGTTCTGAGCCCATTTATTCGCATCGTGCCCACCCAGTTCCCGATGATGTTGTTTGGGGTGTTTACCAGTATCGTCCAGGCGCTCGTGTTTTCGATGCTCACCTCGATTTACATCGTGCAGCTGGTCGGGGAGCACATGGAACACGCAGCGCACCGCGAAGCGGAGCAGGCCGCCCACTGAGTCAACCGGCAACGTTTCTGCAAGTGGGCTCTTACCCTTACTCTTACTCCCGAACGCCAGCCAGCGGAGTAAGAGTAAGGGTGTGAATAAGAAAGTCAGCTGCACAGATGCCGCTTTACGACCAAAGCATAGACATCCGGCTGCTCGGACGTTCACCGGCGCAGTACCCGGCCGGCCGGCGACCGGGAGCTGATTGACCACGAAGGAGGAATCTGCCGATGGCCTGGTACTTTATCGCCCTCGCGCTCGCCGTTGGATTCGGCGTGCCTACCGCGGTGCTGACGGCGGCGCTGGCGCAGGGGCGGGTTGGTTCGGCGGCGCTGGAGGGGATCGCCCGCCAGCCGGAAGCCGCTGGCCGCCTCCAGCTCGCGATGATTATTGCCCTGGCGCTGATCGAGTCGCTGGTGATCTACGCGCTACTGATCTTCTTCATCCTGCAGGGGCGATTGCCGGCCACCGACCAGGCACTGGCCGCCGTGGGCGCCCCGGCGGTGGCCTCGCCCGCCACCCCGGGCCCGGGTCACTAACCCTCAACGGCTGAAACGCCTGCCGATGCTCGCCTGCTGTGGGCGGGCAAGAAGGTCGTCCGATGCAAGAAGTGTTTCACGCGCTCGGCATCGAGCCGCAGCTCATCCTGATTAACATCATCGGGTTCGTGCTCCTGTTCTGGCTGCTGCGGACCTTTCTGTTCGGCCCGATCCGGGGCATCCTGGCCCAGCGCCAGGCGGAGATCCACAGCACGCTGGAGCACATCCAGGAAGACCGCCACGCCATGGAGGAAACGCGCGCCGACTACGAGCGCCGCCTGGCCAATATCGAAGCGGAGGCGCGGGAACGCATTCAGGCCGCCGTCAAGGAAGCCCATGGGCTGCGTGATCAGATCATCCAGGATGCGCGCACCGAGAGCGAGCGGATCAGCCAGCGGGCTCAGCAAGAGATCGAGCGTGAGAAGCAGAAAGCGCTGGTCGAACTCCGTGCCGAGGTGGCGGATCTCGCCGTGGCCGCTGCGGGCAAGATTCTGCGCCGCTCCCTGGATACCCGGGCCCATCAGGATCTGCTTCAGGAGTTCGTGGCCCAGGTGGGCGAGCCGCCCGGAACGAGCGGTCCCGGTCCCACGCCCCCGGCGTAGCAGGGCGGCAGGGTTAACGGTAAACGATGGCACAGCTCCCCGTAGTTCGTCGCTATGTCCAAGCGCTCTTCGATGTCGCTCTGCGGCAGGATCTGGTAGATCAGGTAGAATCAGACCTGGCTGCCGTGGACGCCCTGCTGCACCAGGCGCCGCGCCTGATGCGCATCCTGCGCGCGCCGACCATCGCCCGCGCGCGCAAGCGCGCCCTTCTGGGAGGGGTGTTCGGCGTGCGGGTCACCGCGCTAACCCTGCGCTTCATGCAGCTGCTGGTCGAGAAGCGGCGTGAGACGGTCCTGGAGGACGCGCGGGCCGAGTTCCGCCGCCTGGCATACGCGCACCGCAACCTGCTGCCGGTGGAGGTTACCACCGCCATCCCGCTGGCGGAAGCGGATCGCGAGGCGCTACGCCGCGCGCTGGAGCGGCGGACGGCCAAGCGCGTGGAGCTGCACGAACGGGTGGATGAGAGCATCCTGGGAGGAGTAACGGTCCGCCTCGGTGACACGATCCTGGATGGAAGCGTGCGCGCCCATCTGGAGCAGCTCCGCACCCGTCTGCGGATCGGCGCACCGGGCCTTAATGGACGCACGTGAGCTGGTGAGGATAGAAGGAGCCGTAAACGGACGTAGATAGACGCGAGTGAGAGGGATGGGCGGGTGCGAGAACGCATTCCAGAGGACACGCTTCTCACTTTTCTCTTTCTCTGCGTCTCCGCTAATCCACTTCTGTTCCGTTTGCATCTATTCGCGTTCATTCGCAGCGGTATCGGTCGATCTGCCCGGGGCGTAAAAAGTTGCCCAGCGGGCGTGGCGAGGAGAGTAAGATGGCGATCCGGCCGCAAGAAGTGGCATCTGTCCTGGAGCGAGAGCTCGCGGCGTTCGAGCCGGAGCTGGAGCAGGTGGGCGTCGGCACCGTTCTCGAGGTGGGGGACGGCGTGGCGCGCATGTACGGCCTCCAGGATGTGATGGCGAGTGAACTCGTCGAGTTCCCCAGCGGCGTGGTCGGCATGGTGCTGAACCTGGAAGAGGACAGCGTCAGCGCCGTCATCCTCGGCTCGGACGTGGGAATCCATGAGGGCGACACCGTCCGCCGGACCGGGCGTATCATCGACGTGCCCGTAGGGGATGCAGTCATCGGCCGCGTGGTGAGCTCCATCGGCGAGCCGCTGGACGGCAAGGGACCCATCGTGGCCACGGAGCGCCGCCGCATCGAGATCAAAGCCCCGGGGGTCGTGGTGCGGCAGCCGGTCAATACCCCGCTGCAAACTGGACTGAAGGCGATCGACTCTATGATCCCCATTGGCCGCGGCCAGCGAGAGCTGATCATCGGGGATCGGCAGACGGGGAAAACGGCCGTCGCTGTGGATGCGATCATCAACCAGAGGGGTCAGAACTGCTACTGCTTCTACGTCGCCATCGGCCAGAAGCTTTCCACCGTGCGCGCCATCGCGGACACGCTGGAGCGTGCGGGGGCGATGGAGTACACCACCATCGTCAGCGCCACCGCTGGCGATCCCGCCCCGCTTCAGTACATCGCCCCCTACGCTGGCTGCACGATGGGTGAGTACTTCCGCGATACCGGTCGGGACGCCCTCGTTGTCTATGACGACCTCTCCAAACATGCCCAGGCGTATCGGCAGGTGGCCCTGCTACTGCGCCGGCCGCCCGGCCGCGAGGCCTACCCGGGCGATATCTTCTATCTGCACGCCCGGCTGCTGGAACGCGCCGCCAAGATGAGCAACGAAAAGGGCGGCGGCTCGCTCACCGCACTCCCCATCATTGAGACGCAGGCCGGCGACGTATCGGCCTATATTCCGACCAACGTCATCTCCATCACCGATGGTCAGATCTACCTGGAGCCCGATCTCTTTTTCTCCGGCGTCCGGCCGGCGATTAACGTGGGCATCTCCGTCTCCCGTGTGGGCAGCAAGGCCCAGACCAGGGCGATGAAGGAGGTGGCCGCCACCCTCAAGCTCGATATGGCGGCCTACTGGGAGCTGCAGGCGTTTGCGCAGTTCGCCTCGGACCTCGATCCCGCCACCCAGCGCCAGCTGGCCCGTGGGGGGCGCATTGTCGAAATCCTCAAGCAGGAACAGTACGTGCCGATGCCCCTGGCTGATCAGGTAATGATTATCTACTGCGCCACGCACGGCCACCTGGATCCTGTCCCGCTGGACAAAGTTAAGGACTACGAGCGCAACTTCTACCAGTTTATGCACGATCGGTATCCCGAAGCCGGGGAGACGATTCAGCGGGCAAAGACCCTTTCGGACGAGACGGAGGCAACTCTGGAGCGTGCCTGCGCGGAGTTCACCCAGCAGTACGTACAATCGCTGAAGCAGTGAGGGGAAGGCGGAGTGTGAGTGGGTGGGTGCGGATGGGTGGAGTCATCTCTTCCTCCCGCTCTCTCCTTCTCCCGCACGGCATTCTGAGTCTTTATCGCTAGAACCTGACGAATGGCTACTATGCGGGAAATCCGGACCCGTATCCGCACGGTCCGGAACATCGCCAAGATCACGCGGGCAATGAAGCTGGTTGCGGCCGCCCGTCTCAAGAGGGCGCAGGGCCGTGTAACGGCGGCGCGCCCCTACGCCGAGCGTATGCAGCACATGATGCGCGAGCTCAGCGCCGCGGCGGTGCACATCGCCCACCCGCTACTGGAGGTGCGTGAGGAGCGGCGCACCGCCGTGCTGGTGCTGACTTCCGACCGCGGCCTGTGCGGCAGCTACAACACCAATGTGCTTCGGAAGGCGATGGAGCTGCTGCGCGGGCGTGATCCGCAGTCCGTTCGACTGCTTCTGATGGGGCGCAAAGGAGCCCAGTTCTTCCGCCGCCAGCCCTACCCCGTGGTGACCAGTCTGCCGCTCTCCGGGCGGGAGGTGAGCTTCGCGGATGTCCAGCCGGTGGTGGCTACGCTCCGGCAGCTCTTCGAGGGAGGGGAAGTAGACGCCGTGTATGTCGTCTACGCCCGGTTCGTCAACGCCATCACCCAGGTGCCGACCATCCTGCTCCTGCTGCCGCTGAAACCCCCGGAGAGCGATGCGGAGCCGGGCGAGGCGGCGGGCGCGGCCACGGAGGTCATCTTTGAGCCCGCTCCCGCAGTGCTCCTTGGCCGGCTGCTGCCGCGGTACGTGGATACCCAGGTCTACCGGGCGCTGGTCGAGGCCGTGGCCAGCGAGCATGGAGCGCGGATGACCAGTATGACGGCGGCCACGGAGAACGCTTCCGAGATGATCGACACGCTGACGTTGTCTCTGAACCGAGTGCGGCAGGCGGCGATCACTAAGGAGATTGCCGAAATCGTTACCGGCGCCGAGGCGGTGAAGCGGTAGCCTCCTCCGGCGCGGTGGATGCTAGAGGTATAGGAATGGCGATGACCGAGGATGGACGGAAAGATATGATCACCAGCGGCGGTAACGTTGGCCAGGTCGTGCAGGTGATGGGGCCGGTAGTGGACGTGCAGTTTCCCCCCGAGCATCTGCCCGAGATCCTGAATGCCATTCAGATCCAGCAGGATGGCACCGATCTGACCGTCGAGGCCGGCCAGATGTTGGGCAACGATATCGTGCGCTGCGTGGCGCTGGACTCCACCGACGGCCTGGTACGCGGCATGCCTGCAGTGGATACCGGCGGCCCTATCCGTGTGCCGGTGGGCGAGGTCACCTTGGGCCGCGTGTTCGACCTGCTCGGCCGCCCCATCGATGAGCGAGGCCCCGTGACCGCCGAAGAGTACTGGCCCATCCACCGCCCCGCGCCCAGCTTCGAGGAGCAGGTGCCGGCCACGGAGATGTTTGAGACCGGCCTGAAGGTGGTGGACCTGATCTGCCCCTTCGCGCGCGGCGGCAAGATTGGCCTGTTTGGCGGCGCGGGCCTGGGCAAGACGGTTCTCATCCAGGAGCTGATTAACAACGTCGCCCGTCAGCACGGCGGCTACTCCGTGTTTGCCGGCGTGGGCGAGCGCACCCGCGAGGGCAACGACCTGTGGTTGGAGATGCAGGCGATGAAGCTCTCCACCGGCGATCCGGTCCTCTCCAAGACCTGCATGGTGTTCGGGCAGATGAACGAGCCGCCGGGGGCCCGCCTGCGGGTGGGGCTGACCGCTCTGACAATGGCCGAGTACTTCCGCGATACGCGCGGGCAGGACATGCTCCTGTTCATCGACAATATCTTCCGCTTCGTGCAGGCAGGGTCCGAAGTGAGCGCGTTGCTGGGACGCATTCCCTCCGCGGTCGGCTACCAGCCGACACTGGGCACGGAGATGGGCGCCCTCCAGGAGCGGATTACGTCCACGCGGCGCGGTTCCGTCACCTCTATCCAGGCGATCTACGTGCCTGCCGACGACCCGACCGATCCCGCTCCAGCCACCACCTTCTCCCACCTGGACGCCTTCGTGTACCTGGAGCGCCGGATCGCGGCCAAGGGCATCTTCCCAGCGGTGGATCCGCTGGCATCCAACAGCCGCATCCTGACCCCCAGCGTCCTCGGGGAAGAGCACTACCGCGTGGCTCGCGAGGTCCAGGCGGTGCTGCAGCGCTACAAGGACCTCCAGGACATCATCGCCATCCTCGGGATTGATGAGCTCTCGGATGAGGACAAGCTGGTGGTCTCTCGCGCCCGCAAGATCGAGCGGTTTTTCTCACAGCCGTTCCACGTTGCAGAAGTGTTCACAGGCGTGAAGGGCACCTACGTGCCCCGGGAGGAGACGGTGCGCGGATTCAAGGAGATCCTGGAAGGCAAGCGCGACGACCTGTCCGAGCAGGCGTTCATGCTGGTCGGCACGATCGACGACGCCGTGGAGAAGGCGAAGCGGCTTTAGCTATGGCAGATTACGGGCTGTGGAAAGTGAAGTCACCTGACCCCTCACTCTGTATCCGGCAATCCGCAATCTGAAGAGTCCGCAACCGAAGTCCAATGCCTGCCGATACGTTCACGGTCGATATCGTCGCCCCGGACCGCGTGGTTCTGCACGAGGAGGCAACCTCGCTGGTGGCGCCGGGGGCGCTGGGATCACTAGGAGTGCTCCCAAACCACGCTCCGCTCCTCGCCGAGTTGGGTATCGGCGAGGTCCGGTTGCGTAACATAGATGGGGAGGAGCATCGCGTCGCGATCCAGGGCGGCTTCCTTCAGGTCGGCGGCAATCAGGTCACCATCCTGGCGGACGCTGCCGAGCGGGCGGAGGATATCGATGTGGCACGCGCCCGCCTGGCCTGCGCCGAGGCCGAGGAGGCCTACCGCCGCGCGTCCGCCACCTTTGATGAGGCGCAAAGGGACGAAGCCGAAGCCGCGCTCCGCCGCGCCCGGAATCGCCTCCGCGTGGCCGGCGTGCTCCCGTAGGCAGGCCAGGGCACCAAGGACGAAGAAACGCGGCCGGGGGCACGAGCGCCCGCGCTGCGCTTCTCCTTCACCTCTTCCTCCTTCGTTTTATAGCCTTCGCGTTCGCCCTTCGTTGTTTGCTTTTCGCATCGCCTTTCCGGCATAATGGCGGCAGATCGAAGCCCTGGAAAGGACCCGGACATGACCCCATTGCCACGGCCCAACTCCCGGCACCGCGTTCTGTCGTTCGTCTTTCCACCCTGCTGCCGTTCGTCTTTCGCCTGGTTTCTGGCCCTGCTGCCCGCCCTCCTGGCTGCCGCCTCCTGCACTTTCGCGGCCCCGGCGGTCAAGCCGCAGACCCACCGCTACGCGGTGCTTATGCTGGGCTCGAAGGTGGGAACGCAGACCCTCCGCCTCCAGCCGATCACCTATCAGGGGCGGAAGGCCGTGAAGGTGATCTCGGCGACGGACATCAAGATGCAGGCCCTGACCGAAGTGCAGCAGCAGATCCGCGCGTCCGAAGTCATTACCCTCACCGGGCAGCCGCTGCGCCTGGACATGCAGATGACCTCCACCGGGCGCAACGTCTTTATCCGCGCCTTCTTCTACCCCAACCGGGTGGCGTGTACTCACAGCGCGGGCGGGAAGCGCACGCGGAAGGTGGTCCGTATCCCGCGCGGCATCACACTGACGGAAGATCCAAGCCTCACGGGCGGGGCGGGCAGCGCGGCGGACATCGAGGTGGGCCAGAAGATGACCCAGCACTTCTTCGAGCCGCTGACAATGAGCATCCAGAAGTTCGAGATGGAAGTGCTGCGGCGAGAGGGGTTGCGTGTCGGGGAGGAGTCGGTGGACACCTTCGTTCTCCAGGTAGCCAACCAGATGCTCGGCGAGATGCGCACCTGGATCACCCCCGCGGGAGAATTCTTGAAGATGGAGTCGCCGCTCGGTCTGTCGCTGGTGCGCGAGGACCTGGTCGGGCCGGAGATCGCCTACACCCCACCCGCCGACTTCGCCGTGGCCACCTCCATCCGCACGGAGCGCAAGATTACCCTCCCGCGCCAGACGCGCTCGCTGCGGGTGCGCTTTCAGGGCATCCCCGAGCGCCGCCTGGTGCTCACGGATGGGCGCCAGCGGGCGCAGCTGGAGAGCGCGGGTGATTCTCTGGTGGTTACCTACGACATCCAGGCCACGGATCCGCCCACCCGGGGAGCCCCGGCCGCCACTCGTCGGAACGACAACCCGGCCCTGGCGGACGCCACCTATCTGAACCTGACCGATCCCGAGATCCGCCGGCGCGCTGCCCAGGTCGCGGGAGCGGGCACGGATCGCGCCGCCATTGCGCGCCGGATCCGCGCCTGGGTGTACGCTCACATGCGCCGGCCGAGCAACGTCGCTGTGCCGCGCAGCGCAGTGGAGATCATGAAGTCGCGTGAAGGCGTCTGCCGGGACTACGCCACCCTGTTCACCGCCCTGGCGCGCGCGGCCGGCGTCCCCACGCGCGCGGTATCGGGGATTATCTACGCCCAGGAGGGGTTCTTCTACCACGCCTGGGTGGAATGTCAGATTGGCCCGGGCGAGAACGACTGGGTTCCTTATGACCCCACCCTGCCCACGGACCTGGTGGACGCCACGCACATCAAGTTCGCCGAAGGGAACGTGGAAGACATGTTCCGCGCCGTGCGCCTGGTGGGGCAATTGAAGGCGGAGATACTGGAGGTCAAGTAGCGGCGGCCCTCTGCGTAGCGCCAGGGTAGATTCCCCGCGCACCTTCGGCACGCAGACTCCCGCGCGGACGATGTTCCTTACCGCCCCACCTCGCGGCCCTCTACGCCCTGCGCGTCTCGGGGGTTTTGCTCGCTCCGGTTCATCCCGAATGCTTTCGGGACCGCTGCCGCCCCTGCCGCCGTAGCGAGCGCCGCCTGGAGATCTGCTCGGAACTCGGCCAGCGCCCGCTGGTACGCCTCCCCTTCCAGGCGCAGGAGATAGGCGGGGTGATAAGTGGCGGCAATCACGCTCCCGAACGGCCCGGGACGCCACTGGCCGCACTCGCGGCTCAGGGTGAACTTCGGATCGATAAGCACCTTCGCGGCCACCGCCCCCAGGCACAGAATGGCGCGTGGGGCCAGGATTTGCAGCTCCTCTTGGAGCGCGGGCAGCCACTGGCGCATCTCGGCCCCCGTGGGCGCGCGGTTACGCAACCGCCCCGCCACCTCCACCGTGGGCCGGAACTTGACCACGTTCGTGATCCAGAGGTCGCCGCGATTGTGGCCCACTTCCGCCAGCACCTGGTCCAGCAGCCGGCCGGCGCGCCCGACGAACGGCCGCCCCAGCCGCGCCTCCCTCTCCCCTGGCGCCTCCCCGACGAGCGCCAGCGTCGCCTCCGGGTTTCCCTCCCCGCACACAGGCCCGGTTCCCGACGGGTGCGGGATGGACCGCAGGCGGGCGCACAGCGCCGCCAGAGCTTCCGCTTTCTCGCTCATACAACCCTCCCCCTTGTAGGCCGGTCGCAGAGATCCCTGGGTTAGGTAAACGATCTGCGCCAGGACTTCCGGCTCCGCGTCCCGGAACAGGTCCGCCAGGATCCGCTCCATCTCCAGCCGGCCAGTGGTCCTCTCCAGATCATAGAACGCCTGTTTGCACCGCTGCCGTCCCAAAAGCATTCGGGACCGCCCGCTGCCCTCATAAGCCAGCTATCCGTGCCGGCGCAATTGTAACCATTGCCGGGCGGGGTGGAGCGGGTAAAAGAACCATGAACACCCTTCGGGCTACTTCTTGAGTTCCCTGGCGTCCTGGCGGTTTGTCGCCGGGAGGAAGGCCATGGCGCGGCAATCGACAGGCTTCCTCGTGTTCGCCGGTTCGGCAAACCCGGTGCTGGCGGCGGGAGCGCCGCCAGAAATCATCATAGCCGCCACGCACGGCCTGCTGGTCCCGCCGGCGGCGGAGCGTCTTACCCACCCCCGCTATCCGTGGGGTGGTAGTGACAGACAGCCTGGTGATCCCGGAGGAGAAGCGGTTCCCGGGTCTGACGGTGCTGGGCATCGCGCCGTTGCTCGCGGAAGCGATCCGGACGGTTCAGGCGGGCGGTTCGGTGCGGGCGATGCAGGAGAGCCTGGCCGCACGGGAGTAGGCGCCGCGAGCCGCGTAGCCACCTCCCCTACGGCGCTCCGAAGTAGAAGGAGTCGTCGCCGGGGTCGAGGCCGAAGCGGACGCGCTCCAGGCAGCCCTTCCAGCCGAGCACGACGGGGCCATCCCAGTCCCTGGAGAGGAACCAGGTGGCCTCCAGGTCGACAGAGCTTCCCTCCTCCGCAGGGAAGCGGATCGGGATGCGCTCGGTTCGACCGCAGACACGGCCGAAGCGAGTATGCAACCACTCCAGATGGGGGTCGGACGGGTCGAATCCGGCGTCTCCGGGACCGGGCGGGAGGTCGTAGCCAATCTCCGGAGCGAGTTCCGCGGGCAGCACGCACCAGTGGCAGGCGGTGTCGAGCAGGGCCTGCACCGGCAGCTCGAGATCCGCCAGCAGGCACCTCACCGTGACGTACAGGCGATGGCTATCGACCTTGTAATCGGGGAGATAGAACGAGCGACCTGCGTATACCTGGTTCAATCCTTGATTGGCCACCGGGCGTTGTAGTGAAGCAAGGCATCCTCGGCGCCGGGGATCTCCCGGACCTTGCCGAGAACGACCTTCAGGCTAGGATCCGCGGTGATGAGACGGTCTCCATGCACGGCCAGCCAGCAGCCCGGGTACTCGCGAGCGTGTTCACGTAACCAGGCACGCTCACGGGCGTAAGACCGGCCCGCCGGGGCATCCGATCTGATCACCTTCGGCGGCGCCAGCACGCGGGCGAAGTGGCGCACGGCCTCCGAATCCGGCCAGCGGGCCTCCAGCTCCTTGATGAACGCGCGCGCCCCCTCAATGTCCCCTTGTTCGAGCATGGCGCGGAGGCGGGCGAGGTCCTCCCGCAGGCGGTCCTCATCGCTGGTGGAGGGGGTGGTGGTCGCCGTTGAACGGGTGTGCGCGCTCATTCGGGTGCTCCTGCGACCATGTTACACAGAGCGCGAGGAAAGCGCCAGCCGGTAACCTCACGCCCTTGGATGGCACTTCCGGAACGTGCGCGCCAGGTGGGACCCATCCACGGCGGTGTAGATCTGCGTGGTGGCGATGTTGGCGTGGCCGAGCATCTCCTGGATGGCGCGCAAGTCCGCGCCGCCCTGCAGCAGGTGGGTAGCGAAGGAGTGCCGCAATACATGCGGGCTGACGCCACGCAGGCCCGCCGCCGTCGCGTAGCGCCGTGCCAGCATCCAGACATCCTGGCGCGTCATCGGCTGCCCTCCGTCGCGGACGAACAACGCCGCGCACTGCCGGCCTGCCAGCAGGACCGGCCGCGCCTCCTCCCGGTAGCGCCGCACCCAGGCAAGCGCTGCCGCATGCGCGGGCACCAGCCGTTCTTTCGCCCCCTTGCCGAACGCCCGCACCAGTCCCGAGCCTGTGGGAGCGGCGCTGATGCGCTCTGGCGTAAGGCCCACCAGCTCGGACACCCGCAGCCCGCAGGCGTAGAGCAGCTCCAGCGCGGCGCGGTCCCGCAGGCCGGTCGGGGTCTCGGTATCGGGCTGGGCCAGGAGGCGCTCCACCTCCGCGGCTGCCAGCGCCCGTGGCAGGCGGCGGGGACGCTTCGGAACGGGCAGTTCGGGTATATCCCGGGGCAGGTAGCCCTCGCGCTGCGCGAAGGCCAGGAACGTGCGTAACGCCGAGATGCGGCGGGCGACCGTGGCAGGGGACAGTCCGCGCTTCTGCAGGCGTGCGGGGATGGCCAGCAGATCGGCGGCGCGCAGTTGAGGAAACGCCTCCACACCGCGCTCTTTCAGCACCGCCGCCGCCTGGCGGAGATCCGTGCCGTAGGCCTCGAGAGTGCGCGGGGAGAGACCCCGCTCCGCCTGGAGGTACTCCAGGAATTCGCCGATTGCCGCCTCAACGTTCATACCTGCCGCCTCCTAGGAGGCTTGTCGGCCGGTCAGCGCGATGTGCGCAGCGCCGTGCCCGTCTCCGGGTAGGGAAGGGGCGAGTGGAAGGGTGAGGGGTACGGGTGTGTGAGGGAATGGAGAGCGGGGAATGGGGAATCGGGACTTCCGGACTGGAAACCCGGTTCCCCAATGCCGGCACCGAGCGCCCGACGTCCCCCTCCAATCTGTAATCCGGATGCCCGACGTCAATACCCGGCGTCCCCCAGACGAGGAAACACGCCGCCATGCCGGCTAACCCTACTCGTGGACGGTCGCATTCCGAGGTAGGCCCCGAAGGAGCGCCCGATGCTCTCCCGAGCCATCCCGCAAGCCGCGCTGCACGCCCCGGTACAGGCCCATCGGGGGCGGGCCGTCGGGATCGCGGGCGCGCTGCTCTTCTGGCTGGCGGCCACCCTGGCCTCCTCGATGCCATCGGGGCTGCCGCGCCCGCTGCTGGAAGACACGCAACCGGTGACCTTCACCGATGCGGCCGACCGCCCAGTAACCGTGCGGCTGCCAGCCCATCTGGGAGCCGCCGTCTACGCTCCCCATAAGATCGGCACATCCCTCTGGTCCCCGCGCCGGCGCGCGGAGATCTATCGCGACGCGCTCCTCGATCTCTCGCTCCAGCCGGATGCCCCGCGCTCCGCAGCGGTCTGGGACCGATCGCTTCAACGGCTGGCGGAACGCGCGGGGCTGCCCCCCGAGGGGGTGGCTTTCCTCCGCCGCGGCACTGGCGCACTGGACGACCTCCTTAACGGGAAGGCCCTGAAGGGCCGGCCGGGTGTCGTCTTCACGCGGCAGATGCGCGCTCTGCTCGATAACACCCACGCGCTCCCCGCCTACCCCCATCTCCAGGCGGTCCTGCGCGCCGTCGGGGGACTGGACTGCCTGCTGCCGGTCGCCGAACCGATCCTCGCGGCAATCCAGCTGCGCGCCCTGGCGACCGACGAAGCGGAGGAGCGCCTGGCACGGCTGCGCCTGGCGCTACACCCTGACGATCCTGCTGCGGACCCGGCCCTGTGGGATGGCTACCGTGCTGCCGAAGCGGAGTTCCAGAGGCTGCGCGATAGTTTCTGGAGCGCCCTGGTGGGACAGCTCGCTAAAGGAGGGGGCGGAATCGCTTGGGCGGCGCTGCGGGAGGTCGCTGGACAGACGCTGGGTCCCCTGGCAGTGCTGGGCAGACCGGCGGTAGACGCGGTGGCGGGTCTGTTCACACTCGACCGGGAGGGCCAGCGAGCGACGCTGCTTGCCACCCTGGCCGGGCAGCTCCTGGCGCTCTTGGAGACGGAGACGGACCCGGTGCTGCGTGAGATGGCGGTCTATGCGCAGATGGCCGCCTACCGCCACGCGGAGCAGTCCGTCCCCCCGGACGTACTGGGGCCGCTCCACCTGCGCCCGTCGCTGCCGAACTGGCGAGCGCATTACGCCCGCCGTGCCGCTGAGATGCACGCCGCGCTGGCCGCTGGTCCCTAGCCATGCGGCCCGGCTCCCTCCGGCATCACGCCGCCTTCCTCCACGATCAGCGTGCGGTGCAGGGCCCGCGACTGGGTGACCAGCTCTCGGAGCTGCTGGTAGAAGCCGCGCGGATCGTCAATTCCTACCAAATGCACGTCCGGCGCGGTCGAGTCGGTGCTATGGACGTAAACGTCCCCGAAGTTCATCAGCCGCCCCAGCACTCCCTGCCGGAGACCCACGTCCCGCACGCGGAATAGCTCCAGGTTATCGATATTGCGCGTGAAGATGCCACGATCCACCTCCAGCCGGTCTGGGAAGAGGCGGTACGTGGCTATCCGCTGTCTGATCCAGCTGTGGAGCAGGAATCCGGCCACCACCAGCAGCCCTACCAGGATGAACAGCAGTGGCAGAGGCACTGTGAACGCCAGGGAAAGCACAATAACTGCCGCCCCGATGATCGCTCCCAAAATGCGCTCCCAGAGGATCGCCTTCGCAGAGAGGCGTATGGTTACCAGTGGGTCCATCGCTTGGCCCTCCCCTACCGTGTTGATGCACCGCCGGGGTGCAGGGTTTGCAGGAAAACGCGGCACCGCCAATGAGCATGAAGATCGCAGATGGACGCAGAGCAATGCAGATTGGGGAAGGAGAGGGCGTCCTTGACTATGGCCTACAGGCGGCTCCAGAGGCTTTCCCATCCTCACTTATCTGGCTTCGTCCGCATGCGTCTGCGGTTCATCTTGTCTGTGCGCGCTGTGCGTGTCTGCGGTTGGTCGGCGTGTCAAAACCGGGGCCGGTTCAGACCCACCCCGGGCCCTGGGGCGCCGCCCGCACGCCGACCTCGAACCGGTGGATGCTGTGCTCCCCGGCGACGGTAACAAAGAGCTGCGTTCCCCACCAGCACAGATTGGTCACCCAATCTCCGCCTGCCGGATAGCTCTGGAGCAGCTCACCCTCCGGCGAGACCACATCCACCGTGCGGTTCGTCCAGCGGGCGATCCAGAGCCGGCCGAACTCGTCGCATATGATCCCGTCCAGCGTATCGGTCTCGAACTGGCGCGCGACGCGGCGGTTAGCAATCTCCCCCGCAGGCGTCAGGTCGTAGACCAGCAGGCGGTTGGTGCCGGATTCGGCGAGGAAGAACCGCTGCTGGTCCGGTGAGACGGCCAGTCCGTTCGGGAACGCGAGGCCCACATCCAGCTTGCGGCAGCGGCGGTCGCGGATGTCGATGCGGTACACAGCGCCAATTGGCTTGTCACGGCCAGAGCCCGTGGGATCGCTGAAGTAGATGTTGCCCTCCAGATCCAGGCAAACATCGTTGGGGCCCAGGAACGGCTGGCCGTCATACTGGTCCGCCAGCACCTGAATCTGCCGGCCATCGGGGTGAATGCGGAGGATGCGCTTGCCGCCGTAGTCCGCAGCGATGAGGTAGCCCTCGGCATCCGCCTTCAAGCCGTTCGCCTGGCCGCCCGTCTCGCACCAGACACTGACCGTGCCGTCGGGCGTCTTGCGGCCGATGGTGCCATTGCGGATATAGTTTACAAAGTACAGGTTGCCCTTCTGATCGAAGGTCGGCCCCTCGGCGAACTCGATGTCCGCCACCACGGGGTAGGGCTCGATGCGCTCGGGGAGCGGCGGGGCAGCTAGCACCACGCACGCGAGCGCGCCCATCAGGGCCGTGAGGGCCACTGCGGTGAATGCGGGACCAAAGCTGGCGAGCAGGCCATCCATTTCTGTGAACCTCCTGGTGGCGCCCCTACGGGCGACTTGTCTCCAGATTGCGCACGAGAGGCTCTCCCTCCTGCCGACCGCATCGGTGTGCGGACAGGAGGCCTCCTGATTGGCTGCTCCCTTACGACAGGGAGGCAGCACCGCGGGTTGCCGCCTCCCTGTTGCTTCCCCTGCCCGGCGCGCCCGTCTAGCCGTTCAGCACGCCGTCCAGCTCCTCCGGCCGAACGCGAATCCCCACCAGGAACGGGCCGAATTCCGCGTACTTGGCGCTCACCTCGTCGAAGCGCATCTCGTAGACCAGCTTCTTGAACTGCAGCGGGTCATCCGCGAACAAGGTGACGCCCCATTCCCAGTCATCCAGGCCCACGGAGCCCGTGATCATCTGCTTCACCACACGGAAGTATCTCTGGCCCGTGGTTCCGTGTTCGCGCATCATCGCCTGGCGCTCTTCCATCGGTAGCGCATACCAGTTAAGATGCTCGCCGCGCCGTTTGTTCATAGGGTAAAAGCAGAGATAGCGCTTGTCAGGCATCTGCGGCTTCAGGCGCGCTTTCACAAACGGGATCTCCATCGGGTTCTGCATCGCCCCGCGGGCCTGGGCTTCATGGAAGCTCAGTTCAGTCACGGAGAAGTAAGAGTAGGTCTCGGCGGTGAAGTCTGCCAGCCGGGTGCGGGCGAAGGCGCGTTCCAGGGCGCTCAGGTGGTCTGGCGTAGGGCGCAGGTGCAGGAACAATAGATCCGCCTTGTGGCCCAGCACACTATAGACGGCGCTGGCGCCTTCGGGGGCGTCGCGGTGCTCCTCGGCAGCCTGCCAGAATTCCCGCGCCTCAGCGACAATCGCCTGGCGCTCCGCGATGGGCAGGCCCTTCCAACGGGCCCACTCCACCCGGCGGAACTCGTGGAGAGCGTACCAACCTTCCAGCGTGCGTGGCGGTTCCGGCATCAGGGTCTCCTTAGGCCAGGGCAATTGGTTCGGTCGGCGCGCGGCACCCCTCCGGCTCGGACTCGCGTGCCGGAGTTCACGGGCCGCGCGCCGCACGTCTTCCCGCTTCAGTATGACTCAGGGCGCCACCGGGGTGCCACAGGATGGCTCGGGAGTCGGCAGCGCGCGACATGGCGAGGCGCATCTCTCCCGGGCGTGTGCAAACAGAACTGCCCGCGTCCATGCCCGTGAAGCGGCAGCCATAGCGCGCGCCTGGGCTTGCTGTCAGCGCCGAGGGGGAAGACGCTTCTTCGTAGACATGGCTCTTTTTCAAGCAGGAGATAACCGAAAATCCACTTCAACTGTTGGATATACGGCCCCCTATCCGGGTAACATGCCCGTAGCAGGAAAGGAATCCTGGCCTGGGGCTACCCGACCGGGGTAAGAGCAGCGATGGGAAAGCGTCTCTGGCAACTGGGGCTCGCTCTGGCGCTGATCACCGCGTGCGCGCCGGATGCGCGCGCGCAATCTCTGCACTGGCAAAAGCAGGACGCCGCCCTGCGTGAGGCCCTCGAGGCCCTCCAGCAGCAGAGCGGCTACGAAGTCGCGTTCCACCGCAGCGGGCTGCGTGGCGACGTGCTCCGGCGCGAGGTTACCTGGCAGGGAGTCTCCCTGTTTGACGCGGCGCGTACCCTCTCCGCTGCCTTCGACTGCCAGTTCCGCGCTGTGGGAGAAAGCCGTCTTTTCCTGGTGAACACTCCCCCACCGCCCGTGGCCGAAACGACTGCCGGGCCTTACCGTGTGCGTTGCTACCCGGTGGCGACGACCTCCGACGGTCAGCTCGTCTACTCGCTGCTGGTGGACAGCAACTCCGAGATGGATCTGGAGGCGCTCTGGGGAATCGGGACCCACTGGCGGACGCTGGATAGCCTTAGCCGTCCTGTTCCGGTCATTTCCCGGCCGGACCAGCCGTTGGCGGTCTCCACCTTCTTTCGACCCTACGTCAACCAATGGCCCTACAACGTCCGGCTGGCGCCTCTCGACGGGTACGCCTCCCGCCTGCGGGAGCTGACGGGCGAACTGCTGGCGTTTACCCGCGTTCGCCCCGTGCGGCTGGAGTTTGACCTCACCCAGGCGGCGCGAGTGCAGACCGAGACCGCCGAAGGAGTGGAAGTCCGGCTCGAAGGCTGGGAGCGAGATGGGGACGGGTTCGTCGTCCACACCCGAACCACGTGGCCGGGTGATGCCGACCTCATCGGCCGCGGCATCGCCCGCAACCTCTCGCCGTATCTTGTGGATGCGCAGGGACGCCCGATGCGGGTGGCCGACGATGAAACAGAGATCGTAGAGGATCAGAGCGCGCGTAATCAGTGCACACAGCGGCTGGAGTTCGCCAGTTTTGGCGTGGTCGGGATGCCCAGGCGGCTGGTCTTCGAGCTGCTCCTGCGCGAACGACCCCTCCGATCCATTCCCTTTCGCCTGCAGAACGTGCCCTTTACTCCCAACGGGAGCCCGCCCCGACAGGATCCCGCCGGGGTGGTCGATCCCGCCGGAGGCACCCTGGACGTGCGGCTGTCGCTTCCGGCCGGCGCGCCCGGGGATGGCGAACTCTCTCTCGGGCTGGCGCGCAAAGTGGGGGCGCGCTGGGACGCATGGCGCTGGATGGAGGTGGTCCCGGACGCGGAGGGACTGATCCAGCTGGAGGGCATTCGCGCCGGCGTCTATCGGCTCCTCTGGCGTTACCGCGCCGGCGGCCGGTCCCTCCTGACGGCCCGTACCCCGGTCGTGGTGACGGTTCGGCCGGGGAAACCCACGTCCGTCACCCTGACCACCAC
>JACQGL010000053.1 GCA_016199525.1 Armatimonadota bacterium
CGTCCCGAAAGCTTTCGGGACGAGGATATCGGGACTTTCGGGACCTGCGGAGCGCGCGCGGGCAGGAACGGCCCCCTATCCGCGGCGAACGAGACTCACGGCATCTTACGGTAGAGTAGCGGGGAACGCAGAGAAAAAGATTGGTCGTTGGTGCACGTGGGTGAACGCCGGTAGAGCGGTTGAGCGGCCTAACAACGGTGTTTCTCTGCCTGGATCGGTGGTTCCCTATGTCTCTGTGACCTCTGTATCTCGGCGGTAATCAACCACCAGAGGTTTCGGGAGGGGAGGATGACGTTCATCGGCTGGGTGCTGGTCGTCACTGGGGTGGTGCTCGTGGCTCTGGCCCTCCGCCGCCCGTACGGGTCGGCGGGGAGGGTGAGCGCTCCGGCAGCGGAGGCGGGGTCGGCGCGTCGCCGGTACGGCCTGCTGGGGGTCGTCTCGCTGCTCCTGGGTGGCTACCTGGCCTTCGCCAATGTTCTGGCCCTGGCCAATCTGAACGAGGAGGACCTCCGCCACCCCGACGACTGGGTTACCGTCGGCGCAAAAGACGCCATCCACGTCGCCGAGGGCAGCGAGATCACCGCCCGGCTGGAAGTGGGCAGCAACGCCTACGCCGTTTTCCCCGTAGACTGGAAGGCGGACAAGTTCCGCGCGGCGTGGGATCTCATTATCACCCGTCTGGATGTCAGGGAGCGGGACCCTTTCCCGGGGGAGGACCCGCGGCCAAACAAGAAGATTGTGGAAGAGCGCGCCTCCATTACCATTGGACTGATGGATCAGAACGCCGCCAGCATCGATGACCGGGACCACGTGGGCGGCAGCGGCCTCCAGGCGTGCTTCTCGGATGATATCCGCCTGCGCGGCAGCGACGTGAACAACCTGCTCAAGACCGCCTCCTCGGACGAGTCGGGCAAAACCATCGTCCCAGTCGAGTTCAAGCCGCAGCCGCGCGTGGCTCTGCGCCCCTACTTGGATAAGCCCCTCCACTGCGAGCTGGCCTACGACGGTCCCACTGATACTGCTACCCTGAAGGTTACCGCCGAAGGGCAGGTTCTCGCTGACCTCAAGCTAGAGGAGCTGCGGGACTTCACCAACTCGGTCGCCTGGTTCGGGATCACGGTGAAGGGCTACAACCGCTACAGCAAGCAGAAAGAGTTCGCCCGGAACCGTGAGAACGCGGAACTGAAGAGGCGCGGTCTGTCGGAAGAGGCCCCCTACCAGAAGCCGGTGGCGGAGTGCCAGGTGCGAAACATCCGTTACTGGCAGCCATAGCCGACTTCACAGCCCTTACCTGCCCGTACGGGCAAGCCTGCGGACGCCCGATATTCCCCTCCGGGCGACAGTGCGGGTGGCAACCCACGCACCGGTGGGCTTACCAGCCGGCAAATCGCCGCCCATAGAATCGCCCTGGCCTCGTACGGGCCCCAGGTTCGGTCCCGAACGCTTTCGGGAGCCCGTACGGGCTCCCCGCACGGGTTGCCGGCACACCCTCGTCCGCCGTTGGGCTAACTTAACCTCACCAACAAGGATGAATGCACCGGGAAAGTAAACAGACAGGTGGTGGTGGTTCTGGGGATCAAGAAGTCGGGTCCGCGGCGGGGAGTGCGGCAAGTCGCCAGAGGACGGCATCCAGGTCTGGCAGGATGACTGTCGAGTGCTCAGAGGTCGTCTGGACGTTGCCCACGATCCAGAGTTCCGTGCTATTCTCCTCCAGGCGCGGCTGGAGGATAGAGGTGATGAGCGAAAGCGCCGCCTGTGTTCCGCCGGTGTGGCGGGCATCGATGATAAGCACTGGCGGCTTCTCGGCCAGCAAGCGCAGCACCGTAATTGCCAGGCGGCGCACGGCGCGGCCGTCAAACCGACCGCGGCATTCCACCAGCAGCAGACCCAGCGGCCGGCCTACCCGCTGGCGGTAGGGAGCCGCCTGCGGCGGCGGCAGCACCTCCAGCTCCAGGTCCAGCTGCCCAAGGGAGGGGAACTCGCTCACCTGCACGGCCGCCTCCCAGAGCGCACGCTTCCAGACCTGAACCGCGCGGCCCACGCCGGTAATCGCCACCTCATCCGTGGCCTGTAGATTGGCGTACTGGCGTAGAGAGCGAGGAATCAGGAACCGCCCGGTGGCCTCGTCCACCCGGCATTCCGCCGCCGCCGAAAGGTAGTAACCGCGGAACAAAACGCTCTCTCCGTGACGTGCAACCAGCGCCTGCCACTGGGACGCCGAGAGAGCCAGCAGCGCCTGTCCCGGAGCGCGGGTGAGCACAAAAGGCGATCCCAGCAGTCGTCGGAAACGGCCGGGCATCACCACGCGGCCCTTACGGTCCATACCGTAGACAAACGTGCCGCAGAGAGTGTTCTGAGTGCTGGACAGGGCGCTTGGCATTGCGGGGGCACTCTACGGACGCTTCTGGAATCACAGACCACCAGGTTGATTGCTCTATTGTAGTATAACCAATATGCCACCGAAAGCGCTCCTGCCCTTCGGCTGCCGGGGGTAAGCCGATCGGCGCGCTTTCGGGGCACGGAGCGCACCTGTGTCAGCAACGAACCCTGGCCCTGGTTTTGTCCCCGGTTACCCGGACCCGCTCGATACGCTTCTGCCGCCGGAGTTCCGCCCCATGCGGCCCGCCGGGCCGGGTGGGCCTCCCCCGACGAGCGAACCGTTCTTCGAACCGGCCTGGAACGGACTGCGCGTGCTCCTCGCCATCGAGGGCACGCGCTGGCGGCTTCGGACCGAGCGAGGCGAAGACATATCCCGTCTGTTTCCGGACCTGGTGGATGTGCGGCAAGCGGTGCAGCCCTATGCCGCCGTGCTGGATGGCGAAGTGGTGGCAGAGGTGGCCGGCCGGCCGGACCCGGACACGCTGCGCCAGTGGCTGCGGATTCACGGCGCCCCTGTTCTCGCCACGCGCCGCGGCAAGGCCTGTGCGGCTACCCCCCACACCGTTCTGTATCTGGCCGATATCCTCCGTATCGGCAACAGCTGGCTGCTGGATGTCGCCTGGGAGGATCGGCGCCGGATTTTGGAAGCGGCGGTTTACGGGCGGCCCTGCGTGCGGCTTACGCCCGTCACCCCACGGGCCCACGATCTGGGGCCCCTGGCCACCGACCAGGGATTGGCGATGTTGCTGGCGAAGGGCCGCCGCAGCCGCTACCTGCCGGGACGGCGCTCCCGCGAGTGGCAGCGCCTCCGCTTGGCGGACTTGCTGTGCGAGGCGCCTGCTGTTCTCACCGCCCGGCTGGCCATCGGCCCCGCCGCAGACCCCGATGGCGTCCCCGACGGGTGAGCCGCCTGCTGCTGGCCATATCCGTACGCGTCGAAAGGCGATCCGTGCGAGCCGTCTTTCGATCAATCGAGTCTCCCGCGTTTAGGCAGGCACCGGCGCGCGGTTCCCGCGCGTGAGCCGCTCCCTCAAGCGGCGCAGGATCCCCTTCTCGCGGGAATAAATCCCCTGCCGGGACATGCCCAGGTCCTGCGCGATCTCCTGGACGCCCTGGCCCTCGTAGTAGTGGCGGCGGATCAGGTCCTGCTGCTCCTCGGGGAGATCCGCCAGCGCGCGTCGTACCTCTATGCCGGTATCCGCACGCAGGAAGTCCTCCTCGACATCCGCGTCATCTGCCAGCCGGTCCACGAAGCGCTCATCCGAGCCATCGCCGTTGCGTTCCCCCAGCAGGGCATCCAGGCTCAGGGTGGCGTTGGCTTCATCCGGCCGCCACTCGCGGCTCACCCCGCGGATGATCATCCGTTCGATGGCACGGCAGGCCAGGGTGGAGAAGGCCGCGCTGCGCGCCGGGTCCCAGGCGCGCGCTGCATTTACCAGGCCAATCATCCCCCACGATACCAGGTCGTCCCGCTCCATCGTGCCCACGTAGTAGCGCTTGAGGTAGCGGTTCACCATGTAATCAACCAGCCGCTTGTTCTGCTCCACTAATCGCTGGACCTCGGCTTCAGACCGCTGCGCCCTGGCCATCGATCTATCCTCTCCAGGCCCCGAAAGCTTTCGGGGCAGGAAGTAGGCGATGCTCATCGTCGCCGGTATACTATAAAAAGGGAACTACTTCCCTTTCGACGTGCACAGTATACCATGCGTCGCTGTAAATTGTAAAGCGCTATTGCAGGAATAGCGCACGTGCTGCCGAAGTACGTAGTAGAGCGGGCCGGCAGATGCGCGGCCCGGCGGCGCTTCGCCGCCGTCATACCTGTCGAACAGCTCCCCGGTGCGTGGGACTCCGGGGAGAGGGAGAGCCCATGGCGGCGCGAAACCAGAAACAGTCCACCCAAAACAAGTACTGCCCGGTGGTGGCCACGATGAATCTCCTCAACCAGAAGTGGGCGCTCCACGTGCTGCGCGAGTTGATGGGAGGCTCCCGGCGCTTCAATGAGCTGCTGCACGCTCTGGGAGAGATCAGCCCGCGCACCCTTTGCGGGCGGTTACGCGCGCTGGAAGAGGAGGGGATCGTGCTGCGCAGCATCAAGCACCACATCCCTCCCTGGGTCGAGTATGACCTCACCGAGAAGGGCCGCGCCCTGAACGCGGTGATCGATAGTATTGCCGTGTGGGGGCGCGTCTACATGGCCGACACCCACTGCCGGGAGGGGCGACAGCCGCGTGAGGGCGATGAGTGACCTGGGCGATTGCTGCCTATGCACGTAGGGCGTTTGGTGCGCGAGACGGCGGGTAATCATCGACGTCTAACAAGGTCAGCGGGCAAGCCTGCAGGAGCGGTGGCTCATATTCCGATTCCGGGCTGAACCCCGCCGCCGATTCAACCGACAGCTAGTACCGGCGGCGAATTCGCCATAGCGTAAAGCAGGCGAGGATCGCGCAGCCGGGAAGCGGGATCCTCGCCGCCACCTTTGCGTTCGCTGTGGTGGGCGTGGCTCGCAGCGGCGAACCAGTCTGTGGATGTGGGGCGGGGGTATCCGTGGCAGCACGGGCCCCCGCCCGACCACTTCAGGGAGGAAAACGGGGCCATGCGCGCCTCTGCCAGCCGAAACGCAGCCCGAACGGGCGCTCGCCTCGGAGCCGCGCTCCTCTGGATGGCGGCCGCGTTCGCCGCGCTGGCCTCTCCCTCGCTGGCCCGGCCTCGCGACCACATGCGCACCCTGGGCCGCAGGGGGGATCGAGTCATCTACCGGCGCGGTTTCGTCCTCGGCGTCGGCGTGAACATCATTGAAGCCAATCTTCGCGATCCCGACGTGCGCATTGCGGCCATGGTCGCCCGCGGCGGGATCGGCCACGCGGAGAGCTTCGCCAGCATGGTGCGCCGCGCGCGGCCTACGGCTGCCATCACCGGCACCTTCTTCAGCCTGCGCAGCCGCGAGCCCACCGGCGACTTGGTTATCAATGGCCGCAACATCTTCCGCGGCTTTATCGGCACCGCCGTCGCCATCACCCAGGGGAACCTGGTGACATTCATCAAGACCCGCTACAAGGATACCTCCGTGGACTGGAGCCTGTACGACACGGTGATCCGCGGCGGGCCCCGATTGCTGGATCAGGGCCGGCTCACCGTGGCGCCGCGGCGCGAGGGGTTCCGCACGCTCCCCGTCCGCTCCCGCCGCCGTCGGACCGCCGTGGGGGTGACGCGGGATAGTCGCCTGCTTCTGGTGGCCGTCCGCCAGGGCATCACCCTCTATGAACTGGCTAAGGTGATGCACGCCCTGAAGGCCTACCACGCCGTTGCTCTGGACGGGGGAACGTCCACGGCGATGTACTTCGCGGGCCGCACGATCGCCCGGCCGGGGCGGGGACTCACCAACGCGCTGCTGATCTACGACCGCCGTGCGGAGTACGAACGGGCCCTACCCCACTTCGCCGGTCCGCAGGCGCTCCCGCGGCCCGCGGCGCGCACGTCTCCGCTACTGAACCCGTCCGCCGGGCTTCCCGGCTCCGATGCTCCCCGTCCCGAGCCCGATCGGCCGGGTGTCCCCCCCGAGGGCGCCGCTCCCGAAGCATCCGACGGGCAGGCCGCCGCTCATTGATAGCAGGGCTGGGAGAAGAGGGAGCGCGTGCGGTGCCGGCATCACCCCCGGTTATCGTGAGGAGGGTCCGGCAGGTGCGCTGGCCGTGGAGGCACGGCTAAGGGCCGCCCGGGAGGCAGGCATCCGGGTCTCTGATAGGCCGTTACTGGGGGAGCCGGGAGTCCGATTCCGCGGCACGCTGTCGCTCGTGGACCCGCTGCATCACCCCGAGCGCGGAGCGGATCCGCTGGAGGATGCGCTCCTGGCTTTCCATAATGCGGTGCCACGCGTGGCTATCGTACTGGACGGCGACGTAGCCCTCCTCCGCCCGCTCGGCGGCCTCCTCTACGTCGCGGGCCACCGTCTCGATCACGGCCCACTCTTCGTCTGTAAACGCGGTTTCGGGCAGCTCGGCGCTGAGTACCTCCATCTCGCGCAGGGCCGCTTCAAGATCCAGCACGATTTGCCGGGCGGCCTCGTCGAAGGGGGTCTCCGCCACGGGCAACGCATCGATCATCCGGAACGGGTTTTCTTCCATAGTCGCACGAGGAAGGCGCGGCAGCCGCGCTGGCAGAAGTATAACTGGCGAGTTGACGGGCGTCAAGCGAGCTCGTGCCTGCGGGTGTGCGCCACGTTTTTGCGCGTGCCTAAGCTCCGCCCCGAAGGGGCGCCGGGGAGTAGCCTGCCCCGAAAGCTTTCGGGGCCTGCAGCAAGCGAAGCGCTGCTGCAGACAACGCGTGATTAGGCGGATTCCGCCCTGGAGGGGCGGCGGAAGATCCGTCGAGCCCAGCCTTACGCAAAATCCTGACGCGCACCCCGTGCCGGCTTATGGGAATAGGATCAATGACGGACCGCACACTCCGGCTCGGCGCGGCGCGGGTGGATATCACCCCGGCGGGCCCGCAATGGCTCGACGGCTACGGCAACCGGACTGCCCCCTCCGACGGGGTCTATCTCCCCATTGCCGCGCGGGCGCTCTTGCTGGCGAGCGGCCAGGAACGCGCCCTGCTGGTCTCCACGGAGGTGCTCGCATTTGACGCGGGGCAGGCGCGGCGCGTGAAGGCCGCCATTGCCCGCACTACGAGCATCCCCGAGGAGGCGATCATCCTGGCGGCGACGCACACCCATTGCGCGCCGCGTGTGTGCGACCTGGTGATGCCCGGCGCCGTGGACCCCGTTTACCGGAATTGGTTTGAAGACCGCCTGGTAGATGCTGCCTGCCGGGCCGCCACCGCCGCGCAGTCCATCCAGGTGCGGATCGGGCGCACGGAATGGGACCTGGGCATCAACCGCCGCCTGTGGACACCTTCAGGGACGGTGATGCAGCCCAACCCCGCGGGGGTAATCGATCGGGAGGTAACGACGTTCTGGTTCGAGGGTGCGGATGGCCGGGTGCACGCGAGCCTGACGATCCACGCCTGCCACCCCACGTCGCGCGGCGGCAGTCGGATTGGTGGGGACTACCCCGGGGTGCTGATGGCCACGCTGGAGCGGGACCTCGGTGGGATCCACCTGTTTGCGCTTGGCTGCGCGGGCGACGTCCGCCCTGCCTTTATCGGTCCCCATGGGGGGTTCCGTACGGCGGAGATCGCGGAGGTATTCGCCCGCGGCGAAGCGCTGGCGGAGCGGGTGCGGGCCACCCGGGCGGCGGCGATCCCCGTGGCCGGGCCGTCCGTACGGGCCCATCGCGAGTGGGTGGATCTGCCGCTCGCCACGCCCCCTGGTTTGGCGGAACTGAAGGAGATCGCGGCGCAGGACGCTTCGCCTCTGCGCCGCCTCTGGGCGTCCCGAATGCTTGCCGAACTTACCCGCGGCCCTTTGCCAACCAGTGTGCCGTTCGAAATCCAGGCCGTTTCCCTGGGGGACGTGTGCCCGCTGGTCTGCTATGCGGGTGAGATGGTGGTGGATTACGCTCTCTCCCTCAATGCTCGCCACCCGGGCGCGGTGCCGGTGGCTTACTGCAACGGCAGCGTCGGCTATGTGCCCAGCCGCCGGATCTATCCCGAAGGGGGCTATGAGGTAGACGGCTCGTACCCTTATTACGCCCAGCCTGCTCCTTTCCGACTTGAGGTGGAGGAACGGATCGCCGCTGCCACCGACCGTCTGCTGGCGCGTCTGGCCACCGCCGGCCAAGGGGGCGGTGGGGAGCCCTGCGTCTAACATGACGGGCGGTTCTTATTCCCGAGCAGCAATCACACAGGCCTCCTGCCGCCCGCAGGTGAGACGATAGAGTGGCGAGCAAGCGGGATAATACCAGGTTGAATCCCGCACACGGTGGGAACGGTTCGCATGCGCGTATCGGTCATCATCCCTGCCCTGAACGAAGAGGATGCCCTGGCGCGCGTACTGGCCGACCTGCCGCGCGACCTGGTTTCCGAGGTGGTGGTAGTGGATGGCGGTTCCACCGATCGCACCCGTGAGGTAGCCCAGGCGCGCGGGGCGCGGGTGATCCAGGAGCCGCGGCGGGGCTACGGTCAGGCCTGCCTCACCGGCCTCGCCAGAGTCAGCCATCCGGACGTGGTGGTCTTTCTGGACGGCGACTACAGCGATCGCCCTGCCGAACTCCCTCGCCTCCTGGCGCCCCTGGCGAGTGGCCAGGCGGACCTGGTGATCGGCTCGCGTCTGCGGGGGGATCGGCAGCCGGGCGCGCTGGGCTGGCACGCCGTGGTCGGCAACCGCGTGGCCGTGGCCCTGATGCGCCTGCTGTTCGGGGTGCAGCTGTCCGATCTGGGCCCGTTCCGCGCCGCCCGCTACGCCGCCCTCCTCTCGCTGGGCTTGCGGGAAACACGCTACGGCTGGCCGGTGGAGATGGTGGCGCGCGGCCACCTCCACGGCCTGCGCATTGTCGAAGTACCGGTGAGCTACCATCCACGCATCGGGCGATCCAAGATTACCGGCACCGTGCGGGGGACGGTCCTGGCGGCACTGCATATGCTGGCCTGCATGGCACGCATTCTCTCGGAAGAGCGGTTTCGGCGGTCGGGCGGTCGAACAGGGGTTAGTCCGCCCATCTGATGCGAGCGACGAGGAGATTCGGGGCCCCTACTCCAGTCCCGGGTCCACTGAAAGAGAGCGAGGTGGGGATGGAGACGTTGGACGTTCCCGTCCGCACCGCGGCGGCGGTGCTCACGCGGCGGTGCAACCTGTCCTGCGGCTACTGCAGCATCGTCCGGCAGCCGCTGCCGCGCGAGCTGGACGAAACAGAGTGGCGGCAAGCGTTTGTCACTCTCGACCGGCTCGGCGTTGAGACGCTCTCCCTCACTGGCGGGGAACCCACTCTGCTGCCATTTCTGGTGCGCCTGCTCGAGTTCGCCCACGACCAGACGCGGATGCGGGTGGCGATGGCCACCAACGGCACGTTCCCCGTGGCCCGAGCTGCCGACTATGCGCGCGCGGGCCTGGCGGCGCTGATCTTCAGCGTGGACACCCTGAGCGACCTGCCCGTGGATAAGTCCAGCCGGATCAAGTCGGAGGCGGCGCTTGCCCACGCCACCGCTTACCGGGCCGCCGGCATCCCGCGGCTGATCGCCAACGTGCTCATCCATCGGCGTAACCTGGCGGAGGTGCCGCGCACCGTCGCCCGCCTCCATGCTCTGGGTGTGGAGTCGCACCCACTGCTGCTGCACACAGGAGAGGCACCGTTCTGGCAGAACCGAGGGCCGGATACCGGGTTCGCCTGCCGACCGGAGGATCAGCCCGCGCTGCAGGCGCTGGCGGCGGAGCTACGGGCCATGAAGCGCGCCGGGGTGACCGTGGACGCTCCCGAGGCGTTCCTGGCGAACCTCCCGCGGTATGCCGTGGGACTCACCTGGCAGTGCCACCCGTTCCCGCGCAAGCTGCGGATAGATGCGGACGGGACGCTCTCCTGCTGCCAGGACATCCGCGGCGCCCGTACCAGCACGTACTCCGTCTTTGACCTGGTCGACGAAGCCCGTCGCCTCGCGTTCCGCCGCGCCTGGTCGATCGACTCTCGTCTCTGCCCAGGCTGCTACTACACGGACATTTTCCAGGCGCATCCAGAGGCGGACCCGCCGGGGGTATAACCAGCCCGCCGCCAGAACGCCACGACGGAGGGGTGCCGAGGATCATTCCACGTCTTGGTTAGGGCCGGGCGGTGATGGCTTACCTGGCGCGCCGGAGAGCCGCGCCTGCGCCACCTCCCACGCCAGCAGGGCATAGACCGGAATATACTCCCACCAACCGATGCCCGGGCAGCGGTTCGGGGGTGTGTCCAGGTAGAGCAGCGACACGAGCGCCGACCAGGCGAGCGCGCTGGCCGAAGGCGCCAGGCAGGTGAACGGCAGCAGCCAGAGGAGGTACCAGGGAGGAACGAACGGGCTGGCGAGCAGCGCGAACAGGAAGGCGGCGCGGAGGCGGCGGTAGAGGTCCCGCTCATCGCGCACCGGAGCGGTCGAGAGCGCCAGCACCAGGCCGGCCCCTACCAGTGAGGAGAGCAGGCGCGCCGACGTCCCACTGTCCAGCTCCGCCTGCCTCAGGGCGAACTGGAAGATTGAGTAGAGGCTGCCGTTGTGCTGCCAGGAACCGAGCATTGCGGCCAGGGAGTCGAAGATGCGTTCGCGCGCGCCCAGATAGGGCAGGTAGACGCCTGCGGCGATGGCCAGTGCCGGCCCCAGCCAGCGGTGCCCGCCCCGCCGAAGCAGCAGGGGAAGGGCCACGGCGGCATGCAGTTTGGTCTGCACCGCCAGCCCGAAGAAGATACCGCCGATGGGTAGCATCTTCGTCCTGATCAGCCACAGCAGGCTAGCGGCCAGCAGCGTGGTGCCCAGCACATCGATGTGGCCCCCCAGCGCCACTTCGGCCACCGCCAGCGGGTGCCACGCGTAGATGAGCAGTTGCCCGCGGGGCAGCCCTGCCCGCGCCAGCAAGCCCGCCAGCAGGAGCATCAGCGCCAGCTCTACGCTGCCGAGGAGCGCCTTGAACGCCCAGATTCGCCCCCCGTGCAGGAAAAAGCTCGCCTGAAAGAAGAGCTGTGCTACGGGCTGGTAAGGTGTCCGCAGAGGCGGGAAATTGATCGGTGTCGCGGGCTCGCTGTGCAGATGGCGCAGCTCGGCGGCGTTGGGTGAATACCGGTAAGGGTTGATGCCCGCACTGGCAACCTTGCCGTCCCACAGGTAGCGGTGGATGTCCGTGGACAGGGTGGGAGTGGTAGGAATCAGGGGCAGACGGATCGCTACGGCCACCAGAATGACGAGCGGCACGACCCTGCGGCGGGTCGCCAGGTCCGGCCTTCGCCAGAGTAGCAGGAGCGCCAGGCCATAGCAAGCGAACGCGCCCGCCAGGAGCAACAGGTAACGCGGTACGTGCGGCCGTAGGTCGGGAAGGGCGGTCGTACCGGCCAGGAAGGCGCCCACCCCCAGCCCGCAGAGAGCGAGTAGCCCGTACGCACTGTGTCTTGCCGCCAGCCGCACGCGATGATTTCCCCTTCCGGCGACCGCGCCGTAATCGTGGTAATGGCCAAGGCGCCCCGGCCCGGCCGTGTCAAGACGCGCCTGATCCCGGTCCTGGGCACGGAGGGAGCCGCGGCGCTGCACCGCTGTTTCCTCGCCGATACCCTCGCCCTCGCCCGGGCCGTGGGGGGCACCGATGTGGCCCTCGTGGCTCCCTCCGCCGATGCGGCGCTCCTTGCTCCGGTGCTTCCCGATGCCGTTCCCGTGGTGGCTCAGACTGGCGATGGCCTGGCTGCCGGCCTGGAGTTTGCCATGGCGCACTTCGCCGCTGCCGGCTACCAGCGTATCCTGCTCTTCAACAGCGATTCGCCGCACCTGCCGGCGCCGCACCTCGCGGAAGCCCTCACCACCCTGGCGGACGCGGACCTGGTAGCCGGGCCTACGGAAGACGGCGGCTACTACCTGGTCGGCGCGCGGCAACCGTGGCCGGGGTTGTTCGAGGGCGGCCGGATGGGCACCGGCGGCGCGCTCACCGCGCTCCTGGAGCAGGCCGCGGCGCGGGGCCTCCGCACCCGGGTTCTTGCCTCCTGGTTCGACGTCGATACGCCCCCGGACCTGGAGCGGCTGGTAAGCCATCTGCGGGAGCGACGGGGCGGCTCCTCACGCACGCGCGCGTTCCTCGGCCTGGACGGATGAGTCGCCGAGGCTACCAGATCGGAATGTGTGGGAACCGCCGTGCCAGCCGCGCGTCCACGCCCCATGTCCGCCCCGCGGCAGAGAGAGCCAGCACCAGGGCGACCAGCATCGGGACGAGCAGCTCCCAGATCCAGGCAGTGCCCCACTCCGAGACCCAGAGGGAAGCCAGAAAGCCGAAGGCGGCCAGTGCCACCAGGCGAGTCGCTGCCCCGGCGAGCAGCAGCGCGCCCAGGCTGATCTCGGCAGCAGCCTGCAATGGGGCAAACACCGCCGTGTGGCCGGCCATAAACCGCATCACGTCCTTCCAGATCGCGGGTGCCAACCCGCGCTGGACGTAGTCCAGTATCAGATGCTGATATCCCGCGGGCGTGTAGAGGCCCTTGCCCAGGTTCTCGAAGAATACCCAGACGAACAGCGTTCCCAGAGTCAGGCGCAGGATCGCCAGCCCGTAGCACGGCGCCAGCACCGGCAGCGTTTCGGGTTTACTTGCGCCTACGGGCTCCCCTCCCGTTGTCATGGTGACCAACCCTCTCAACGCACTCTTCCACGGCACTCGAAACCAGAAGCAAGTTTCCTTTTGGCAAAGGTAATCCCCGCGGATATCATGGCCGCTGGCGGTTAACGTCGCAGTAGTGTATCTGTACGCTTCCTACACAGTCGCGGATTGGCACCGATCCGGGACACGGGTATTATACCCGTGTCCCCACTGGCAGCGGCCCGCTGCAGGACCGTCCGGCGGCCGCCCGGCGCCAGAACAGCCTGCGGAGCGCGGGCCGGCGCTCCGATGTAGGGGATGGGTAAACTGCTACCTCCCTCCGGCGAGCCTATCCGGTAAGAGATCGCCGTGGAGCCCCGGAAAAAGGGTATAGAGTTTATAGAAGGGTGGAGATACGCCCGGGCACGGGGACGCGGAAAAGGAAGACTGGGGACAGAGGAACGGATAAGACACGGGGATGGCTGCTCGTTCTTTACTCTCCCCTTCGCGTTCGGCGTTTCCACCTTCGCTACCCGCGTGGTATAGAAGGGAGTACCGGTGGCTGAACAGGTAGCACCCGCTCCGGCGGGAGCCGAACGCAGAGAAGAGGCCGTGCAGGGACGACACGGGGGCGGCCCCCATGGGAAATCGAGAGCGCGCAGCGTTCTGGTGATCGCGGGCAGTGCGGCGGTGCTGGCCCTGTCAGCAAGCACCATCCTGCGGATGGAGGCGCTCCGCCACCCACGGCCGGTGAAGGTGGTTGCTGGCGTGGCAGCCTCCCAGGCAGAGATGGCCGCGGCTCGCCCGCGCCTGCCTGGAGATTGGCCGGATGAGCCGCTGATGCCGCGCCTGGTCCAGCTGCCGCGCCGGACAAGCGACGATTTTGCCGCCAACCTGCCTGCGGATGGCTACTCCCCCGGCGTGCTCTGGCCAAACAACCCGCTGCCACCGGTGGGACCGCCGCTACTGGTGCAGGGTCCAGGCCAACTCGCGCGCCCGGATCAGTCTCAGCCCACGGGGGCGCAGCCTCAGCCCACGGGGGTGCAGGCTCGCCCGCCTGCTCGGCCTATCCCTATCGCGTCCCCCGTCGTACCCCCGCCCCCGGCGAAGAGCGCGGAAACAACGCCGGAGCGGCCGCTGGTGATCGCCCTTCATCTCCCCGATGAGGGCCTCGGGACGCTTACCCCCGGGCAGATAGTGCAGGTGAAGCTGGGCGCGAATGTGCCTTGCTATGTGCTTCTCCTGCGCGTGGATGCCTCCGGCCACGCCAGCGTGGCCTATCCACCCCGCATTGGGATCCTCGTTCAGCCAGGTCAGGCGTACGATCAGGTGTTCAAGGCGGCCGCCATAGCGGGCACTGAGTACCTGGTGGCGGTGGCGGCTCTCTACCCTCTTAGCGCCGCGGATGCTCTGGCGGCGTTGAAGACGGCGGGCACGCCGCCGGAACTCCACGACCGCGAACACGGCGGCCCGGGTGCCGCAGCCGTTTGGGAGACGCTGCAGAATTTCCTGAGCGCTGCCGCCCGCGATACACAGCCGGAGCTGCCGAACTGGGGCAGGCATGAGTGGTTCGTGACCGCCGCCGCGTTGCCAGTACGGCCGATGGAAATGACCCCGGCGAGCGATCGTGCTGCGCCGACCGAAAAGGTGGCCGCCAGCCAGGAGCAGGCGTCGCCCGTGAAGTAGACTGCACCCCGCCGTTAGTTCTGCGACCGTGAGGGAGCGGCCCATCCCCCGGGAGCACCGCGACTGGGAGTGGCCTGCCCGCGCGCCCGCGCCTGATCAGGGTGAGCAGTCGGACGCCCCCGGGATTCCTGACCGGCTGCCTGATGCGAGTGTGCACCAGCGGGCCACCTGTTCTGGCGATGGCGTGGGCGGGCGTGTTACCCTCCGCGGGTGCGGAGTACCATCCACGTGAAACGAGGCAGCGCCGCCACTTTGCGGATTTTTCGCGGGTCGCGCAGTAGCCGGTACAGCCACTCCAGTCCGCGGCGCTGCATCCAGCGCGGCGCCCGGTGAACACGACCCGAGAAGACGTCCAGCGTACCGCCCACGCCCATGCAGATCGGGACCCCCAGTTGGTGCAGGTGACGGGCGAGCCACTTTTCCTGGTAGGGAATGCCCCGCGCCACGAGCAACACCCCCGGCCGTGCGGCGCGGATCTGCGCCACCAGCCGTTCTTGCTCCTCTGGAGTGAGATAACCGTGCGCCGTGCCCGCCACGCGCAGACCTGGGTAACGCGCCCTCATCCGCCGTGCCGCCTCCGCCCCGATACCGGGCTGGCCGCCGTAAAAGAAGACGGAGAACCCCGCACAGGCCGCTGCCGCGCAGAGCGCTTCCGCCAGGTCGACCCCTGAAACCCGCTCGGGCAGCGGTTTGCCCAGTCGCTTCGCCGCCCAGAGGATGCCCGCCCCGTCGGGGGTAACCAGGTCTGCGGCGTTCACAATGGCGCGGTATTCGGGGTCGCGCGCCGCGATCACCACTGCCGAGGAATCCACGGTGACTACCAGGTGCGGGCGCCCGTCGGCCAGAAAGCCGCGCAGGATGGCCATCGTCTGCGCGCGATTCACGCGGCTGATGCGCAAGCCGAGCAGATCAACCTGCGGCGCCGCGGGCACAGGTGTAGCAGGTACGGAAAGGGGATTCATCACTGCTACTTGGTGGTTCGGAAGATGGCAACAGTTCGCCAAAGCCGTTCCAAACGCCATCAGACGCCGCCGGGCAGGAGGATGCCCGATAACCCCACCATTATGTTATAACCCGCCTGCCGCAGCCCGAAGCAGTAGCCGTGTGCGGATTGCTGATCCGTGGCTGTCCCTTTGCTTATACTTCTGGTGTCTGGCCAACCAAACCGGAGCGCGCATCTCCGGGAGAGACCTCCTCGGGGAGCGTCCCGGAATGCCCGATCGGTCTACATCCCCAGGTTCACGCCGAGCGCCCCGTCAGCGGTTCTACGGGGTGCTCCACGCAGACCTGCTCCACGCAGCGAGAGAAGTCCCCCCCTAGAATCCGGTTGGCGATCTCCATGAACTTGTAGGAGGCGTCGGTCACGCAGAACCGATGCTGGGGTTCTCGCACGCGTTCCGGCGCGCGCAGGCCCTCCCGATCTAGCAGGTGGTTGAGGGCGCGGACGGTGGGCTCGGCGGAGTCGATCAGCGCCACTGCCGGCCCCAGCGTCTCCGCGAGGACCGACTTGAGCAGCGGGTAGTGAGTGCAGCCGAGGATGAGAGTATCTACGGCGGTGCCCCGCAGCCCACTGAGATATTCCTCCGCCATGAGGCGGGCCACGGGGTGATGTGTGAGCCCTTCCTCCGCGATGGGCACGAACAGCGGGCACGGCACGCCCACCAGCCGCGCCTCCGGTCGGAGCTGCGCGAGAAGACGCTCGTAGACCCCGCTGGTGATCGTGGCCACCGTGCCGATTACCGCAATCTCCCCGCTCCGCGAGGCTCCCGCCGCCTCTCGCACTGTAGGGTCAATCACATCTACTACCGGCACCGGAGCCGCGCTGCGAATGGCCTGGACGGCGCAGGCGCTCATCGAGTTGCACGCCACCACCAGCGCCTTGACGTCCCGGTGGCAGAGAAAGCGGGCCAGCTCCAGGGCGAAGCGAGTGATGGTCGCCGCCCCGCGTGGGCCGTAGGGAACCCGCGCCGTGTCCCCCAGGTAGAGGATTTCCTCGTCCGGCAGTCGCTGAAGCATCTCTCGCACGACGGTGAGACCGCCAATGCCGGAATCGAATACGCCAATCGGTCGCTCATCCACGGTGAGCTCCTCCGAATCAGTGTGCGAATATCGGTGTGTGCCTGTTCAGACCCGGGCATTCTCTGTTTCCCATTCCTCTGAAGCCGCGGTCCCCATGCCGAATGCTCAACCCCCACGCACCCATGCCCGCGTTCTTCGTCCTTTGAATCGCCGACTTATAGTACCAGGGAGCGCCGTGTCTGACGCACCACGGGCCGGGGTATATAGTCGGCGGGCGATTGCCTTCCGATCACTGCAGACCGACCCGTAATGCCGGGCTTCTGTCCGGCGAAGTCGCGGACTGGAAAGACGGCGCCACGTAGCACCGATCGCCCGGTGAGCGAGCAGGGATGGGGCAGGCGACGGCGAACCTGAATTCAAGGTACAATAGTCCCGGCGCGCCCTCTCGCCCTTCGCGCCGTGCGGAAAGCGGATGGGAGTGATGGCCTGCATGCTGCTGCCGTTTATCATTGCGTGCCAAACGCTTTCGGAACGGGCGCCGCTGGGGAGCGGGACTGCGTCGTGAGCGCGGTCCCGTTCTTGTTAGCGCCGCCGGAGGCAGTTCGGCAGGAGGATTGCAGGAGCGACAGCGGGCTCTCGATCCGCCGGAATGGCTGCCGGCCGCTGGGGGGTGGGCGATCTGCTATCTGGAGCAGACAACGGCGCCAACAAGGGCGCGTCCGATACGGGTGCACAGAGAGATGACAGGCGGGCGCCGGGCGGCCCGAGAGTTTTCGGGAAGCATTCGCCCGGCCTTAGGAACGTGCTCCGCCCGGCTGCACGCCGGCCTCGCAGCGCCGCGGGGACCGGGGGGCGGAGCAGGAGATGAAGGTGGAACCAAAAGTGCTGCCGCGTGCGGGTAATGCCTACGACTTGAGTGCTCTGATCGACGCTAACTTGCGCCTGCGCTGGGCGGAGACGGATGGTGCCCCGTTCGCGGTGCTGGCCGAGCGTGGTGAGCCGCTCAACGACGAGCTGCTCCCCGAGCTGCCCGGGGAAGAGCTGCGGGCCCTCCACCGCGGCATGATCCTTCTGCGGGCGATGGATACGCGCTGTCTGGCCCTCCAGCGACAGGGGCGTATCGGGTTTTTCGTGCCCTCCACCGGTGAAGAGGCCCTGATGATCGGGTCGGCCCACCCGCTGCGGCCAGAAGACTGGGTCTTTCCCGCCTATCGTGAGACGGGGGTTGCCCTACACCGTGGCTTTCCCCCTGCGGACCTGCTGTGCCAGCTCTACGGCAACGAGCATGATGGCCTGAAGGGCCGTCAGATGCCCAGCCACTTCGGCTCGCTGAAGTATCGCTTCGCGGTGGCAAGCAGCCCCGTGGGGACGCAGATCCCGCAGGCAGTGGGGGCGGCGTGGGCCGCGCGCCTGCGTCATGAATCCTTGGTGTCGGTCGTCTACTTTGGGGACGGAGCCACCTCGACGGGTGATTTCCACGCGGGGATGAATCTCGTGGGGGTGATGCACCTGCCGGTGGTGCTTATCTGCAAGAACAACGGCTGGGCCATC
>JACQGL010000055.1 GCA_016199525.1 Armatimonadota bacterium
ACCTGCTGGAGGTCGTCAATGTTGTAGAGGTAGACGTCCTCAAGATCCCCCACAGTGGGATCGACGTCCCGCGGCACCGCAATGTCGATAATGAACAACGGTCGTCCGCGGCGCGCACGCAGGGCGGCGCGCACGCCGTCCGGGGTGACCACCGCGTGCGGGGCGCTGGTGGAGGAAATGACGATATCCGCCCGCACGAGCGCCTCGGGCAGTTTATTCCAGGGATACGGCTCGCCGCCGAGTTCCGCCGCCAGCGATTCAGCGTGGCCGGCGGTACGGTTGCAGACGAGCACGTGCGGGGAGACGCCGTCGTTCAGGAGGAATCGCACGGTTTGCGCGCTCATCTTGCCCGCGCCGAGGACGAGGACCACGCAGCCGGTGAGCCGGCCGAAGATCTGGCGGGCGAGCTGGACAGCGGCCAGGCTGACGGAGACGGCCCCGCGGCCGATCTCGGTTTCCGCCCGTGCCCGCTTGCCGGTGGTCAGGGCGTGCTGGAAGAGGCTGTGGAGGGTGGCCCCCGTGGTTCCCGCCCCGTGAGCGAACTGGAGCGCCTCCTTCACCTGCCCCAGGATCTGCGCCTCCCCGATCATCATAGAATCCAGGCCTGCGGCGACGCGGAACAGGTGGCGGGCAGCGGGGGTTCCCTCGAAGAAGTAGAGGTATTTCTGCAGGTGGCCGGGGCTCATCCCCCCGCGGGCGGCGAGGAAATCCAGCAGCTGCTCCTGCCAGGCGGGCGCATCGGTGACGGCGTAGAGTTCGGTGCGGTTGCAGGTGACGAGGAGGGCGCTTTCTTGCGCGGCGGTGGCCTCTCGCAGGGCGTGCAGCGTGCGATAGAGCTCGGTGCCGGTGACCGCGAGCTTCTCCCGCAGGGTCACCGGCGCTGTCTTGTGGCTGAGACCGACCAGGATAATCTGCACGGTTGCCAGATCCTGCCGTAGCGCAGGCATCTTGCCTGCACACGACATATCGTCCATGCAGGCTAGAAGCCTGCGCTACGCGTGAGGCAATGATCGCACTGCCGGGAAGCTGTTTGGTGACATCCCGGCCCGTGCAGGCTAGAAGCCTGCGCTACACGCCCACAGAATCCCTTTCTCTTGCCTTCGATCCGGCGGTGCGGACGGCTTTTTCGCCCCCAAAGCTTTTGGGGTTTGGGGCCGGGGGGCGCGCCGCCAGCTGCGCGCGCCGCCGGTAGCAGATGAACCCTCCGGCAATCAACAGGTAGCCGCCCAACCAGACGATGTTCACCCCTGGGCGGTACATCACGCCCAGGGCGACGATGTCCTTCGGCTCCGCCGGGGCAACCTCGAACTGCGCCTCATTCAGGCTGGGTGCTACCCGTGTCATCAGCAGGGAATGCCGCATCGATGGAAACCCCGGCAGGGGGGTGGGCATCGGCCGGAACTCCATATCACGGTTCATCGCCGTCATTACAGTCAGGTTCCGATGCTCCTTGCCATCGATGATCGCCGTGCACCGCGCGCGGAATGCCAGCCACCCCTCCATCTCGGGAAGCGGGAACGGCCCCTCCAGGTGGTCCAGCCGGATGCTGACCCTCCTCGGCGGATCGTTGACGTAGTATTGCGCCGACTGGGGCGTTGAAGTCTGGCCCAGCTTTACCTCTTCCACCTTAAGGGTTCCCGTATCGTGCGCGGCGGTGGAGATTTGCAGGTCCCCCCACCACTGATGGAGGATGGCGGGCCACTTCACGTAGTCGCCCATTGTCTCGGAGAAGTAGTAGGGCGCCCGCAGATAGGCTACCTGGTCCCCGCGCTTCGCCTCGAGAAGGATGCGGTCCTTTTCATAAGGCGTTTCCGCAGTCTGGAGGCCCTTGTAGGTGATCTGGTAGCCGAAGCGCGTCTGGGACTCGCCGTGCTGGAGCACCAGCCCGTCGGGGCTGGGGTCATCCTTGCCGTAGAAGGTGCTCACCACGACGCCGATGAGGAGGATGGCGTAGCCGATGTGGCACACCCAGGGGCCGGTGTTCCAGATCCCCGCGCGGGCGGTGCGGACGAGCATCCCCAGGTTGGCGGCCAGGCAGACCGCGGCGGCGATGGCGAACACGAGCAGGAGAGGGCCGTTGTTATCCGTCCAGCCGCCCCGCCAGGCCAGGAACGCGGCAGGGAGGAACGCCAGCAGGAGCGCTGCCGCGGCGATCAGGATCGCCTTCGCAGCGGGCTTCATGCTGCCGCATTCCCGGCGCGCGTGCCGCCAGGGGGCATAGGGGGTGATCGCCATCAGCAGGAGCATCACCAGCGCGACCGGCAGGATGGCGCGATCATAGAACGACTGCGGCATGGAGGCGCGCTTCCCGAACAGGCCGCTGATCATCGGCCAGGAGACGCCCAGCACCACGATAGCGGTGACGGAGCAGAGGACGATAAGTCCCAGGAAGAAGCCGAAGCTCCGCTCCCAGGCGTTTTCGTAGGCGGCCTCGGAATCGATGTCTTTGAACCGCCAGATCCAGATCGGCAGCCCGATGCCCAGCCAGACAATCTGGAAGATGAGCAGCGCGGTGAACACCGACCAGCCAGGACTGACGAAGGCGTGCACGCTCACCCCGTCCAGCACGCCGCTGCGGGTGAGGAACGATCCGTAGAGGACGGCGGCGTAGGCGAGGATGCCGAGCAGCAGATTCGCCTGCTTGAAGTTCCGGCGCACCCGCTGCGCCAGGACGCCGTGGAGCAGCGCGGTGCCCACCAGCCAGGGGAGCAGGGAGGAGTTCTCCACCGGGTCCCACGCCCAGTAGCCACCCCATCCCAGGGTCTCGTAGGCCCAGTAGCCGCCCAGGAAGACGCCGGCAGCGAGCACCATCCAGGAGAACGCCAGCCAGGGGGCGGCGCGGTGGACCCAGGTGTCATAATCCCGCTTCATCAGCGCGCCCAGGGCAAAGCAGGCGGGCACGAGCATGGAGGTGTAGCCCAGGAAGAGGGTCGGCGGATGAATGACCATCCACGGGTTCTGGAGCAGGTCGTTCAGCCCGTGGCCGTCCTGGAGGGAAAGCAGCGGCATCAGACCCACGTAGTAGCCCAGCGTCTGCAGGAGGCCACGCGGAATGGGCAGCCCTTCCCCGGCCATCGCCTGGAGGAGGCTACGGTCGTCGAGCGGATGGGGCCGGAACGGCCCCATCACGACCATCGTGGCGAACACGAAGGCCTGCGCCACGCAGAAAAATGGCATCAGCCAGCGCTCCTCGGCGCGGGCCTTCCACAGGAGCAGCAGGCCGAACAGCGAGCCGTAGAACGCCCAGAGGACGAACGTCCCTTCCTGCCCGGCCCAAAACGCCGCGAACCGATAGGCGGACGGCAGGGAGTTGTTGGTGTGTTCGTAGACGTAGGCGACTTCGTAGTGGCGGCCGAGGGTCAGGGCAAGCAGGACACCGGCGGCGATCAGGGAGCAGCCCACGGAGACGAAGAACAGCCGCCGCGCCCAGAGCAGGGCACGCTCTGCCGGCGCCTGGCGCGCGGCCCGCTTGCTGTGCCGGCGGTGGCCGTTGCCCCCATTCCGCGGGACGCTCCGCCGCCGTCGGGATAGCGCGGCGTCCTCGGTGGCGGGCGTCTCCTCCTGGGATGGCGCGCCTCGCATAGTGCGGATCATCGCCATCCAGTAAAGCAACGCCGCGCCCAGGATGGCCAGCACGCCGATGCCGATGCTCAATGTGCCTAGAGCGATCAAGATGAAACCTCAATCTCCTCGTGAGAAACGATCCAACGAGGAACGAGGTACAAGGAAACGAACCGGGTCATCGTCCAGTTACAGGGTTCCCTCATACTTGCTTCCCGTTCTATCGTTTGCTCCTTCTCTGGCCTTGCCCGTTGTTTTTCCCGTTCGGGCGTGTTCCCGTGGGATCGTTCTTCGCCTCTGCGTGCTGGCTTCACTCTACTCGCAGGGCGTAGGCCGGCGTCACGGGCAGCGCCGGCGTCGCCTAGCGGGCGGACGGCACGGAAGATTGCTTAAAGCCGCCCGACTCGTATTTGGAAGGGCACTTGGTGAACAGCTCTTCCGCCTCAAACGTGCCGATTCGAGAGTTATAGAAGCCCACGGCGCGCACATGGCTCGCCTGAGGCAGGTTGCTGTTCACCGTTTTCGTTGGGTGCCGGTAGTGGACGTCCAGGATCTCGCCCGTCTTCTCCTCCTGAAGCCGAAAGCGCACCTCTTTCATGCTGGGCTCCATCTGGATACCGGCCTTCTCCAGCGCTCCGTACACCTGACAGGTCTGCCCGCTGGCCTTTGCCTCCGCAAAGGTGACGTTCTGGATCGCCGTACGTGAGAGCGTGAACGCCGTGGTGACGGCGCAGGCGACCAGGAGCAATCCGCCGATGAGGTAGCGCGTGTTCATCGTTCCGTCCCTTCGCTAAATATCCCGGCAGCAATTCTACCGCCCGGCTGCTTACCTTCCACTCCTGCTCTTCCTCTCCAAGCCCAGCCATTCGAGCCCAAGATAAGAGGGAGTATAAATGTTGATATTTTTTCAATCAGCACCACTCAGGCGCCGGACGAATGTCTCGTGCTCCAGAGAAGCCAGCCCGCGCTCCAGCGCGACACGGACGGCGGCGGTGTCTAGCCGGAGGAGCGCGGCGGGGTCCAGCCAGAGGCCCGGGAAGGTTTCGGATTGCAGGATGCCGTCCTCGCCCGGGGCCCATTCCTCGAACCGCTCGCCGCGGCGGATGAACCACACCACCCGCGGCTCGCGGAGCACCACCGCCACGTACTCCCGCACGTCGTAGCGCTCGTAGTCGTCCCTCTTCTCGTAGAGATCGTAGGCTTCGCTGCTCGATGCCACTTCCACCGCCAGTTCGGGCGGGCCGACCACCCAGCCGTCTTCTTCCCGCGTCTGCCCGCCCCGCTCGGGAGCGATGGTCAATGCCGCGTCGGGCTGTGGCTCGCTGTCCTCTGCAAGAATAGCCGTGGTGTTATCTAGCGCCACCACGCCTGGTGTGGCGGCTTTGTAATCACGGAGCCAGCCCACTACTTCGACCTGAGCCTTTCCGTGCGCAGCACGGGCGGGAGATGGCATGTAGACCCTTCCTCCGATGAGTTCAGCCTTCACGTCCTCCGGCATTGCCAGGTAGCGGGCGTGGAAGGTGGGCTGATCCAGGTGATCGCCCATTTCCAGCGGCGGCAGCATCTCCTGGCCTGGCGCCCTATTCGGTTGGCGAGTAAGGAGGATGGCCATACTCTACGTTTCCCGCTTCTCAGCTCCGCGGCGCGGGATCGGCCCCGCTGCTGGTGGACGCCACGCGCGGGCCACGTTCCAGCCGCGCGGTGGCCTGCAGCTCTTCCCGGGCAGGTTCGGATGCCTGCGCGTCCACCTCCGCGGCACGCACGCGCCGTTCCGCGCGCCACACGCCGCCTGCCAGCGCCGCGAGCGCCAGGATGCTGAGCAGCAGCACGATCCCCTCGGGGGCCGGTACGACGTGGGACACGCCGTTTGGATCCAGCTGTCCCAGAAAGACCAGGAATCCGGCCACGACCACCAGCGCCGCTGCCAGTCCCGCCCTGGTCAGCACGGCGCCACCCGCGGAGAGGCCGTGCGCCGACTTCCTTGGGCCGGCGCGCTGCTCGAGCATCAGAGCGTAGGCCAGGAATCCCAGCAGCACCACCAGAGCAGTGCCGAGGATAAACCATCCCGCCTGCTGTTCGGATCCTGCCACGCTATCCCTCCAGCGCCCCCAGGCGCGCGCGCAGCCGGTAGAGCCAGGAGGTTACCCACAAGAATCCTACCAGCGCCAGCCAGAATACTACCCGATAGTCCGCGCTCATACCGCCGCTCTGGAGCGTGCCGCTGGGATGGAGTGTCCCCGTCCCGGGCAGCTGCGGCAGCACCTTGATGATCACCGGCACGGCGACGCCCGCCAGGAGGGCGTAGACGGCACTCACCCGCGCTCGCAGGTCGAGGTCTTCCACCGCCCCCCGCAGGGCAAAGTAAGCAGCGTAGATCATGAGGATGATCACGATGGCCACCTGTTTTGGATCCCAGTTCCACCAGCTGTTCCATTGGACGCGGGCGAAGACGGCGCCCGAAATCGTGGCCAGAATCGTGCAGACCAGGCCCACCTCTGCCGCCGCTGCCGCTTTCACATCCCAGCGCTGCTCCCGGCTCAACAGGTAGCGGAGACTACACACGCCTGCGACCAGGTACCAGTAGGCCAGCAGCATCGCGACCGGGACGTGGAAGAAGATAATGCGCGCCGCGCCGGGTGAGCTGAAATAGGTGGCCGGGCCCACCCACAGGTAGGTGAGCGCCACCACCGCGGCCAGTACCGGAAAGGCCGCCCACTGCCACCAGGCCAGGCGGTGTTTCGGAGATGCAGGTGTCATCAATCCCATCTCGTGCCCCACTGGGCGCACCTCACTCTCATTATACGCATGTTATACGTAGGGACCTCGAAACCGGCGCCGCGCCTGGCCCATCAGTCCCGCCACACCTGTTCGAAGAGCCAGGCGGAGAGGGTGACGAGCATCACCACGTAGGACACCAGGCCAACGAGCTGGTTGCGCGCCTCTTCCGATGGTGGGCCGCCGGCAAAGGCGGCGGCCGTCCCGTTGACGACGATGACCAGGACGGGCAGCACGATGGGGAAGGCGAGCGCAGCGAACAGGGAGGCGCGGCTCTCGGCGCGGGCGACGATGGCCCCCAGAATGGTGGTGACGCACGCGAGACTGGCGCTGCCGAGGACCGTCTCCGCCAGGAGCAGAGCGCCATCTTTCACGTCCGGCTTGAGGAACAGCACGAACAGCGGCACGATGAGCAGCGCCATAGCCACGAGCAGCGCCACGTTGAACAACATCTTCCCGAAGAAGACCGCCAGCGGCTGCGCGGCAAGCCGGAGGGCGGGGGCGGTGCGTGCTTCTTCTTCTTTTACGAACGCCCGTGCCAGGCCGGACATGCCGCTGAAGAACAGGATGATCCACAGCAGGCCGGCCAGCAGCGTCGCGCGCGCGGCGGTCTGCCCTACCTCCCCCCCGGGAAGGCGTGTCAGGCCCTGTCCCTGGGTGACCACCGTCATCGCCACGAGCAACAGCGTGGTGAGCGCGAACACCAGGAGGGCGTTGAGCGCGTAGCGGGTGCGCAGCTCGGAGAGAAGGTCTTTCCGGAACACCGCCCAGGCTTCGCCGAGCCCGGAAAGCATCCGAGACGACGGTGCAGGCGGAGCGGGCAGCGGCTTCGCGGGAGGGGGCTGCGTCGTGGCGGGTGGGGTGGAGCTCATTGCAAGGCGCTCCCGCTGCCCAGGTCGAGCCGCCAGTCGCCGTGGCGGATCTCGCGCGGGTCGTTGGTGGCAAGGACAAGCAGTCCACGGCAGCGCTGCTCGGCGATGATCTCGTCCACCAGCGCCATCCCGTCCGCGTCCAGGGTGGCGGTGGGCTCGTCCAGGAGGAGCAGGCGCGGTTCGTTCAGCAGGGCGAAGGCGTACTTGAGCCGCACGCGCATGCCGGTGGAATAGGCGCGCACCAGGTCGTTCTCTCGGCCTGCCAGACCCACGCGGGCCAGGAGCCGATCGCGGCGGGCCGCATCGGCGGGCCGGCCAAGGACGCGCGCGAAGAAGTCCAGGTTCTCGCGGGCGGATAGCTCGGGGTAGAGGGTGAGATCGGGGGCCACCCAGCCGACGACGTGGCGCCACGCCTCGCGCGGTAGGGCAGCGCCCTTCTCACACAGCCGTATCACGCCTGTGGTGGGTCGCTGCAAGCCCGCCAGCACGGTGATCAGGGTGGATTTGCCGGAGCCGTTGGGGCCCGTTACCACCAGGCACTCGCCGTGGGCCAGCTCGAGGCTGACCCCGTCGAATACCCGCCGTCGCCCGTACCACTTGCCCACGTTTTCCAGCCGGAGCTGCATCCCGGGTCTGCTCCCCCCTTGGCGAGGCAATTATCGGCGAATCGGCACACATGAGTCAAACTCGTCGGGCGGTGGGGTTGCCGATCACGGTCCCGATGCAATCGGGATGGGGCGCTCAGGTCCGGCTCCACCCACATCCCCTCCCGTTCCCTCCCCGTGGCGAGGGAGGATTCGGCGCCGTCCGCTGCGCAATTGCCCTGGGGTTGGGGGACAATCGCCTGGCGTGGGCGGGAGCTTGCCATATGTTCGACCTGCTCATTCGGGACGGTCTGGTGGTGGATGGCACCTCAAGGGTGTCGGGATCGGCTCGCCGCGCGGATGTCGCCGTCCAGGCAGGCCGGATCGCCGCCGTGGAGCCGCTCCCCCCGGAAGCGCGTGCCCATCGCGAGCTGCGCGCCTCGGGGCTGGTGGTCGCGCCCGGGTTCATCGATATCCACACGCACGCGGATATCGCGCTGCTGGCGCATCCCACGCACGAACCGAAGGTGATGCAGGGGGTTACCACCGAGGTCTTCTCGAACTGCGGCCTTGGGTTCGCGCCCGTTACCGACGCAGGGCTGGCTATCCAGCGTGACTACCTCCTCGGCCTGTTCGGGGATGACGCAGGGGTGGACTGGGGCTGGCGGACGGTAGCAGAGCTGCTGGAGCGTTACCGCCAGGGGATCGGTACTAACGTTGCCTATCTCATCCCGCACGGCAGCGTGCGCGTCTCCGTGATGGGCATGGCCCAGCGGCCGGCCACCCCGGATGAGGTGGCGGCGATGGTCCGCCTGGTGCGCCAGGGGATGGAGCAGGGGGCGTGGGGCCTGTCCACCGGTCTGTGGTACGCACCCATGAGCGCTGCGGAGCGCTCAGAGATGGTGGCCCTCTGCCGCGCGGTGGCGGAGTACGGCGGCTTCTACGCCATCCATATGCGGGATTACGCGGACCGGATCGCGGACGCGTTGGACGAGGCCATCGAGACCAGCGCCGCCTCGGGCTGTGCCGTCCAGGTTTCGCACCTGCAGATGAACGGCGCCCCGAACTGGGGCCGGGCGCCCGAGGCGCTGGCGGTCATCGATCGCGCCCGCGCCCAGGGCCTGGACGTGACCTTTGACAGCTATCCCTACACGGCGGGATCTACCCTGGTGCAGGCGCTCCTGCCCGCCTGGGTCACCGAGGGGGGCTCGCGCGCCATTCTGGAGCGGCTCCGCGACCCCGACACGCGCGCCCGCGTCGCCGCGGCGGTGAGCGCCGACCCGCGGGACTGGTCGCGGGTGGTGCTTTGCGGCGCCCGTACGGCTCGAAACCAGGCCGCCGAGGGGGAGACATTTACCCGCCTGGCAGAATCACGGGGGGTGACGGTGGGAGAGCTGGTGTGCGCGCTGCTGGAGGAAGAAGATCTGCAGGCCTGTTTCATCGCCCATCAGGCGGACGAGCGGGACGTGCGCGCTTTCCTCGCCCACCCGGCGCAGATGGTGGGCAGCGACGGGCTGCACCTGCCGGGAAAGACGCACCCGCGCCTGTTCGGGGCGTTCCCGCGGCTCCTGGCGCGCTACGTGCGGGAGGAGCGCCTCCTCTCCCTGGAGGAGGCCGTTTATAAGATGGCCGGCGCCCCCGCGGCGCGCCTGGGATGGCGAGATCGCGGCTGCCTGCGCCCCGGCGCCGCCGCGGATATCGTGGTCTTCGATCCGGCAGCGATCCGTGACACTGCCACTTACGACGATCCCTGCCGTTATCCCGAAGGCATTCCCTGGGTGATCGTGAACGGCACCGTGGTCAAGGAGGGCGATCGGCACACGGGGGCGCTGGCAGGCTGCGTACTGGCGGCAGGTCGTTAACGAGATGCCAGATCCAGATGAGGACCAGGTTTCTGCTTCCGCCTTCGCCGCGGGCTTTCTGGGCCAGTACGCAGGCGACCGGGAGATGTTCCTGGAACTGCTTGCCGGGATGCTGCAGGCTGTAGTCCCCGAGCATCTGACCGTGAAACGGCAAGGCGGCTGGCTGCGCAGATCCAGACCGGTCAGCAGTCTGAAGGTGGACCTGGGGGACGTTCAATTCACCTTGAGGGCGGCCCGTGG
>JACQGL010000061.1 GCA_016199525.1 Armatimonadota bacterium
AGCCGCAAAATCGCCATTCTGCGCGTAGGCCTGCGCGAGCGCCAAGCGCAGCATCCACGATCTGGGTTCGCGAGCGGCACGCTCAGTAAGCGCCCGTACTCGCGCCTCAACCTCGGGCCGCCCCGGCGTAATCGCCACGTCTTCGATCAATGAAGCCGCATCCACACTTAACGCTGCGCTGCGCTTCTGCGTCATCGGTAATGTGCTCCTCTCACGTGGGAGCCTGCACTCCACTCTGCGTGCTTCGGCCCCGGGAGCGCTCGCGGTGGGTCAGGATTTGCGGACGGCTGTTAGACTATACCCAGCAAGCGGAGGGTTCCACACCACCTGTCTTCCCGCCGGCGTATTACAGACCCGTCCACCGCGCAACGCCGCAGGAAAGGCCTCCCCTCCCGTTGAAGCCCTTCACCGGATCCCTGCGCACCTGCTCCGGAGACCAATGATGCCGCCTCCCCCTCTCTATGAAGAACGGTTCATTGAGCACGACGATCCCCACTTCCCCTCGTGCCACGCGTCCACCATCGTGGAGCTACCGGGCGGAGATCTGCTTGCCGCGTGGTATGCCGGGTCACGCGAGATGGCGCGCGACGTGGCGATCATCAGCGCGCGCCTGCCCATGGGCGCGCGTCACTGGTCGCGGCCACAAGTGATCGCCGACACGCTCGACCGGTCGGAGGGAAATCCGGTCTTATTCGTGGGGCCATACGGGACGGTCTTCCTCGTCTACGTCACCATGCAGGGTGATGGTTGGGATACCTGCCAGGTGAAGGTAAAGACCTCCTGCGATGGCGGCCACGCCTGGGATGCGGAGCGGATCCTGCAGCCCGCATGGGGCTGGATGACCCGTAACAAGCCGATCGTCCTGCCCAATGGAGACATCGTCCTGCCGATGTATAACGAGCGGGACTGGCACTCGTTTATGCTCATTTCCGAAGATGGCGGCCAGACCTGGCTGCCGGGCGGCGAGATCCGCAACGAATACGGCGTGATCCAACCTACTCTGGCGCTGCGCCGCGACGGCAGCGTGATCACCTTCCTGCGCCGCGGCGCCCGCGACCCCGAGCAGACCCTCTGGCAATCTCTCTCCCGCGACGGCGGCCGCACCTGGAGCCCACCCGAGCGCGCCGATCTGCCCAACCCCAACGCCGCCGTGGATGTGGTCCGGCTGGCTAACGGTCATTTCGTCCTGGCGTTCAACAGCTCTCGCACAGAGCGCCGTCCCCTCTCCCTGGCCCTCTCCACCAACGATGGACGAGACTGGCCCGCTATCCGCGATCTGGAGACGGCGTCGGGCGAGTACTCCTACCCCGCCATCAGCCAGGGTGCGGATGGGCGGATCCATGTTACCTACACCTGGCGGCGCCAGCGAATCAGGCACGTAACCGTGAACGAGGCGTGGATCCTGGCGGGCGGGGGCTAGGAGTACGAACAGAGGGACGCGGTCCTCCCGCGCCCCCCGCTGATTTCCGCGACCCTGGCCGAGGTCGTTACTTGTTGCTGGATCCCATCAGCTGGGTGCAAAGCCGCCGCACCAGCGACGCCAGCGACGGATCCCGCCGCATTTCCTGTTCCAGCTTCTGGCACCCGTACAGGACCGTGGAATGTGCCTTTCCCCCCAGCGCCGCGCCGATTTCGCTGAGGGACTTCTCGGAATGGGTGCGCAGCAAATACATTGCCACCTGGCGTGCCAGACTGGTCTTCTTATCGCGCCGCTCGCCCAGCAGCTCGTCTTCGCTCACGCCAAACTGCTGACAGACGACCCGCCGCACCGCCTCCACATCTAAAGGGCGGATGCGCCCCTCTTGCCGGAACGCTTGAAGAGCCCGATCCGCCAGCTCTACCGTCATTTCTGTCCGGTTCAACGACGCCAGCGCCAGCAGCCGGATGAGAGCTGCTTCCAGCACGCGCACGTTGGTTTCGATCATCGAGGCGATATGGAGAAGGACATCCGACGGCACCGCCGCCTGTTCGGAGATGGCCCGCCGTTCCAGGATGGCAACCCGTGTCTCCAGTTCCGGAGGCCCAATTTCCGCCATCAGCCCTGACTCCAGACGGCTGCGCAGCCGGTCTTCCATCAGGCGCAGCTCCTTCGGGGGGCGATCCGCCGCCAGCACGATCTGGCGGTTTGTTAGGTAGAGTTCGTTGAAGGTATGAAAGAACTCTTCCTTTGTAGAGGTCTTATCAGCAATGAACTGGATATCATCCACCAGCCAGATGTCCACCCCCCGGTAGGTGCGCCGAAACTCTTCTTCCCGCGATTCGCGCAGCGAGGTGATGAAGTGCGAGGTGAACGTCTCGCCGGAGACGTAGGCCACTCGCGCGCGGGGATTTTGCTCTTGCAGGCGGTGGCCGATTGCCTGCAGGAGATGGGTCTTGCCGAGCCCCACGCCGCCATAGATGAACAACGGGTTGAAATGCCGCCCCGGCCGCTCCGCCACGGCCACCGCTCCCGCGTGCGCGAAGCGGTTCGACTGGCCGACCACAAAGTTCTCGAACGTGTACTTCTCATTCAGCGGCAGCGGGGCGAACAGCGAGGAGACCGGCGCCTGCCGCGGTAGCTCGGGCTTTGGCCGGGCGGGTTTGCGGCCCTTCTCTGGCGCTTGTGCGCGGACTACTACCTCCACAGAGACGGGCTGCGACGTCTCCTGCGCGTCCCCGAATACTTCCGCCAGGGCACGGCCATACTTCTTTTCGATCCAATCGCGCGCCGTGCCGTTGGGGGCGGCAATCACAAGCACCCCCTCCTTGTAGCTGAGGGGCTCGGCATCCCGCAGCCAGGTCTGAATCGCTTCCCGGCCTAGCCGCCGTTCCATCCGGCGCAGCGCCCGTTCCCAGAGGGGCCGCACAACGTCCGCTTCATCCATCTGAAGGGGAAGCTGCTGTTCCATCGCGCGCTTTCGCCTCTCGGTTGCACCAGGGGCCGCCGTGAGGTACAAGATACCCCTGCCGGCGACAAAATCGTCGGTTCGTTCAATATGTACCGCACCGGCAGTGTTGAGGCCTGGATTCAGGAGCCGGTCCATTCGGACCAGGGAACGAAAGCGCCCGTTGCCGGGCTGGTGGTGGGGTTAGTGGGTTTAGGCGTACTGACCCGGAACACGGCCATTATACCAGAACGTTAGCCGCCGTCGCAAGACAATTCGGGAGCCGGGCGTGCCCACGCCTATCGATTCTTCCGATACCAAGGGGCCGCTGAACTTATCGCGACCAGCGCAGGAGATGGAGCACATCATCGTCGGCGTTGCCGTTTCCATTCAGGTCGAGATCGCCCTGATCCACTTCCGGCACAGTGAACGCCACCGCCCGCGAGCCAACGGCCAGCACCTCGCCGCAGGCCAGAGGGATGATTTGGCTCCTCGGTGCCGACAGCGTCACCTCCACGATTCCCAGCACGACATCGTCCGTATCCCGATCTCCATTGAGGTCACGGTCCCCCTGGTCCGCTTCGAGAACGCCGAAGGCAACCCGCGCGCCTTCCCCCGCGATCGCTTCTCCCTCGAAGGTGAGGCCGCTGTTCCACGCCTTCTTGGTGGCGGGGAAGAAAGCGGTCACCACGCTGTCGTCCTGGTCGCCGTCCCCGTTCAAGTCGTGGTTTCCCTGATTCGCTTCCAGGCAGGCGATGGCAACACCCTCCTTCGCCACCCACGCCCCGTCCGTAGCATCCAGGCCAGTATTGAGCAGCGCTCGCGCTTCAAGGTCGTAGACCTGAGCCACCTGGTCCTGGAGGTCCCCGTCACCGTTGAGATCCCGCCCGCCCTGCCGTGCCTCGCGGGCAATCGCCACCGCGTACTGGCCCCCCGCGGCCACGCCACCGCTCGCGTCCATCTCCGTGTTCAGAAGTTCGTTCTTGGCCAGATCATAGACGTGCAGGACGAGGTCCTGGGTGTCCCGGTCGCCATTCAGATCGCGATTCCCCTGCCGCCCTTCGGATACCGCCATCGCGGCCAGCCGCGGAGTAATGGCGAAGCCGTCCGCCGTGTCCACGCCCAGATTGCGGATCTCGCCGGTTGATAGGTCTACCAGGTGTGCCACTACGTCCAGCGTGTCTCCGTCCCCGTTCAGATCCTTCCCGCCTTGAGCCGCCTCAGAGACGGCGGCCAGGGCCCTGTCGCCCGCCACCTGGATGCCGCTGCTGGCATCCAGCCGCAGGCACTTCGCCTCGCCGGTGGCCAGTTCCACGGCATACAGCACCACGTCACTAGCGTCCCCATCCCCGTTCAGGTCCTGCCCGCCCTGACGCGCCTCGGGAACGGCCACCGCTACCCACCGATCGCTCATCTGCATCTCTTCGACAGCCAGCCCGAGGTTGCGGATGCGGCGCGTCGTCAGATCTACCACGTGGAGCACGTCGTCCATCTGGTCGCCGTCGCCGTTCAGGTCGCGGCCGCCCTGGTCCGCTTCGGAGACCAGAACGGCCGCGTAGTTTCCGGCAACGCGCACAGGGGGCATCTCGCTGTCCTGCGCGCCCACGCTGGCCACCGCCAACCCCAGGGAGAAGACCTGCAACCGGGAGACGCGCGCCACGCAGACGACGGTATCGAGCGTGTCCTCGTCTCCATTGAGAGAGCGCGCGCCCTCGTCCACGGTAAACGCCGCCCAATCGTTCCCCGCCCACGGTCCGCCACTCACCGCGATACGCAGGTTGGCGGCCTGCCCCACGGGCGCGGCAGCGCCGATGCGGCCCAGCAATAAGAAAGCACTGGCCAGCATGATAAGCAAGGCGGCAAGGGCGACACGTGGCATCTCCGAACTCCAATGTCGATGGGAGGGGATCCGCTTACCCTACTATGATGCCCGCCGGAGGGGGGACTGTCAACGCGGGTAGCCAGCGCGCAGACGATCTCCATAGCGGATGGCAGGGCTTATCTGTTAGCATGAAGAGGTGAATCAGGGTATTGTCAGCGCGGTGTTCGGCGCTCGCTGCGAAGTGCTCGACCGCGGCCGGCGCGTGTCATGCCTGCTGCGCGGGCGACTCCGCTCCGGGCAAACCGCGCCGCTGGCGGTTGGTGACCGCGTAGAGTACGCCCTCGTGGACGGCGGCGGCGTGATCGAACGCATTTTGCCTCGCGAGCGCGCGCTCACCCGCGCGGAGCGGGACCGCTCGCGCCGCCGCGCCGCCGGCGCACCCCAGGTGATCGTTGCCAACCCCGATCAGGTGGTGTGCGTGGTCGCCGCCCGGGAGCCAGGCATCGACTTCGAGCTGCTGGATCGCGCGCTCGCCCTGGCGCGAGGGGCGGACCTTGCCGCCCTGGTGGCCGTCAACAAGATGGATCTTGCGCCGGTGGAAGCCCTGGAACCGCTTCTGGCTCCCTACCGGCGTGCGGCCTACCCCGTTCTGTTCATCAGCGCGGCGACGGGCGTCGGGCTGGATGCGCTTCGCGGTCACCTGGCGGGGCAACTCTCGCTGTTGTGGGGGCCCTCCGGAGTAGGCAAGTCCACCCTCATCCACGCCCTCACGGGCGTGGATCTGCGCACGGGGCAGTGGCGTACCCAGAATCCACGCGGCCCTCACACCACCAATGCTATCCGCCTGTTTCCTCTGCCCGAGGGAGGCCTCCTGGCGGACAGCCCGGGCTTCGACTGGCTCCCGCTGGACACGCTGCGGGACGAGCCCTCGCCCGAGCTGACGCTCCTGCCCGAGGCGGCCCGCTATGCCCGGCTCTGCCGGTTCATCGGCTGCCATCACCGCACGGAGCCTGGCTGCGCAGTCGCCGCCGCCGTCCTGGCGGGGGAGATCGATGCGGGCCGCTACGCCCGCTTCCGGCTGCTCGCCGATGAGGGCGAACCCGCCACGCCACCGCTCGCCGAAGTGATCTGCGACGGAGATGACCTCTTGTTCCGGATGCCGGATCGCGAGGTGAACCGGTGGGCGACGCTCCGCCTTCACTTCCTGTTTGAGGAGGACCACCCGGAGACGGCGGGCCTGTGTGAGGCCCTCGGCTTCCCGCCCGGGGATACACCGCCGGTGTGGGTGCTGTTCCAGACGGATCCCGCCGGCAGCCGCCTCCGCCTGCTGGCCAAAGCCACGTGCGCGGAGCCACTACCGGACGTGGTGGCGCCGCACACGGAGGTGTTCATCCGCCGCGCGGGGGGCATCTGCGGTCGCGCCCATCTGGCCGCAGTACGCGCGTATCCGCAAGTATGGAAACTGCGGAAAGCGCTCCGCCGCACGGCGCTCTACGATCCACGCGCCTTCTGGACCGACCTCAAGCCACCCGGCGACGCAACGCCGGGGCCGGTGCACGGTGGCCTTCTCGTTTTCTCAGAAGTCCAGAAGTTCGGGCCGCTGCCGGATCTCGGCCTGGGACTGCTGTCCCGCCACGCGGGCGTGTGGCGACTCGACTGCCTCGAGGTCGGCCATTCGGAAGACAAGCTGGCTCGGTAAGCGGGCGGCCGCCGTGCTCCACTCAGGGATAGCAGCCTGCCAGCCATGTAGTGAATGGGTCAATGACATTGAAACCGCCCGTTGGCCCATTGACCTGCCAACCCGCAGTTTGAATCACGATGCCCTGCCCCGAAAGCTTTCGGGGCCGCCACCCCTTCGGGAACGGTAGGAGGGAATCCGTGTCTTCCTCGGGAAGGAGGCGGAGGGTAATCCACGCGGGACGCCCCGCTCACTCGCCATGCGCCGCTGCCTTCTCCTGCTTCTCTGCCTGCTGCCGCTCTGTCTGAGAGTGGCAGGTGCCCAGTCGCCCGAGCCTCCTAAGATCGCCACCCAGGCGCTCATCGTGCCGGAACGGCCCGGGACTCTCTCCGGGGATGCCCTGGCCCGCGTGCGTGAGATGCTGGAGCGGCGAGCGCGGGCGCTGGGAGACAATGCGGCAGAGTTCTCCGCTGCGGAAGGTGGCCTGCGGGTGCGCCTCCGCGGCCGCCACGCGCAACGCCGGCTCGAGCTGCTCACCCGAACCGGGATGTTGGAGTTCCGCTGGCTAAAGAAAGTGCGCACCGCCAGGAACAACCGCGCTCCCTACCTCCTCCAGATCGTGGAAACGCAGGACCGATCTCGCTATGCCTTCCAGGATGCCCGCTCCGGCGCCTCCGTGCCCCTGGATCGCGTCCTCAAAGAATCTCCTCTCGTGCTCGATCGGCACGACCTGCGTCCCGACAGCGCGCTCGATGTCACGTCTGGGGCGTTTCTGGTGGTGCGCGTGGAGTTGACCGAGGAGGGTACCAGGAAGATACGCCGCTTCGCCAGGGAACACGTGCCAACCCTGCTGGGGGTCTACCTGGATAGCGAGTTTCTGGCCAGCATCCCCGTTACCGACCGCATCTCGAAGGATGTGAAGAATGCCGAGGGATACATCACGGGCGGCTACCGCGACGAAGTCGAGGCAAGGCTGCTGGCGGCCGTGATCAACACCGGCCCGCTGCCCGTACCGGTGAAGGTGCAGGACGCGCGTTATGTGCCGGTAGAATAGCCATGCTCACCTTCAGCTCCCACAGGAACGGTTACTGCGATGCCAGCGGCCCGCTGATCCAGGGTCAGCGCCAGGGGGCGGAGGCGTGCTTCCGGCGCTGTGAGGCGGAACGCCCGTACGGGCCAGCACTTCCTGGATGCCATCGGTGGCCCGCCGGAAGAGTGCACGCTCCGGCAACCGGAAGTGACCGGACGGCTGGGCCGTGGCCCGTCCGTGATCGAGAAGCCGATCTACCGGAGCCTGCCGGAATTCTACGTCACCGCCCCCCTCTACCTGGTGAAGGAACGGCCAACCGCCCTCGCCCGCGGAGTACGAGTGCGCTTCCTGGACCCCACCTCTGGCACGCTTCCGTGGGCTGGCGGCCGGTCCTGGGCTGATCCACCGTGGGCGAGGCCCGCGTAGCGGATGCCATTTCCGCTACCAGCACCAGGACAGGAGGCGATGCGTCACCGCGTCCTCTGCGTGCCGCCCATACGGGCCCGTACGGGCGTAACATGTGTTCATCGACAGTCAGAACAGCCCGAGGACAACGATGATGCGGGGATTCGTCCACCAGGGCGAAGCGGGGCAGCCATCCGTAAAGCCAAGGAGGTGGGTCGATGGGCTCCTCCTAGCGACGCTCGCGCTGCTGGCGAGTATCGCCTCCCTCTACGGGGCGTGGCGACTTCATCCCATTATCCTGGACCCGGAAACCACGGACATCTGGTTCGACGCCGACTGTGCGCAGCTCTTCGAGGGCCTTATAAGTCGATGGAGCGCCGACCACCGCGCCATCGCGCACCCGCTATTTTACCTGGTAGCCGGCCTGCCGGTGCGCGCGCTCTGGTGGGGGTTCGGCCTGGAACCGGTCGCGGCGGCGCGTGTGGTGATCGCAGCCGTTGCCGGACTATCGATGGGCACGCTGTTTGCCTTGCTTCGTCTGATCGGTTGCCGCCGTCTGGACGCAGTGGTCTTCAGCCTCCTGGGCGCCGTCAGCGCCTGTGCTGTCTTCTGGTTCACGATGGTCGAGACTTACCCGTTCGGTTCACTGACCATCCTGCTGGCGCTGCTGGTG
>JACQGL010000062.1 GCA_016199525.1 Armatimonadota bacterium
CGTGGGATGCTTCATGCGCACGTTGTTCTTCACCAGGAACTGAATGGCGCGGTACAGCGCGCCGCGCCCGGTGGCCGGGTCGATGTGCGTGTACAGCTCGGCGGAACCGCGCCGCCAGGCGATCTCGGCCAGGCTGACCATGGGCTGGATGGCGAACTGGGAGTAGCTGGCCGCTGCCCCTTCCGGGTCCTTGATCTCGATCGAGTCGCACTTGTACTGCCGGCGCAGCTCGTCGGGCAGCCCGCCGTCTGGCCGGATCATGCCAGGAATGCCTTCGGAGTCACAGCTCGATCTGGAATTCTCCACCAGCTTGCCGTCCACAAATTCAAAGTGCAGGCGCAGCGCCGTGGCGTAGGCCATGCCGCCGTCAATCGCCAGGCAGTCGACGACGGCGTGGGGATCGCAGACGGCCAGCGGGTTGATCAGGTACTCGCCGGAGATGCCTTTGGCGAAGCCCTGGATGTACAGCGGCGCGTCGGCGCCGACGTAGTCGCCGATGGCGGCCGTGGCCAGGCGTGCCCAGGCGCCCCAGTTGTTGTTGCGGGTGTGGGCAGCGTTGTAGGGGTAGCGGATGATGACGCTGCCCAGCCACTCCTTGAGCTGCTGGTTGTCCGGGCTCTCGTAGAAGAACTTGTCGGTGCCGGGCACTTTCCAATCGGCCAGCAGGTCGGCCGCGTAGACGAAGGCGGGGATATAGACCGACAGGTTGAGGCGCGTGTTGGCCTGATAGCCGCTGACGTCGGTGTGGCGGCGCGGCAGGGTCATCACCAACTTGTAAGCTTTTTCGGCGTACTTCTCCGCCAGCAGGGGGTCGCTTTCCTTGACCAGGTGAAATCCCAAGGCCAGCGCGTAGGCGTCTAACGCCCCCTCCGAGAGGTACTTCGGGGTCTCGATCTTGTCTTCGTCGATGTCAATCTCATCTGGGACCCGGGGAAACTTGGCGTTGAGCGCTTCTTGCGCCGCGAGCAGGGCAGCCTGCACCGTGGATCGGTACGGCTCGATGCCCTGCTCGGCCTTCTGCTTGATGGCCTGGAGTTCCTGGGGCGTCGTCAAGTAACCGCGCGAGTTTCCGGAGACGGTTGCACGAACCGACGGCGTCACCTGGGTCGGGGCCGGCTCGGTGGGCAGCACCCCGACCGAGGGCGTCCCGGCCTGGGTGGGCTCGCCCGCGGGGGTCGTGGCCGCGGTAGGTAAGGCCGTGGGCCCTGGCCCAGGGCGGCAGCTGGCCGCGAGGAAGGCGAAGATCAGTAGGAGTTTGGCAAATTGAAAAGCCTTTTTGTTCATGGTCCCTGACTCCATGCCTAGGTTGAAATGCTCGTCACGCTGCAAGACCTCGTCGCTCTGAAAGCTCCCCGGTTCAAGCGGCAACCGCTCCCGGCGGTCTCATCCGCAGGGAAGTCAGCTGGCGAAGGGGCGGCGCGCCGCGCTGCTCAATGCACAGCCGCAGCAGGTTGACGTAGTGCCCTCGATCCAGGTGGGCGGCCGGTAGGCGCGTAGCCTCCTTCAACGCCCGATGCATCCAACAGGTGTAGAAGAGCGGCTCCACCAGTTCGGGCGCCAACCCGGTGCGAACGCAATAGCGTTGGGTGGCTTCAATGAGCTGCTGGCTCATGGGCGATTCCATCAAGAACTGGCGCTTAAAGCTTTTCAGCGAGTCACGTATCCCGGTGAGTCGGGAAACGGTGGTCGCGTGTGATCTCAGAAAGTAGAGCAGGTCCCAGAGCGGCATGCCCTGTGGCTCAGCCGCCTCCCAGTCTAGGAAAGCCACTTGCCCAGTTGTGGTCACCATCATGTTCCAAGTCCCGGGATCGCCGTGCTGGAAGACCAGTGGCAGCGGCTCGCGGCTGCGGCCCACGGCGGCAATCTGTCTGGCGAGATAGTCGACGTGGGCGGGCCCCAGCCGGTAGATCTGCGTGAATTGGTTGAACAGCTTGTCCAGCGCCCCGGCCACTTGCGGGGGAGAGGCGAGGGTAACCGTGGCCTCGGCCAGCTCCGTCAGCCACTCGACGACGCTGCTGGCAACCGGGGCGTTGGGCTGCGCGGACATCCGCTGGCGGAACGGCACGCCTTCGATGAACGTCTCGCCCAGGATGGCCAAGCCGTGGTGATATCCGAAGAAAACCGTCCTGGGCAGCTGGCCTTGGCCTCCCAGGCGCTTTTCGTGCAGCCAGGTCAGGGCGCGGTATTCGTTCTCCAGCCGATAGTTAAGCGCCGGGTCGCGGGTGATCTTGATGACGTATTTGGGCACCCCGGTCTTCTCGTCGAACAGGTAGAATAGGACTTTGCGCGAGTTGTATGGGCCCGGTGCCGACAGACCCCAGCGGTATGCGTCCAAGTCAATGCCAGCCGCCTCGGCCACCGAACTCAGGTAGCGCGGCAGGGCATCGGAGGGCTCGCGTGACCGGCTGATCAGCGTGCCAAAGCGTCGGGCCAGGGCGTTGAGCGGATCCTGCTGCGCGAAGATCCATTCGAGACGCTGAAGCGGCGCCCAGCGGCTGGAGACGGCGAACAGCCCATGTCGGAGGAAGTAGTTCATCGTCCGGGCGTCGTCCAGCGGCACCGCGGTCTGCATCTCGCCGGCCAGGGGCGTGAGCCAAAACAGCTGCGCCTGCCCCAATTCCTCGGCCGCCGGCCCGGGCCAGGTGGTCGCCATCCTGGCGAATTCCAAATAGATCAGCCCGGAGGGCTTGCACAGCCGGCCGATCTCCCGGCGGAGGTGGGCATCGTTCTGCAGGCGCCGCGCCGCGCCGTGGGCCACGATCACGGCCAGGTCGACGCTGGTGTCTGGCAGCGGCAGAGGCTCGCCCTCGGCGGCGATGAGCACCTGAACGCTGTTCCGCTCGGCCGATTGCTCCCTCAGGGCCACGCGGGCCTGCCAGGCATCTTCGCAGACCACCGTCACGCTTTGCGTGAGGCGCGTGAGGGTGCCCAGCGCCGCGGGCGTGGGCAGACCAAAGCAGACGATACGCTCCAGGTCCAACCTGGGGAGCAGGAAGGTCCAACTGGCGCCAGCCAGGCGCGCCTTGGCATTGGTGCCGGGAACGAACTTCGTGGCCAAAGTTAACTCAAGCATCGCGGCCTCAGTGTTACTCGCTGAAGATCCGATGGGCAAACGGCAGTCGCAGCAGCTCGGGGAAAGTCTGCCCGATCTGGAGCGCCCGGCGGTTCAGGCCAATGACGGCGGCGGAGACGAGCGCCGCCAACGCAAAGTCCGCGTACGGGTGCAGGGACAGGGCAACCTGGGCCAGCAGCAGGCCGACCGCGGCCAGCGCGATAATCGCGTACACGCGCAGGTACTGCCACTGGAACAAATGGATACCGGTCCCCATCCGCAACCCGGCCTGCTTGAGGAGGTTGTGCACGACCAGCGTGCCAAAGGTCCCGATGGCCGCACCCAGGGCGCCGTAGCGCGGGATGAGCAGCAAGTTGATGAGCAGGTTGGCGACGGCCGCCCCGATGTTCAGAGAGACGATGTAGCGCAGCTTCCCGTAGACCATCAGCGTCGTCCCGTTGAAGCCGAGCGCAGCGTGAAAGTAGTAGCCCAGCGACAGCAGCGCCAGGATGATCGCCGACTGCTCGTACCGGCTTCCGTACAGCATCAGCGTCAGTGGCCGGGCCAGCGAGAAGGTCACGGCCAGGATCGGGAAAGAGATCACCGAGATCCACACCGCCGTCTGCCAATACAGGTGATTGATGCCCTCGCCATCGCTGCGCGCGAACATCCGCGCCGCCAGGGGGGTAAAAAGCAGCGTAAAACTGGAGAAGACCACTTTGTTCAGCTCGGCGGCCGGCTGGACGACCCGAAAGGCGGCCACGTCCGACGTGCCCTGGAAATGGCCCAGCAAGACGGCGTCCATCGAGTGCAGCAGGATGTACACCAAATCGGTCGTCAGCATGGGCACGGTAAAGGCCAGGACTTCTCGCACCGGCAGGTTCAGCTTCCGCAGGTCGAAGCGCGCCAGCAGCCGTTCGCGGTGCAGCACGCGGAGCAGGATCGCCGTGTAAATCGCCACCCCAAGGGCGCCCGCGGCTAGGTAGCCGCCCGCCAGGAACTCAACGTTGCTCTGCCCCAGGATGAGCATAAGAACCACGGCAATCTTCAGCCCGGGGGCGACCACGTACTTGCGAAAGAAAATCGCCCGCGGGTTGGCGAAGATGGCGAACAGACTCAGCAGCACGCCGTCCAACGCTTGGACCGGCGAAAGCCCGATCAAGATGAGCAGCAGCGTCACCGCCAGCCGGTCGCTGATCAACGCCACGGCGATCCATCCTTGCAGCACGAAGGTCAGCACGATCAAGATCATTCCCAGCGACAGGATGACGCCCACCACCATGACCAGGGCGCCGAACAGCTTTTCGTACTCTTCGCGCTCGTGAAAGATCGGCAGGAATCGGGTGATCGCCCGGTCCAGGCCAAAGGTGACGACGGTCTCGCCCAGCGCGACGAAGGAGAGGGCGTACGCAAACGCGCCGTACTCCGCCTTGGACAGGTAACGGACAATCATGACCTGGCTGACGAAGTTGAGCGTCATCGAGAGCAGCCGGCCGACCAGCAGCAGGCTGGAGCCGCGGATCTGGCGGCGGGTGGCTGCGTGCGGCTTTGCGCGCGGCGCGGTCTCGACCGCGTCAAGAGCGGGAGTGGTGCTCACCATCGTCCTCTCGTCGAAGGGCAAGCCAACGCTTAGATCTCCTTCACGGCGGCCAGCGCAACCGCGCTCACCTCGAGGCCCTGCGCCGTCCTGCGCGCCTGGGCCGCCAATCGCCGATGGTTCAGGTAAGCCAGGGAGAAGAATCCCAGGGCCAGGCACAGCTCCGGCCATTCTCCATAGCGCGTCACCGTGTAACCCGACTCCGGGATCAGGGTGAAGCGGATGACCTTGTAGACGAACGTCACCATGAACGTGGAGCTGACGAAGAACGGCGGCACCAGCAGGTAATCCGCTTGCTCCAGGCGCCGCCCAACCCGCCCATAGGGGGCCTTCGGCTCCAGGCGCCGATTGGCCAGGTAGGCCGCCGAGCCGTAGCCGCTGACGATCAACATCAGGAAGTTGAACGTGGCCTGGACCGGCGCGATGTTGTGCAGCGTGAATTCGTCCTGTTTGTTGATGGCGCTCAGCGCCGGCGTCGTCGTCAGGCCCAGGATCCGCTGCCCCCAGGCGGTCTCCTCGCCGGCGATGAAGAACATCCCAAACGCGAAGGCCGCGTAGAGCAGAGCCTGGCGGCGGAGTCCCAGCCGGTTCAGCCGGAGCGTAACCCCAACTGCAGCCACGCATGCGGCGGCATAAACGAAGAACTGTGCCCATTCCACCAGCCCGTCTTCAAACAACAGGAAGTGGAAG
>JACQGL010000067.1 GCA_016199525.1 Armatimonadota bacterium
CCCTTAACCTTTGCGGCGGTGAGAAGCACGTCATCGGTAGCCGTACAGTTTGGAAACTTGGCAAGCGCGTATTCAGCCGCTTCGCGGGCGCCCGCGGCATCCTTCAGCGTGCTGCACGCGCGCACCCAGGCAGACAACGCCGCGGCCAGATTGTTGCCCTCGTCTTCACCACGCATCGATAGCGCCCATAGCCGGCACAGGTCACGCGCCTTGTTCATATCTTTCAGCTGGTTTTCCGCCAGCGACTGGGCATTTTGCAGCACCGAAGGCGTGTAATAGCCCTGGGGAGACGTTTTCGCCAGAGCCTCAGCTTTGGCGATAGCGGCGGCGTAGTCTTTTGCCGCAACCAGATCCTGATACTCTTTACTGGCTGCTGCGTCTGGGTCAGCGTCAGTGGGCAGGCTATCCAACCGCTTGCGGACCTCTTCCCCAAGCGGCTTCAGCTCCGGCGAGCTCATAAGCTGGCCGATTACGGCTTCCACATTCCCGCGAAAGTTCGGCTCCCGCCTGCACTCCCTGAACATCTCCTCAATCTGCTGCCTTATCAGGCTCTCATTCTTCTGGGATATGTAGTAGGATATCAGGCCGGCGTGCATGCCACTGCGGTTAGAGCTTCCCTTGCAGACACTCAGCATCGCCTTATAAGCGGCAAAGCTTAGCTCCGGCTTGTTCAACTGACCGGCAAGTGTGATTAACTGTGTAGCGGCCGAATACGTTATAGATGGATTTTCATTCGGATACTGGGAGACTATCTCCCCGTAGGTCCCGGCAGCAGTGTAGAGGTCTTTAAGTTCCGCTGCCTGAATCATCGCGATTTGCTGAACCGCGACCGCATGGTACTCGCCACTGGGGAACCTCTTGAGCACCGCCTGATACCCCTGGATGGCCTCCCGGTGATTCCCCTTAGCCTCCTTAGCTCGGGCGGCATCCAGCATCGCCTGCGCGGTGAACAGTGGCTGGGCGAAGCTCACGACCTGTAGCTGGACGAGCACCACCCCTGCCGTGAGCCAAAAGAAAGCTTTGCGAATCATCTTATAACCTCCTTCACATGAACGCCAAAAGAGGAAAAGGCTGCCAGAAGGTACGCATCATTCCGGGCACTACGCTGCACAAATGCCACTGTCCCGCCTGGCAGTCAAGAAGAGGGCTTGCAGCGGATCCCTTTGGACCGCCGGTAAGCGATCCCTCGCTAATGAAGCGTCACGTCCACAGCGTCCTGTAGGCGGATGATAGGTGTGCGCTGAGTTCCAGCCTTCTTGAACGATGCGATGCCCGTTGCGGAGACGTACTGTCACACGGTAGGCAAGCTGTCCCCGTGGACCTTGACTCCGACGTTCCCACCGCCAGCCAAGATATTCGATCCGTCGTCAACAGAGAAGAAAGGGGCTCCGGTACTTGGGTTGACACCGCCGTTCGTCGCCTTCCTCCAGATCCTAACGAGCAGTCCACAAGTGGCTGTTGTCACAACGAGATCGGATAGATTCACCGGCACGGCGGCTGACCGCTTCTTGAATTCGCCAAGGTTGGACCCGGGTCCTGCTATGCGATTCAGGATGAACATCACCGGCCGCTTTCCTGGGGCAGGTGATCCGTAACCCGCTGGATCGTCCGGCGCCGGGCCGGATCGGAATTGAGGCGAACCCTTCCGGCCGGACACACATCCGAAATGAACCCTTACAAGTGTCGACGGCACTCTCGGTGTGGGTGTGCAGGCTACACCAAGTGGAAGTGCGCCGCCGCACGAGGGGAGGTTCCATCGAAAGGGGTGGAAAAGCGGTCAGGCGGCAACCCTCTCCTTGGCTCTGACCCGAACTCCGTTCTGGTAGACCACTCCCTCCGCTACCTCGGCCAGTAGTTCCGGCGCATCCCGCCGGTCGTCGTTCCCGCCCCAAGTGGGAAGCACGCTATCTGGAATCACCGCGTGGCAAGCAGCTCTACGCCCGCCGTAGCGGGACGATCGAACCGTCGTTTGGCAACCTGAAAGAGCACTTCGGCATTGACCCAGTGTGGGTGCGAGGGCTGGTCCCGATGCAATCGGGATCGGCACCTTCCTCCTGACGGCGATCTACGCGCACCAGGTCCTGATGTGGATGAACGTCGAAGAACGTCAGCCTGTGGGCCAGGTGCGCGACCGGATCAACGCACTGTAAATGGCGAGTGTCCGAAGCGCTACAGGCAGCACGATCTCGCGATGGCTCGCTTGGTCCCTGGCTCGGCGAGTCAGGGTCGGTCACCCAATCGAGGGTCAGCCACCCAGCGTAGTCCCGCTAACCCAAAACGGCAATCAGGGAGACGCTTGGTCGGGCCATTATGCACAACCCTCGATTAGGCAGATGAGAGTATTAGGATGTTAGCGCGAGTCTGACGAATACCCCTGTACAAGAGAGGGCGCCGGGATGGAACCGACATTCCGGACGTGTTCCCGATGCGGAGCTTCTCTGTCGCCAGACGTTGCCTTCTGCCCGCACTGCGGCCGCCGCAACAAGCCCACAAGGGTACCCGTCGCCCAGGGCTTGCCGTCAAGGGAGGTATCCTGATGCGAGAGGACGATTACCTGCGGCCGGCGAGAATCTATGCCGATAAGGGCAACTATGCGCAGGCGCTCCACATCTGCCAGCGGGGGTTGGGGGAACACCCTGACAGCCTGCCGTTGCTGGAGCTCGCGGCTCAGGCGGCATTGCTCCTACAAGACGAGCACCAGCACGCTACTTATGCCCTCCGTGTTGCCAACCTGAACCTTGCGCAAGATGACCGAATGGCAGCCCGTGCCGTGTGCCAGTTCTGCAGGGAATCCAATCTCACGCGCGCTAGGATGCTCCTGGAGACCGCATGGCGTCGGTTCCCGCGATCTGCATCTCTTGCCGCCGCCGATCTGGTGTACTGCTGCTATGCGCACCAGATGCCCGAGGCACGGTACCTGCCACTCGCCTACCTGAACGCAGGGGATGTGCTGGCTCAATCTGGCCTGCCGATGGCGGTTGCCGTCTGGACCTGGGGCCTGGACCACTACCCTGAAGACCCCTCGCTCCACGAGCGTCTCGCCCACGCTTACACCCAATTGGGGGATACCAGCCGGGCGAGATTACACCTGGACTGGCTGCAGGTTCATCGCGCCCAACAGGCACATCAGGCGGCCAGAAGCGCGCAGACTGGTGCGATCCTAGGCGGCACAACAGCTGTGGCGGGCGGTGCAGTAGGGGTGGGCGGCGCGGTGGCAGGTACGGCTATCGGTGCGCTCGGCTTGTCGCTGACCGCGTCGGGAGCAGCGGTATCGGCAACGGGATGTGGATGCCTCATCGGGCTTCCGGTGATGGCGCTCGGTGTGCTGCTCTGCATCACCGGGGTTGCCTGGGGCGTTCTGTCTGCCGCCATCGGGGGCCTGCTCGGCCTGCTCGGGATCACAACGGCAGGAATAGCACACTACCGGGCCTCAAAGGGACAGAACGGGCGATCACGGCGGCGATGAGATGCGCGGCGCGGGGCGCCGCCTGGCCAAAGACTACGAGCGACTGCCTGAAACGGTTGCCGGGCTGCATTTCGTGGTGTTCGCCTGCCTGACCCGTACGGGCCGCTGCTCGCAAGTGCATAACACACTCCAGAAGGGATTCGCCGCCTACGAAGGCGGGCGTGCCGATCTCCACGCCGGGTCTTCCGAGGCGAGATTCTCGATCCGGTACGGCCGGTATTGCCCGATTCTCCGATAGTTCTCGTGATACCGCGCGAGCTTGTCCGGATCGACCTCGATCCCCAGGCCCGGCGGGGACGGTACGCCCCAGTGCGGCTGCCGGGCAATGGGAATCGGCTCGGTCAGGATGTCGTCAGCCATCATCGTGGCTGTCTGCTGGTGCCCTTCCACGATGCGCGGCAGCGTTAGCAGCACCTGCTGTCCCGCCGCCGCTGCAATGCCCAGCTCTCCGTGGGTGTGCTTGCAGACGCGCATCCCCTGGAGCGCGGCGACGCAGGAGAGGCGGTGAAAATGGCCGATGCTGCCGACCCAGTACGGGCTGAAGCAGAGCACGTCGCAGGCGCGCCGCGTGATAACCTCCCAGGCATCCGCCACGCGCCATAACCCCTCGTTTGCGGCAAGCAGTACGTCCGTCTTCTGCTTGAGTTCGATCATGTTCTCTACGGGATCGGCAGGAACCGGCTGCTCGGCGAAATCGACGCCGTACTGATCCAGCCGCCGCAGGTTGCGTGCCGCCTCGGCGACGCTCCAGGCTTCATTGGCGTCGATGCGGATCTTGCGATCTGGCCCGATCGCCTGCCGGATGATGCGTAGCGCCTCGACCTCCCGCTCGATGTCGATGCCCGTCTTGATGTAGAAGATCTCGAACCCGGCTGCCACGCCGCGCCGACACTCTTCCTCCAGAACCGACAGGTCGCCGGTGGGAAGATACCAGAAGTAGCTGACGCGGGTGCGGCGCAGTCCCCCGAGCAGGTTGTAGATCGGCTGCCCTGCGGCCTTGCCACAGAGGTCCCATAGAGCCATATCCACGCCGGCCCAGGCGAAGTTGAACGTCGGCTCGCGGAAATTCCAGATGCCCCGGCGGTAGCAATCGTGCCACAGCGCTTCCCGGTTCCAGGGATTCCGCCCCAGCAGCAGCGGCTCGAACGCCCGCAGCGCCTCGTAGACCGATTCGACGTTCGCCCCGCTGCAGCTCTCACCCCAGCCGACCGAGCCGTCGTCCGTCACAATCCTCACGACCACGTCGGTAACGCCGTCACGATTCACCTGGGAACTATTCTCGCGATGGGTATAGGGGACGCTGACTGTCGTCAGCTCGAGGGCGGCGATTCGCATCTTCCGTGGGCCTCCCTTTCTCTGCTTGGCCGGTTTATGCTCTCCATCACGTCGATATGAGCGCACTTGAACGCCGCATACCCGGCGTCCACCTGATGGATGCTTCCCGTGATACCGCGCGCCTCGTCGGAGGCCAGAAAGAGCGCCAGCGGCACGACATCCTCCGGCGGCGGCACGGGTAGCAGATGGAGCGCCTGGATCTGCTCGCGCGACACCGGGTCGTCCATAAAAACCGCCTGCGGCTCAGTCGCGACGAAGCCCGGTGAGATCGCATTCACGCGAATGTGGTAGCGCGCCAGTCCCGCGGCGAGGGACCGGGTCATCGCGAGGACACCGCCTTTGGCGGCCGTGTAGGCGTCCAGTCCCGGACAGCCGATCTGCGCATCCACCGTCCCCGTGAAGACCATGGCCCCACCGCCCCTCCGGATCATCGCCTGGCCCGCGTACTTCGCGCACAGAAACACACCGCGCAGGATCACCCGGTGAATGCGGTCGAACACCTCCTCGTCCAGGTCGGTGGCGCAGGCATCCCGGAGGTTGATCAGGGGGACATCCGCGGCGTTCGTGAACAGGATATCCACACCACCGAACGTCTCCTCCGCGTGCGCCACCGTGTTCCGGACGCTCTCCGAATCGCCCACATCCGTTCGGACGAAGAGGCTCCGGCCACCGGCATCCCGTATTCTCGCCGCCACCCGCTCGCCGGAATCCGGGTTGATCTCTGCCACAACGACGGCGGCGCCCTCACGGGCAAAGAGCATGGCCCCGGCTCGGCCGATCCCCGATCCGGCGCCGGTGATGAGCGCCGTTTTGCCTTTCAGTCGGTCCATCGCGTCCCGCCTCCCTTCCGCAACTGCCTCCCATCTCCTTTTCCCGTCGCGATCCGGGGAAACCTTTGACAGCGCGGTAGGATTCCTCTACACTCAGTCGTATTGGTTACGAGGGGAAGCGGGTCAGGCAGTTCACAGAAAGGATGGGCTGATGCGAGAGAAGATCGTCTTAATCGGCGCGGGGAGTGCCATGTTCACGCGCGGCCTGCTGGCCGACCTGATCCAGCGCGGCTGGGAGGCGGAGCTGGCGCTGGTGGACACAGATCCGTCCGCCCTGGAAGTGGCGGAAGGATTGGCGCGCAAGATGATGGCGGCGAAAGCCGCTCCCCTCCGATTGTCGGCGGCGCAGGATCGGCGCGACGTGCTGCGGGATGCCACCGCCGTTATCTGCACGGTGGGGGTCGGCGGTCGGCGCGCCTGGGAGCAGGATGTCTTCATTCCTCGCCAGTACGGCCTCTACTACCCGGTTGGCGACACCGTTGGGCCGGGGGGCGCAGCGCGCGCGCTGCGGATGATCCCGGCGATGGTGAGGATCGCCGAAGACATTCTGGATCTCGCCCCGCAGGCGCTCTTCTTTAACTATGCCAACCCGATGTCCGCCAACTGTCGGGCGATTCGCAAGGCGACGGGCGCCCCGGTCGTTGGGCTGTGTCATGGCGTCTCCGGTGTCGGCCACTACCTCGCAGAGACGTTGGGAGTCGCCCGGTCAGAGATCCGTTACGCAGCGGTAGGCATCAACCATCTCACCTGGTTTGTGGAGGTGCGGGTGGGTGGAGAAGATGCCCTGCCTCGTCTGCGAGAGATCGCGGCACGGAAGGTGGCCCAATACGCCGAGCAGCAGGCGCGGTCCACGGAGGGAACGGAGGGCGGGGTGGGCGAGTCGTATCGAGAGAACCCCTTCTGCTGGCATCTGGTGCACCTGTTCGGTGCGTTTCCCTCCGCCATGGATCCGCACGTCACAGAGTTCTTTCCCCAGTTCTTCCGCGACGGGCGGTACTACGGCAAGATCCTGGGGGTGGATGCCTTCAGCTTCGAGCGCCGCATCGCCCGCGGCGACGCGATCTACGCAGAGATGCGCGAAGATGCTCTCTCGCCGCAACCACTCGGCCCCGACTACTTGGGCCGGACCGGCGGGGAGCACGAGCAGGTGCTGGACATCATCGAGGTGATCCGCACGGCGAGGAGCACGATCTACTCTGCCAATCTCCCGAACGCGGGCCAGGTCCCGAACCTACCTCCGGCGGCGGTGCTCGAAAGCCCGGCGGTTGCCGATGGCGGCGGGTTGCGCGCCATCCAGCAGCACCCCCTGCCGACGGCGCTCGCTGGTACACTCGCCACGCGGTTCCTCTGGGTGGAGACCGTCGTCGATGCCGCGCTGGAGGGCAGCCGGGAGAAGTTCATCCAGGCGCTGGTTCTCGACGGGGCGGTCGACTCCCTGGAAACGGCGACCCGCCTGGCGGATGACCTGCTAACCGCCCACGCCCAGTTCCTGCCCCAGTTCGAGCGGGCCAGAGCCGGAAGAGCGTAGCGGCGAGCTGTCCGGACCACCCCTTTGGGGCGGTGCCCCGTCACGATGTCCTCGATGCGATGCGTCCGCCACTGGAAGAAGGCACCATGAGCCGGGCCGGCGTCAACGCGACCTTCACCAATCCCACCCGCCTCACCTTGGTAGTGATGAACTCCTGCCCGTGTGCTCATTAGCTCCGGTAACGCCTGCACCCTGGAGCGGAAGTACGTCAGCCTCTGCGGGAGGTGGATAGGACAGGCGGAGCGGTGGCGGGCAGTCTGACGACGGCAGGAGCGAGTACCGCCGGTCGTGCGACTCGGAACGCAGTGGGCATCCTTCCAGCCCCGCTATCGCGCCACCCCAACCCAGACGCCCTCGTGGCACTCGAAGTCGACGGTGAACTGCCCGATGTTCGTAATCGCGGCGTTGGGGTCATAGACGATGAAGAGGACGCAGGCCCCCTGCTGGCGGTACACGAGCACACGGCTCGTCATCTCGGTCTGGATGCCGTTCAGCCGGTCCCTACCCCGCACGTACTTGAACTCCAGGAAGAGCGGCTTCGCGCCGTCCGTGGGCAGGTCGGAGAAGTCCGCCTTCGTAGTGACCGCGCCGAAGGGTAGTTGCGGCGTCTCCCGGTACAGAGTCTCCATCGCACCCTGGAACACGGCCTCGCCAACGTCCTGAACGTGCCGTTCGCTCCTCGCCTCCTCGGTCTGGAACGCGGACGGGAGCGCCGAGCAGAGGAGGTCTCGCAAGCGGTGCGCGCAGCGGTCACGCGGGTCCACGACGTGCTGACCGCGCCCCATCAGCCCCAGGAGCGACGTGGGCGGGAGCGTGCCCCGGCGTATCAGCGCGGCGTGGTGCCCAATCATCAAGTCGAGGACCCCATTCACGTTCTGCTGGTGGCGTTGGAACAAAGACCAGAGTTGCTCGCCGTGCCAGTCCGGGTTCCCATCCGTGGGCAGGCAGTCGTACAGCTCCGGAAACTGTTTGAAGAAAGCGTCGGCGTTCGGAAGCTCTTCCAGCAGGCGCGCAAACCGCACGTAGTTCTCGGCGTGCGTCCGCTCCACGCCCTCGCCCAGCGGGCCGATGAAGATATCCTTCTCATACCGCTTCGCCAGGTCGTACATCTGCATCTCGGCGGCAATCGAGGCGAAGCGCCGGTCGATACACTGGCTGCACACGCCGCAGTGGGGCTGCTGCTTCGTCATCGCCTCCAAGTGCGCGCAGGAGACGGTTTCCTGGAGAAGCTCCGGGTGGCCGGAGGCCCGGATATCCTCGAACACCTCCCGGCGCGTTTTGTAGATGAAGGTGTTCCTGATGGTCAGCCCGGCGCGCCCGGTCAGGATGCGTGCAAACTCTTGCAAGAGTTCCAGGTGGCGCGGGTGCGTGGAGCGCGTCAGGAAGGTGCCGACGTTCTGCCCGGACTGCGGGAGGTTGATGCTCACCACGCCGTTGTCGCACAGCCGCACGTCGTCCAGGCCGAGCATCGCCGCCGTGACCACGCCGAGGCTGGCGAAGAGGAACGAGCGGCTGCGCTGCGACTGCTCCTTCGTCCGTGGGCCACCCTTGCGATTGACCCACATACTGATGTGCGGAAAGTCCCACGCCGGGTACCTTTTCCGGATAAGGCCGACCAGGTTTCTCTGGCGCGCATCTACCACCGGAGCGGCGCGGTGGCTTACCAGGACCGGCCGGTGCCCCTGCTGCACAGCTTCGAGAACAGCGGCAAGCGAGTCGGCTCCCCCGGAAAAAAGAATGACTACATCCGCTCTCGGCAGCGGGTGGATGGGTTCGTGGAAATGGAGTACCTTCTGGATCGGCTCCCCCTCGGCCCGCTGCACGAACTCGAAGGACCACTCGTCACCGGTGAGGAAGCGGAGTGTTTCATCCAGCGCCAGCTGCACCTTCGGGTCTTGCCAGAGCGCCAGGTCCCAGACCGGCACTACCATGCGGAACCCCCGACACCAGCGGTCGGCGAACACGTCCTTCGGCGTGTAGCGCAGCACCCCCCGGTCTGCCATGTAAACGAAGCTCGCCACCCAGAGCAGGTCGTCCAGGTAGCGCGGAATCTCCTGGCCGAAGCCGGTGCGGAACACGTCGATGTCCCGCCGGAGGTTCTGGTCCGGGCCATAGGTGGATAGTCAGACATCCGAGGCAGAGGGTGGAGCGTGGGCGGGGAGCGGAGCGCCGTCCGCAAGAACGAAATACTCGTTCACCGGCGGCCCTCCTGAAGTTCCATCGCTATCTTCTCAATGGCATAGGCGGTGAACCCGGCGGTGTTGGCCTCCGTGATGTTGTTGTTGCTCTGCCAGTTATGCTTCGAGAACCAGCCCGACGCGAACTCCTCGACGATCTTTGCGCTCTCGAAGCAGTACCCGTCCAGGGACTTGTGGAACTCCAGGACGACACTCGGAGAGGCGAAGGAACCTTCCGGCCCCACGTGGTTGGAGAGTTCCTTGTCCACGAGGTAGCGGAGGGACCGGCTCATCAGGTCGGCAAAGAACTGGCGTGCTACCCGGCCGAAGCGGGCTTCGGTGGAGAGGGCACGCCACGCGGCCTGAATACCCACCGTCTCGGTGCCGAAGAGCGAGCGGGACTGCTCCAGGATGTTGGCGGAGACGACCTCCCGCAATCCCAACTGCGCCATGCGGGAGAAGACGTTCGGCTCGCCTCGCAGGCGTGACTGCCGCTCCACCGCCTGCGATAGCTGGTGGACGAAGGAAAGGCCGGAGGTGAAGGAGGTAACCCGGAATCCCAGGCGCAGAAGCTCATCCGTGAAGTCGCCGCTCCGCGCGGACGTGGCGATGCGGACCAGGGTCCAGAAGCAGAAATTGATGATGGGGTCGCCCGCGAGCGCGGCGAACCGCTCCTCCGCAGCTTCTGCCGTTGCTGCGGCCAGGTCCGGCGCGTTCGGAGCGGCGCTCTCCAGGGCCGAGAAGACCGCCCTCCACTTCCGGGTTTTGGGAAGCCGCCCCAAGCGGATGTGGCCCATTGCAGAAAGTCCGAGGGTCGTCTAGTGGCTGCACGGTCCTCGACGCGCAGATCGCCGCGTGCGTGGTAGGAAAAGTGGACCTGGTCGGATTCGAACCGACGACCTCCACAATGCGAATGTGGCGCTCTCCCAGCTGAGCCACAGGCCCGAACGGCCGTATCATACCACGACCCCCCGTTGCCGTCAACCATTGCCTCCTCTCAGAAATCCCCCCTTTACGTTAAATCGTGGCTTCCACCAAAGTTCGAAAGCAGGGACACGTGCGTCGCCTTGGGCAACGTGCTGCATCAAGCAGGCCCCGAAAGCTTTCGGGGCAGGCCACCCGGTTGTTCGGCGTGCCCAAAGCCTGCGCCTTGGGCCCCCTGGCTATCGCATGGCCAGAGCGGGAAGATCTCTATCTTCCCTACCCTCGGGCGGCGCTCTTGAGCTGCTGGTAGATGGATTGGACCACCGCCGCGGGCAGCGCGTAGGTGGCTGTCCGGTCGGCACGAGCGATGTTCATCCCCACACACCGCCCGTCGGCGTTCATCACCGGACCGCCCATCTGGCTAGGCTTCAGGGCCGTGTCGTGCTGGAAGGCTTCCGCGAACGGCCCTTGCATCCGGCTCACGTCTCCCGAGAGGATGATCGCCAGGTTCCGCTTCTGGATTCCCGCCGGGCGCGCTCCCAGGATGATCGCTCGTTCCAGACGCGTCTCACCCCGAACCATCCGCAGCACCAACCGCTCGCCGGGCTTCTTGCGACTCACATAGTCGACCAGCTCGTTCGCTTCCCGCACCCGCAGCGCGTCCACCTGATAAAGGATATCCCCTGTTTGCACTCCCGCCTGCGCTGCGGGTGATTCCGGCTCGACCGCCAGCCGCACCCCGCCCGGGATTCCCGCTTGCCGCAACGCTTCCACATCTAAATCGTGCAGGAAAACCCCCATGAAGCCGCTACCCGGGGGCGGCGAACCACCCAGGCCTCGATCGGTGATGGCCAGCTTTGCCACGCTCACCGCGCCGATCGCGGCCACAGCCCCCGCCTCGTCCGGGGTGAGGAGCCACTGGCCCACTGCCGGTTCCGGCGCCGTCGGAGCAAACCGCACGGGCTCCACCTCGCCGCCGGGCACCTTCAGCAGCGCCACATCCCATTTCTCGTCCGTTCTCTGGCGCACGGCAGGCAGCCGACGGCCGTCGGCCAGCACACAGGTAATCTCCCCTTCTGGCAGCTCGCTGGCCTTGGTCAGCACATCCCCTTCGGAGGAAACCACCAGCCCCCATGCCACCTCTTGACTCCCGGAGAACAGCCGGACCGCCCCCGTCAGCGGTACTTCAGGCAGGCTCGCGGCTGCCTTTCTCATCTCCGCTGCGGATCTGCGGACCCCTGGGATACCCGCCCAGCGATCCATCTGTTCCAACAGGAGCCGGAAGCGCGGCTGCCGAGCCAGGCCGGCCAGATCACCGTCAGTGCGCAGCGATGGAGAATCGTTGAAGCCCAGGCTCGCCGCTCGCTCCAGGCTGGTGAGCGCCCCCTCCGTCCGGCCCAGGCGGGCGTAGGCCCGTCCCAGCAGCAGCCAGGCCATGGCATCGTTCGCATCTACGTTCAGCACCGCCCGCAGGTGCTCCACCGCTTCCGCGGCTCTGCCCTGCTCGAGCGCCTCTTTCCCCCGCGTAAACCGCTCCTGAACCGCCGCCGGGGGGCCGGCTTCGGTGAGCATGCCCGGCTCCTTGAGCGCCTCCAGAACACCCCGTGCCAGGTTGATGGCGGTATGGAGGCTCACCCCCTCCGGCTGGTCCCCCAGGCTGGAGACCATCGCGTGGATGCCCACCACGCGACCGTCCAGATCGAACAGCGGCCCGCCGCTGTCCCCGCTGATGAGCGGCGCGTCGGTGATCACTCTAGCAGATGGCCTGTCCGGGGATCGTGGGCGCGGCATGGCCACCACGCGGCCCACGCGCAGCACAGGCGGCCGCTGCCCGTGAAAGCCCAGCGGATGCCCTGTCGCCACAACCCACTGCCCGCGCCGCAACGTGTTCGCATCGCCCAATGAGGCCACCGTGACCCCCGCCGGCGCGGCGAACTTCACCAGCGCGAAGTCGGCCTGCACGTTGCAGCCGAGCGACTGCCCGGGGAACTCGCGCCCATCCGCCAGGCGTACCACGCAGTCTCGCCCTGGCCCGCTCACCACGTGCGCAGCGGTGAGCACGTAGCCCTCGGCGGAGATGATCACCCCTGACCCGCTATTCGGCCCCGTGCGGATCCCCACCGTGCTCCCGATCAGACGCTCCTGGAGGCTGGTAACCCGCTCCTGGATCGCCAGGAAGGTCAGTCGGGTGCGGGCCTGCCCCGTGGCCGCCGCGGCCCCCACCAGAAGCAGGGCCAGAACCAGTAAACGGCGGGCCGCCATCAGGGCCTGACGATGGCTCATTTTGCGTCTCCGCTTGCAGTCTAGACTACGCGCCAGGTCACTGGCCGAGGACGCACTCGGTCAGTGCGCGGGCAACACTGCTCACTCACAATTAGACGACGATCGGGCGTTTGGGTTTGCACAGCCGGCGCTCGCCCTCTCCGGCGGCGCCTCCGGTGACCACCTTCTCTGCCCTATCATTGCGCTGCGGGCAGTGACTCTCCTTGGCTGCCGGGCTCCGGGGATACGGGGAACGTTTCTGGTTCCTGGTTCCTCGCCTCTGGTTGACAGCTGGTTGCGTTGCCGCAGCCTTGAGCGGGCGCTCTGCCCGCCAGGATGCCAGAGCGCCGACCCAGAAACCGGAAACAGGATACACTCCTTAGCGGCTTAGCGAGAAGTGGAGCCAGGTGACACGACACCCGGGCCCGGGTATCGTGCAAGGGAGAAGTCGCTACGCCGGCGCAGATACCACCGATGACCATCGCTCTCTATTACGACGCGCTCTTCCTGGAACACGATACGGGTGCGCACCCTGAGAAGGCGATCCGGCTCACCGCCTGCGTGGACCGGCTGGCGGAGGTGGGGCTGTGGGACCAGGTAGAGCATCCGAACTTCGCCCCCGCGCCCTGGGAGGCGCTCACCGCCTGCCACGACGAGCACTACCTGCGCTTTCTACAGCAGACCGCCCGGCGCGGCGGCGGCTATCTCACGCCCGACACGCCGTTCGGCCGCCATTCATTCGATGCCGCCCGCCTCGCCTCGGGAGCGGCCATCCAGGCCGTAGAGGCCGTTCTGGACGGCAAGTTCCCGCAGGCGTTCATCCTCTCCCGGCCCCCGGGCCACCACGCCACCCACAACCAGGGCATGGGGTTCTGCCTTATCAACCACGCCGCCGTTGCCGTGCGCCACCTGGTGCACGGGCGAGGGCTGGAGCGGGTGTTGATCGTGGATTTCGACGTGCACCACGGCAACGGGACGCAGGATATCTTTTACGAAGATCCCGCGGTCCTCTATATCTCCACGCACCAGTACCCCGCCTATCCCGCCACTGGCTCCCTGCGCGAGGTGGGCCGCGGCGCAGGCGCGGGCTTCACCGTGAACGTGCCGCTGCCCGCAGCGGTGGGGGACGCGGGCTACGCGCGGATCTACGAACAGGTAGTGGCGCCCGCGGCGCGGCGGTTCCGGCCCCAGTTCTGCTTCATCTCCGCCGGCTATGACGCTCACTGGACCGACCACCGCTACCTTAGCAGCATCCGGATGCAGGTTTCGGTGGCCGGGTTCACGGCCATCGTACGGCAGCTGCGAGATCTGGCAGAGGAGCTGTGCGCGGGCCGGGTGGTGTTCCTGCTCGAGGGCGGCTACGATCCCACGGCGCTCAGCGGGTCGGTGCTGGCCACGCTGAACGTCCTGCTGCACCGCCCTGTGGAGGACCCGCTCGGCCCCTCGCCACACGGCTGGCCGGAGCCGGACGTTGGTCCCCTCATCGCCAACGTGCGGGAAATTCACGATCTTGGAACTCACAGCCGCAGATGAGCGCGGATGGACGTGAGTACATGAACGGACTGCCAAGCCGCCAGGAACGCCCAGAGAACGAGGATACTCTCGCTCGGGTTTGCCCTGACTCCTCGAGCTCGCAGTTACTTCCACCCTCCCCGATTCGCGTGCATTCGTGGCTTGTTCCTCGCCTGCGCTTACTCCAGATCGTTGCCGCTCAGGCGGCGGAAGATCTCCCGGTAGCGCTCCGCGGTGGCGCTGACGATATCAGGAGGCAGGGCAGGCGCGGGAGGCTCGTGGTTCCAGCCGATCCGGTCCAGGTGGTCGCGCACGAATTGCTTGTCGAAGCTTGGCTGCGGAGCACCGGGGGACCAGGCGGCGGCGTCCCAGAGTCGTGAGGAGTCGGGCGTGCACACCTCGTCGATGAGAATCACCTCTCCCTGGAAGACACCGAATTCGAGCTTCGTGTCGGCGAGGATGATCCCCCGTTCCAGAGCGTAGGCGGACGCAGCGTCGTAGACGGCCAGGCTATAATTCATCGCCTTGCGCAGGTGGCCCGGCTCGGCGAGGTGCATCATCTCACGTACGGTGATGTTCTCGTCGTGGCCCGTCTGGGCCTTGATGGCGGGGGTGAAGATCGGCTCCGGCAGGCGGTCTCCCTGGCCCAGCCCGCGCGGCAGCTCGATCCCGCACACCTTCCCCTCGCGCTGGTACTCCCGCCAGGCAGAGCCATCCAGGTAGCCGCGCACCACGAACTCCACCGGCAGCGGCCGCGCCTTGTTCACCAACATGGAGCGGCCTTCCAGTTGCCACGTGGGCAGCTCGGGGTTGAACAGCGCCACCTCCGTCATGATCTGGTCTATGTCCGTAGTAATGAAATGGCTGGGGCAGACGTTCTGCAGGTACTCGAGCCAGAATGCGGAGAGCTGGTTCAGCACCCGCCCCTTGTCGGGGATGCCCGTGGGGAGGATCGAGTCGTAGGCCGAGATACGGTCCGTGGCGACCATCAGGAGGTGAAACTCCAGGTCGTAGATGTCGCGCACCTTGCCATTGGCAAACGGAATGAGGCCCGGCAGATCGGTGTTCAGGATCACCTCCCGACCGGGCGCCGCGAGCAAGGCAGAATCTTGATCAGTCCGCATCACCGTTAACTCACCACAGACATCGAGCCACAAAGAAGGAAAGTGTGGTACGTAGGTGTCTGGGAGAGAGCGGGGGAACGGAGGAATAGGTGCATTGAAGACCGACTGTTGACTCCTACGCTCCTATTCTTCCATTCTCCCACTTCGTATCTCCGTGGTTTGTAGCGTCTTCAAAATCCGATGGCGACGAGCACCGCGTCCAGCTCTGCGGGCACGGGCGCAGGCGGCTCCAGCGCGGCCACCGCCGTCTGGGGGTCTTTCAGCCCGTGGCCCGTCAGGGTGCAGACGACGGTTGCCTCGGGCGGAGCCGTGTCGAAATAGCCCGCGCGCGCCAATTGGGCCACACCCGCCACGCTGGCGGCACTGGCGGGCTCGCAGAAGACGCCCTCCCGCTCGGCGAGCAGCCGGTAGGCAACGAGGATCTCCTCATCCGTTACTTTCTCGATCCGGCCGCCGCTTTCGTCCCGCGCGGCAACGGCGCCCTGCCAGCTGGCGGGGTTGCCGATGCGAATGGCGGTCGCCACCGTCTCCGGCGCGGGCACCACGTGTCCCTCCACGATGGGAGCCGCCCCTGCCGCCTGGAATCCCAGCATCCGCGGGCAGCGCGTGGTACAGCCTTCGGCGTGGTAGGTGCGGTAGCCCCGCCAGTAGGCGGTGATGTTGCCCGCGTTCCCCACTGGAATGGCGTGGTAGTGCGGGGCATCGCCCAGCGCGTCGCAAATCTCGAACGCGGCGGTCTTCTGGCCTTCGATGCGAGCGGGGTTGATCGAGTTGACGAGCGCCACCGGCCGGTCGGCCACCACCTCGCGCACCAGGCGCAGGGCCGCATCAAAATTACCCTGGATGGGGACCACCCGCGCGCCGTGGATGAGCGCCTGCCCGAGCTTTCCCAGGGCGATCATGCCGTGCGGCAGCACCACCACGCACAGCAGGCCCGCCCGCGCCGCATAGGCAGCAGCGCTCGCCGCCGTGTTGCCGGTGGAGGCGCAGATGACCGCCCGCACGCCCGCCTCCAACGCCCGCGAGATGGCCACCGTCATCCCCCGGTCCTTGAACGAACCGGTGGGATTGAGGCCCTCATGCTTGAGGAGCAGCCGCACCCGCCCGCCGGTCAGCGTGCGAGAGAGCGCGGGCGCCTCCAGGAGGGGCGTGTTGCCCTCCAGCAGGGTGACGACCGGGGTGCGATTGGTAACGGGCAGCAGCGAGCGGTAGGCTTCAATCACACCTCGCCACGGCCCGCATGGCATCCCCATGCGCTATTCCTCCACGCGGATCCAGTTGCCGATCTCGCGCACCACCGGCAGCCGTTCTATCTTCGCCAGCGCCTGGCGCATATCCCCCTCGTGCGTGCCGTGGGTGATCCAGACGATCTCCGCCTCCGTTCCTGCACCCGCCTTCTGGACCATCGATTCGATAGAAACGCCGTGGTCGCCGAACACCCCTGCCGTGGCCGCCAGCACCCCCGGGCGGTCCGCGGTGGTCATGCGGACGTAGTACTTCGTCTGGACCTCTTCCATCGACAGGGGAGGCCTGTTCTCGAAGCAGGTGCACGAGATGCGGCCCGTGGCCCCGAAGCGGATGTTACGCGCCGTCTCCATCAGATCGGCCACCACGCTGCTCCCCGTGGGGAGCGAGCCCGCGCCTCGCCCGTAGAACATCGCGTCGCCCACGGCGTTGCCGCGCACGAAGATGGCGTTGAACACATCGCTCACGGCGGCGAGCGGATGAGACACGGGCAGCATGGCGGGATGGACGCGTAGCTCCAGGGCCCCGTCCACCTGTTTGGCAATCGCCAGGAGCTTGATCACGTAGCCCAGCTCGCGCGCGTAGCGGATGTCTCGGTCGCTGATGCGGCGAATTCCCTCGCAATACACGCTGTCCAGATCCACGCGACTCTGGAAGCCGATGGATGCGAGGATAGCCAGCTTGTAGGCGGCGTCGCGGCCGTCCACATCGTCAGAAGGATCGGCCTCCGCATAGCCGCGCGCCTGCGCCTCGGCGAGGGCAGGCGCGAACGCGAGCCCATCGGCGGCCATCCGCGTCAGGATGTAGTTCGTCGTCCCATTGACGATGCCGATGATCTGCTCGATCCGGTTGGCAGCCAGCGATACCTTTAGGGAGCGGATGATAGGGATACCGCCCGCCACACTCCCTTCGAAACTGAAGTCCAGCCGCCGCTCGCCTGCCACCACCAGCAGTTCGTGGCCTGCCTTGGCGATCAGCTCCTTATTTGCCGTAACAATGTGCTTGCCATTGTCCAGCGCCTGGAGGATGAAGCGACGCGCGGGCTCCACCCCGCCGATCAACTCCGCCACCAGATCAATCTCGGGGTCGTTGAGCACCTCGTCGGGGTTCACTGTCAGCAGGCTACGATCCACCTCCGGCGGGCGGGGCTTGGCCAGGTTACGAACGCAGATGCGACAGATCTCCAGGCGCGCGCCCACAGCCTGGGTAATCGCTCCGGCATTCGCCTGCAGGGCGGCAACGGTGCCGCTCCCGACCTGGCCGCAGCCCAGGAGACCGATTTTGATGACGTCTTTGGGCATAGAAAGGGGTGAGCACTCAACCGTCGGCCATCAGCGGACCGGCTTCGGGACCCCAAGTCCCGCCGCCCATCCTGCTGAATGCGGACGGCTGGCGGCTGGCGATGGGCAAGCCCAGCAATTATATCGGATTCCTCTCAGCGTGGGACAAGGCCGCTACGAACGCAAGCGCAGCACAGAGAACTGCCGGCCAGAATGCCCGCATTCGCTGCCCTGGAGCGCAGATAGGCAAGCCATCCAGCCCGGCCCTACGGCCCCGTATGGGTATGAGACGCCGGCGCGCCAACCCCACCTTCCCTGCCCTACGGCGCCGGGTGAGTGGAAAGCGGCAGGTTCTCCAGCGTGATGGCCACAATCTTCATCGCCGGGTTGCGGGGCAGCTCGATCGCCAGCAGCGGCTTCTGCCGGTTCGCCACGATTTCGTAGTGGTAGAGGTTGCACGGCGTCCTCGGGTCATCGCCATCCCGCGTGTGGCGGTGGGATAACCGGAACGCCACGTGCTCTCCGTGCCGGGGGGTATCGACAAAGTGGGTCATGGTAACCGGCTTCACGTCCACGCTGGCATCCGCGTAAATAAGGCGGAAGTCGCCCGCAGCGTCCTCTTCCGTCGCCAGCCCCAGCAGGTGCACCGCAATGCGGGGGGCGGCCGCGAACTCCAGACGTTGCCCATTGCAGGCAACTATATTCGGCGTCCTGTCCGCCTTGCCGGGGAACATAAAGGTCACGCGGTCCCCCTGCGCGCCCACGGGCCGGACCCACAGCCCGCAGGGAACCATCGGGCTCGGCGTGCGCCCCGGTCCCACCGTCGGTCGCATAACGTAGGGAGGGAGCAGCTCTGCGGGAAGGGAGTTGAAACGCCCGTCAATGTTCCCGTCGGCGCGATCGCTGTCCTGGCTGATCCCATCCACGCTCTGGTGGGCCCCCAGCGGGAGGGGCATCATCACCGGGCTGAACACGTTCACAGGAACCACCAGCAGATCGCCGCCCTTGCTCGCTGGTCCGATAGAGGCGGGCTCGCCTGCGTGGACGAGGTCGAACACGCAGTACATCGGCCCGAAGTAGTCGGGCACGCGCACAGGGAGGTCGCGTAGGATGGTGGGGGACACAGCGGTCTGCGTGCGCGTCTCCGGCGGCGCCGGGCGACGACCTCGGCGCCGGTGAGGGGCGGGCTTCACCGGCGTCTCCACCCCCGTGCGGGAGTAGGCGGGAATGTCCTGGGACAAAGGCACCGTCTGATCCATCCAGCTCGCCTCGGAGCCATCCAGGTAAAACCAGTGGATGGCAATGCGGTCCCGATCCGCCCGGTAACTCTCCGGCCCCGTATTGAGGAGGCCGAGGGTAACTTGCACCGTCCGCCCGGCGGCCAGTTCGGTGGGTAGGCTGGTCCCCAAGAAGCGCGGCGCCGGGTCCCGATCCACCACCGTAACTGTCTCCCGGTGGGTAGCGCCGCCTTCCTGGGAGGCCCAGCGCGCGCCATCCCACAGGTCCCATTCCAGGACGTAGTACCACTTCTCATTGGGAGACCAGAGGGGAAGCGGCTGGCCCGCGCCGTTGGCCACGGGCAGCGAAACTGGCACGGTGATCTCCCGTCCGGGCGGCACAACCGCCGGCAGCAGCATGCGGGGGATCTCGGCGAGGATGGTGTCCTGATCCTCCGCGTAACCGCGGAGGTAGCTGCTCACACGCCGCCAGCGCGCGCCCACGGCGAAGGTGCCCTTGGCCCAGGGACGGCTGCCGTCGTTGCGTAGCCGAATCTCCGCCTGGTAGGTGAGGCCCGACTTCACCAGCGCGGGCGCGGTGCTGCTCAGCCAGTAGGGCCGCAGCGGTGGGGCCTCGCCCACACGCACGGGCACCAGGTGGCGCCCCGCGGCCTCGGCATCCAGCCATTCCTCCCGCGCCTGGCGGAGCCCAATGCGGCGTACCAGGCCAAGTTCCAGGTCATAGTCGCCCGCCGGGAGAGGCTGTCTGCCCTTCATCGGTGCGGTCACCCCAAGGATGTAGGTGCGCACGTCACCGCGGGCCAGGGTGGCGGCAATCGCCGCGGCGGGCTGGTCACCTACCGGTTTACCACCCTTCAGCCAGCGGTAAGAGACGAATATGCTGGACAAGGGATCCCAGTCCGCCGTGCCCGTGTTCTGTACGACCACCTCTACAGGATAGACGATACGGGGCTGCGCCACGCGGGGCACCGTGGCGCGCACAACGCGCGCGCTGTGGGGGCCGGCGGCCTTGAACTCGCGCGCGGCGGCGCGGGTCAGGTCCTGGTACTGGAGACCGTACTCGAGGGTGGGGGCCAGCTCCGTGCCGCGCGCGTAGTCGTTCCAGGAATCCAGCAGCACCCATTCGGGGGCGGCGCGGTGGACCTGCCGCCAGTCAGCAACGTAAGTAGCGCCGTTCTGGCGCGCGCGCAACCGCCCGGGCGAGGCGAGCAGCAGGTCGTCGTAGCCGGGGCTCAGGCGTCCGGTGGAGAGCCAGGCGCCTTTTGCAGACTCTGCCCCTGTAGCGGGTGTGTCGGCCGCACAAGCGTCCAGTCGATCCGCTTTCTGCGCCAGTGCCGGGGTGCCGATCCACAGCAGCTGTGCCCCAAACTCCGCCGCGAACCGCCGGTTACACGTGACCAGGAACGAGTTATCCGCATCGCGGACGGCGGTATCGTTAAACAGACGCACCACGCAGGCGGTTCCGGCGGGTGCGCTTGCTTCTGCCGGGGGATCCTGTGCCAGCCCCGGATGCTTTCGAGAGAGTTGCACCCAGGCGCGGAACTCCGCGGGGACGTGCAGGTAGAAATCGCGAATCAGGCCGTAAAGGGAGCGCTGCACGTCCTCATTCTTCAGGTCCACCGGCCCGCCGTACTGCCGCGCCAACGATCCCAGATCCAGCGCCAGCCCCACCTGGGGATACTCGTGGGGGCGGCTCAACGGCGCAACATTCTCCGCGCGCAGCTCCTTTAGGCCCTGGACCATCACGTCCAGACCTTTGATCGCGTAGGCGCCCCGCTCCTCGGCATCGCCGCGGAAGACGGCGAGAGCCACGTCGATCCCTGCGCCCGCCATGAGCTGGAGCTGGTTCCGGTGCCACTGGGAGCGGTCGGCGGAGAACCAGGGGCCGTCGCTGTCCCACGGGTGGTGCGCGAGGCGCGTCCGTCCATCCGCCTCCCGCACAAAGCGGAATGCTGCCTTCTTGCGCCGATCCCCCTGGAAATCGTAGCGATAGAGCGCCATCACCAGGCGAGGCGTGGCTGGAGGAGGGACCTCCGTGCGCGGCGGCTCCTGCGCGAAGGCGATGGCGGTAAGTGCCAGGAACGGGAGCGCCAGAAGAAGCCGTTTGCGTGAGTGAATCACGTGTCAGACCCTCGCACTGATGCCAGCACCAGCAGTGCTATGGCGCCGATGGCCACCTGGTTCGCGAGCGAGCGGATGCGGCAGCCGTGCGGCAATCGGCCCGTATGGGTAGGAAACCATTTCTGATCGTCGTCCATCAGGCCCAGGAGCGCCAGCCCATGCTCCACATCGGGCGCCACACCGCCCAGGGCACCCAGGAACGCGGGCGAGTGGACGCCTTCCGAGGCAGCCAGCGCCAGCAGGGTGCCGCCAAGCAGCAACGTCTCGAGGGCCAGGTCAAAGTCCCGGTGCGGCAGCAGGTCGCCCACGAGATGCGTCACCACTCCGGCGCCAAAAGCGGCCGCGGGCCGCCCGATCAGACGCCCCACAGCCGCTCCGCAGAGAGCATGGACGGCCGCCGTCATTCCTCGCCACAGAAGCGGCGGTACAGCTCGGTGACCTTGCGGATGTAGTTGCGCGTCTCGCGGTAGGGCGGAATGCCTTTGTGGCGATTTACCGCCCCCGCGCCCGCGTTATAGCAGGCTAACGCCAGGCGAATTTCCCGCTCTGTCACCTCACCGCCCCGCTTCCGGGCGAAGGTGCGAATGTGGCCGCTCAACAGTCGCGTCGCGCCTTCCAGGTTTTGCTCGGCGTTGAACGGATCAGTCACCCCCAGCCCGGCGGCGGTGCCGGGCATCAGCTGTCCCAGCCCCATCGCCCCCGCCCGGGATATGGCATGCAGGTTGAAGTTGGATTCGCAGGCAATGACCGCCATCACCAGACGCGCATCCAGGCCGTACTTGACGCTATAGTTGATGATGTTGCGCGCGATGCGATCTGCCTGGGCCTGGTTCAGCCGACGGTTGAAGAAGCGTACTGCTTTCGAGTAGGCCTGCAGGATCTGCTCGTAGCTGGGCGAGACGTCGATCGGCACCTGGGTCTGCATCGCGCCGCGGCTGGCGCGTACGGGCTGGCGCTGCCGCTGCGCCTCGGCACGGAGCCGGGCGGCTTCCCGCACCTCTTCCGCCTGCCGCGCCTTCATCTCCTCCCACGCGCCGGCGTCGTTCTCCAATACGCCCGCCGCCGCCATCAGCATCCCCGTGCCCGTTCCCTGAACGGTGCCCACGCGACAAAGGAGACGCACCGCCGTGCGTAGCTTCAACAGGTCGAGCAGCGGCAGATCGGTCGCATCCACCATCCACACGTGCTGATCTCCATTGAGGATAAAGCTTCCCCCGCCGTCTCGCAGGGCCGAGCCTACTACCTGCCCGCGCACTTCCACCAGCCGCCCGTCGAAGTCGGTGGGCTGCGTCTGGATATTCTCCGGTGTGGCATCCGATACCACCAGATGTTTTGCCCGCAGGGCGAAGTAACGCTCGGCCTGCGGATAGGGGCTGCCGAGCGCGGTTCCGGCCAGGAACAGGGTAAGGAAGGCGCACAGATAGGCCTGCTTCATCACAAAAGACTCCTGGGATGGCATTTCCGCCCATACGGGTGGGCGTATGCCCGCACTGCCGCGGTGGGCAGCGTGGGCGCATACCTGATGAGGGCCGCCCGATGCCTGCCCGCATGTCGCGGGCCATTCTTCGCCCGCCGGCACCCGAGCGGCTGGCGCGACGGCGTACCGGCGCACAGGGCAGCGGGAGCTGCCTCGCACGCACGGTTGCTTCCCACAACTTCCCTCTGGCGGCCCGAAAGGCCACCCTATTCTAGCGGCAGAAACCTTATCGCGCAACCCCATCGGGCGCCTCAGCAGTCCCCACTTTGGCCTCAAACCGGCGCCGCCATTTTAGCCTGAAAGTGGGGACTGCTGAGTATCGGGCGCGCGGTGCATCTGCTTATGCGTCAGATCAGCAGCGACAGCCGTGGGCCTGCCGCTTCCTGGCCCGTAATCACGGTGCTTGAGGAGATGAGGCAACCCATGGTCGAAGAGATGCTCCGGAGGCGCTTCCGTTATCTTCAGGATGGAACCTGACGGGTCGCCGGGCGCAGCGTACAATAATCAATATGCGGGTCACAGAAAGCGTAACGCTCCTCGTTCCCGCTCCCGCCGGTAACTTCTCCACTTCAACCGACCGTAGTCCGGGGCGCCTGGCGACCCACCAGCGCGGCAGAATTCTGGCCCAACGAGCGGTGGTGCAGTATCTGATTGCGAACGCGAACCGAGCCGATGCTTGGTTTATGCTGCCTTGCTCTTGCCCTGTGAGGAGAAATCCTGGCCATGCCAAAGCCACATAAGGCATCGTATCGGAGGAAGTTCAACGCGCGACCGACGGATCTGCAACTAGCTTACCAGGTAGCCCGACTGAAAGTCGAAGAGGGGTTATCACAGGAGGCCATCGCTGAAGAACTGGACCTGTCCCGGGGAACCGTACAGAAGCTCTGGGTGATCGCACAGGAGCAGAATATCTACATCGAGGGCGTGATCCCCCCTGTGGGCGTGGATTTTCTGGTCGATCTCCGCAAGAAGGTGATCCAGCGCCTGGGCCTGAAAGGCGTCCGGTTGGTGCCGGGACGGTCGGCGATGCTGGATGGCACACTTCCCGCCAACGCGCGCGAGGTGATCCTGCACTCCGCCGCCGCCGCGGCGGCGGAGTATCTGGGAAAGCATGTGATGAACGGGGACATCCTCTGTCTCGCCTGGGGACGGGTGGTGCACGCCATTATCCGTCTCCTCAACATCAAGCACCCGCGGCCCAACCTGACGATCGTGCCGATGCTGGGCGTGATGAGTGTCCAGCCGCACTGGTTCGAGGCCAATGCCCTGGTGGAAGCGGCGGCGGCGGCCTACCAGACCAACCACTACTATTGCCTGCCCATCCCTGCCGTCGTCCGGAACGCGGCCCAGAAGCGCGTGGCAATGCAGCTGCCGCTCGTCACTCCCGTCCTGCAGCAGGTGCGGCGTGCTTCCTTTGTGGTGACCTCTCTGGCCCCACCTGATCCGCAGGAGTCCACCCTGGTGCGGTACGGGATGCTGGACCGGTCGGATATCCAGCGCGTTATCCAGTGCGGAGCGATCGGGGAGATCTGCGCCTGGTGGTTCGACCCGGAAGGTCATCCGGTGCCGGATCACAACATCGAGCCGATCGGCTTGGGACTGGACGGCCTTCGGCACGTCGTGGAGGGCAACGGTACCGTGATGGCCATGGTCGCTGCCGACCGCCAACGTATTGCCCCGCTCCTCGCCGCCATCAAAGGGAGGCTGGTGAACGTGGTGGTGACGGACCACGTGACCGCAGAGGAGCTGTTGCGGCGGGCGTAGCAGCCTGCCCCCAAGTTTTCCCCAGGGCTGGTCGATTTGTTTACGAGGGAGCGTGCGGCAGGGGACCGTTCTTACCACACAGTAAGAACGGTGGCGGGCGCCGCGGCTAGGACGGCGCCCGCCTTCCTGCGATGGACCTGCGGTAGGAGGGCTGGGAGGCTCACGCCGCGACGGGAACGCGGGCGTGAGCCTCCCGGCTTCACGCCGCTTCCTCCGACCGTTCGATGACGAATTGGGCATCAAGCCGCTGCAGCCGTTCAACGATGCCCGTATACTCCAGCTCGCTCATGGGCAGCATGGCGCAGCCAAAAAAGCCCTGTCGGCGTATTTCCACGGCCTTCCGCGTGGCACGCCGTCGGATTTCCTCCCAGATCGGATCGGCGAATATGTCCGCCGGCTCCGTAAACCGACCTTCCCGCACGGAGAACGCCAGGCCGCTCACGATGGGCACGCAGTAGAACACTGTGGCGGCCGTATTGATCGGCACGGGGCAGAGGGGCATATTGTGGCTGCCCCGCGTATCCCCGGAGACGAAGGGGATGAGCGTATAGGGCGCGCCCACCTCCTCCGTAGCCGGAAAGATCTGCTGCACGCGTACCAGCGCCACCGGATCGTCCTTGCCCACGTAACGCCCGGCGATGTTGCGCAGGCGTGTGGTGCTTACCGAGGCCGCCTGCTCGCCCGGATGGGCGCGCGACCAGATCGACTCGATCACATACCGATGCGTGTCCCGTAACAGTGCGGCGATATCATAGAGGTTCTCGGGGGCGCTCAACGTAATGATCCGGTCTCCCTGCGTATGCTCTACGTCCATAATGCGGAACGTGAAGCCCAAGCCGATCTCGTCTTTTAGTAGTAGCCCGGGCGAGTGCATCGGGTCCGCAAACGCCAGGTAGAGCGGCAGGTTATAGGCGCCAGGCTCGGTCTTATCCGCCGCGAAAAGGATGAACGACTCGTTCGGCCGCTCTTCAAAGGTTATCTCGGCAACTGCCGGCCCCAGGCCGCGCACGTTGCCGGAAAAGGCATCCTTCAGCAGGTCCTGCCCGGCCCCGTACAGACCCTGGCGTTTGGCCTCCTGGGTCCCTTTGCGAAAGGCCGTCCACGCCAGCTCGTGGATCGCCGCGCTGTCGCTGCCGCGTGGGTGGGATAGGAGGAGACAGATATCATCTCCCGTATGCCCGATGTAGACGTCCAGGATGCCCACCGAAGACCGGTTCGCATCCACTACTTCGCGGACCGTTTTCAGTACTGCCTGCGATGGTTGCGTGTGCCCACCAACTGAACCGATGTCGGCTTTGACCACGGTAAGCGTTAGTTGCATGAAGTGAACTCCGTCCAGGTTTGGAGAGAGTGAGCCGTTACCGGCTGCAAGTGTCAACGGGCGAGTAGATATGTACGGGAGCGCTCATTAGCAGCGGGACAGTAATCCCCTGTGCACGGCACGCCAACCACTCGCCATGATGGCGGTATTGTAGCCCAACAGATGCTGGAATACCGCTCAAATTAGGGAAGAAACTGAGCAGCCGCTCAGTCAGTTCTGTACCGCACGCAACCAATAAGAAGGGGACACAGCGGTCATCCGCCGCGTCCCCAGATTATGCAGGAAGCAGTATAGGTACTGGCCTGGGTGATTAGAACCCCTTCTCGGCCACGAACTCGCACAGGTCCGCCACGCGGTTCGAGTAGCCCCACTCGTTGTCGTACCAGGAAATCACCTTCACCAGGTTATCCCGAATGGCCATCGTGGACGGCCCGTCCACGATGGACGAGAGCGGGTCACCTTTGAAGTCGGTGGAAACCAGCTCCTCCTCCGTGTAGCCCAGGATGCCCCGCATCGGGCCCTCGCTTGCCGCCCGGAGGGCGGCATTCAGTGCCTCCACCGTGGTGTTCCGCGATGTAAGTACTACCAGGTCGATAACCGACACCGTAGGGATAGGCACGCGGAAGGCAATGCCGTGCATCTTCCCCGCCAGAGCAGGAATGACGCGAGAAATCGCCTTCGCGGCTCCCGTGGAGGTGGGGATGATATTGCTGAGCGTTGCACGCGCGCGGCGTGGATCCTTGTGCGCCTGGTCCGCCACCCGTTGGTCGTTCGTGGCGGCATGGACGGTAGTCATCAGCCCCTTTTCGATCCCCACGGTATCCAGGAGCACCTTTGCCACGGGCGCCAGGCAGTTGGTGGTGCAGGAGGCGTTCGAGATGATGGCATGGCGCCGGGGATCATAGGCATCCTGGTTGACCCCGAGAACAATGGTAACGTCTTCGTTGGTGGCGGGAGCGGTGATGATAACCTTCTTCGCTCCGCACGAGAGGTGCGCGCGGGCCTTGTTGCCATCCGTGAATACACCTGCGGACTCGATGACGATATCCACCCCCAGATCGCCCCAGGGGATATCCGCCGGGTTGGCCTGGCGAAAGACGCGGGCCTGTTCGTCGCCCACGATGAGCGTGTTGTCGCGCACCTCGACGGGCATACCGAACGCGCCGTAGTTGGAGTCGTGGCGCAGAAGGATCGCGTTCGTTTCCGGATCCACCAAGTCGTTAAGGGCCACCACCTGGATACGGCCCGCGTAGCGCTCACGCATAACGCGGTAGGTAATGCGGCCGATACGGCCAAATCCGTTGATCCCAACTCGCACGGGCATGGTTGCCAATCTCCTTGGGGCAGCGCGGGCCCGCAGCCCTGCGGGAGTTCGAGGGGACGCGGGCAACTGCGTCGTCTACTAGACTTCGGGAGTCCTCTCCTTCGTTGTTCCCCGTAGAACGCTGTTTGCCACAGGGGGGAAAACGGAGGGCGGAGTAAATCCTGTAACGCTGGGGCACCCGCTACCGCGAGCCCCCAGCCGTGGCGCGGGGCAGGCCCCGCCTGTCAGCCAGGCGCAAGCACTCTATTATACCCCATATGGCTGCCTCCCTGGTCGACCGCACGGCCAGAGTTACGGCGCTCGATACTCAACCCCGCTACTCCATGCTGAACGAGCGCCTGGCACTCGGCACGACGCGCTCCCGCAGTAAGGTCATTGTCTCTGCGGCGGCGAACCTGTTTCACGGATTGGCACCCACGCCCGGACTGCCTAAACGCCTGGACTGCTGCGTCGTCGAGTTCGCTTGGCAAGCGCCGCAGCGCCTGACGAAGAGTGGCGTTCGGGTACGAACACCCAGGTACTCACCAATGCGCACGGTATTCTTCCTGCTGGCGGCGCCGATGGCCGCCGTATTCGCCCTCCCATCGCCCAGCCTGTCCCGAAAGCTTTCGGGACCCCTCCCGGGCTGGACAGCCCGCTGGATCTGGGTCGCGGGGGCAGAGGAGCGCCCTCGTAACTACTACGCTCTCTTCCGCAAGACGTTCAACCTTCCCGCCCTCCCCCGCGCGGCGAGCGTGCGGGTTACCGCCGATAGCCGTTACCAGCTGTTCGTCAACGGCACGCGCGTGGGCCGCGGCCCGGCCCGCTGCGACCGCCGCTGGCAATCGTACGATGAGTACGATCTCACGCCGCACCTGAAGCTTGGCGGCAACGTGGTGGCGGCGCTGGTCCATCACTATGGCGAGTTCACTTTCCAGTACATGCTGGGTCGGGGCGGCTTTCTGCTGGATGGCGAGGTGGTGCTGCCAGGCGAGGAGCGGGTGCCGCTTCATACGGATGCCTCCTGGCGGGCACGGCCGGCCACAGCCTGGCAGCGACCTCCCGGGGGCGGGCCACGGATAAACATTATGCTGGGCTACCATGAGGTCTACGACGCGCGGCAGGAGGAGGTGGGCTGGCAATCGGCGCGGTTCGACGATTCCGGATGGCCGCGGGCGGCGGAGATCGGCCCGCCGGGAATGGAGCCCTGGCCGCGCCTTGTTCCCCGTGAGATCCCGCCGATGGCGGAGCGCCCGATGGCCGCCGTACGCGTGCTGGAGATCGCAGAGGTGGAGCCCGCCGCCGCGCCGCGCGTGAACCTCCCCTCTCCAGCGGACGGGAAAGCGGGGAGCGCTGCCTCCCTGACGCAACCGGAGTCCCAGCCCCAGGACTTGCCCTCCCAGATCATGGCGAAGGAGGCGCGCCGGCCGCTGGTACAGGGGAAGGTCTCGCGTCCGGAAGCGATCCTGCGGCGTGGGGCAGGAGCAACCGTGCACACGGCCCCGGGGGCGGATGTGTCGTTCCTTATCGACTTCGGCCGCGAGGTGACGGGCTATCCTCACTTCCGCGTGCGCGGGGCGCGCGGTGGGGAGATCATCGATATGGGTTATGGGGAGGCGCTCGACGCGCCGGGCGGCGGCTTCCTCCCCCCGGCCAGCGGCCAGATCGGCCGCCTGGATCCCGACCACGGCGGTATGCACTACGCGGATCGCTTTATCTGTCGCCCGGGTAGCCAGGAGTTCCAGACGTTCGATAAGCGCGCCTTCCGCTATATGCAGGTGGATGTGCGCCATGCCCCCGAGGGGATTCGGCTGGACGATGTGGGCCTTCTGTTTTCCACCTATCCGGTAGAGTACCGTGGAGAGTTCCGCTGCTCGGACGAACGCCTGAACCAGATCTGGGAGATGGGGCGGTGGACGGTGCAGCTGAACATGGAGGACGGCTATACCGATTGCCCCCATCGCGAGCGCGGCCAGTGGTGGGGCGACGTACGCGTGGAAGCACTGATCAACTACTACGCCTTCGGCGACCCCCTCCTGATGCGCAAGGCGCTCCGCCAGAAGGCGCAGTCCCAGAGCGAGGAAGGCATCACCTGGGGGGTTTACCCGACGAGCTGGGAGGGAGGGCGGCTGTCAGATTTCACCCTCATCTGGATCTATTCACTCTGGGAATACTACTGGTTCACTGGCGACCTTTCCCTGGCGCGAGAGCTCTATCCAAACGTCCGCCGTGCCCTCGATGTCTTCTTCGAGCCCCGGCGCAGCGCTGCCGGGCTCCTGGCTGACCTCCCCTACTGGGTGCTCATCGACTGGGCGGGTGTGGACAAGCGCGGTGAGGGAGCTGCCCTGAACGCCTTCTACATCCACGCTCTGGAGGCGGCCCGCGACCTGGGCCGGCTGGTGGGTGACTCCGCCGCCGCCGATCGCTACGCCGCTCTGGCGGAGCAGGTCCGCACGGCGTTCAACCGCCGCTTCTGGGATGAAGCGCAAGGCTGTTACCGCGATTGCTTCGCCGATGGAAAGCTCAGTGATACGGTTAGTGAGCAAACAAACTCTCTGGCCGTCCTCTGGGACATCGCCGATGAAGGCCGCCGCCGCCGCGTGCTGGACCGCATCCGTCCCGACTACGCCGCGGCCCCGACGGTCCGCGCCGGCTCGCCCTATTTCTCCTTCTACGTGCTCGCGGCGCTGTATCGCGCCGACCGGCACGAGCAGGCGCTGGCTTATATTCGGGAGCGGTGGGGGCGGATGCTCGACTGGGGAGCCACCACCTGCTGGGAGGTGTGGGAGCCCACCAACAGCCTCTGCCACGGGTGGTCCGCGGGGCCGACGCACGACCTGCCCGCCGAATTCCTGGGGGTGAAGCCGCTGGCCGCCGGCTGGCGAGAGTTCCTGGTGCGGCCGCGAATGGCTGACCTCCGCTGGGCGCGGGGCGCGGTACCTACCCCGTGGGGAGAAATCCACACCCGCTGGCAGCGTGCACCCCATCGGATAGAGATGGCGGTCACCGTTCCACCGGGCACCACGGCGATGGTTGTCGTGCCCACCACGGGCCTGCGCACGCCGGAAGTACGGGTGAATGGGGAGGTCCGGCGCCCGCGCGGCGTGGATCTACTTCCCGCTCTGCCCGGCCTCACCTTGAGGGAGGGCGAGCGGCTGTTCCGCGTCACCCGGCCGGGGAGCTACCGGTTCGTGGCGAAGGGATCGTTCAGCAGCATCAGGGATTGAGGAAACTCCGACCGTGAACATCTCCCATCGCGCGGCATCTTTCCAGGAATCGGTCATCCGCGAGATGACACGACTCCACGTTCTGTACGGGGGCGTGAACCTGGCGCAGGGGTTTCCGGACTTCGATCCGCCGCCAGAGATCATTGAGGCTGCCTGCCGGGCCCTGCACGAGGGCTGCAACCAGTACTCGATCACCTGGGGCACGCCCCGCCTGCGGGAGGCGGTCGCCCGCCACGCCACGGAGTTCCTGCGCATCCCCGCCGACCCGGATACCAACGTCACCATCACCTGCGGGGCGACGGAGGCGATGATCGCCGCCCTGATGGCCCTCCTCAACCCGGGTGATGAGGTGGTGATCTTCGCGCCGTTCTACGAGAATTATGGCCCTGATGCCATCCTCTCCAGCGCGCTGCCTCGCTATGTAGCCCTGCGGGAGCCGGACTGGCGCTTCGATCCCGAGGAGCTGGCCGCCGCCTTTACACCTCGCACGCGGGCAGTGATCGTCAACACGCCGCACAATCCCACGGGCCACGTGTTCACGCGCGCGGAACTGGAAACCATCGCCGAATTGTGCCTGCGCCACGACGCCTTTGCGGTGACGGATGAGATCTACGAGCGCATCCTCTATGACGACCGCGAGCACGTCGCCATCGGCAGCCTGGATGGCATGCGGGAACGAACGGTGACTATTAGCGGGGCGAGCAAGACGTTCTCGGTTACCGGCTGGCGGCTGGGATGGGCGATTGCGCCACCGGAGGCATCCATCGGCATACGCCGCGTCCACGACTTTCTCACCGTGGGCGCGCCGCACCCGCTGCAGGAAGCGGCCGTTACCGCCCTCAACCTGCCCGCTACCTACTACCGGCAGCTGGTCCGCGACTACACCGCGCGCCGCAACCGGATGGTGCAGATCATCCAGGCGGCGGGGATGCGGCCGTTCGTCCCCGAGGGGGCCTACTACGCGATGGCGGACATCAGCCCCTTCGGCGCCCGGGACGACGTGGAGTTCACGATGTACCTGGTCAAAGAGGTGGGTGTAGCGGTGGTGCCGGGGAGCAGTTTCTACCCGGCGGGCTGGCCGCAGGGGAAGCAGCGCATCCGGTTCGCCTTCCCCAAACGGCTGGAGACGCTGGCGGCGGCGGAAGCGCGGCTGGTACCTGCCTTATCGGGGCGGTGAGGGTAGGGGCCCGAACGCGTTTGGGGCGGCGCCGAGCGGGAAGGGCAGAGACGTCCTGGCCGTGGCGGCGGCTCGCCTCAAACGTAGCCCGACAAGCCATGCGCAATACACGGCTCTGGCACCCACCGGGAGGGCCTGGGATGGGGGACTACGGTCGCAGAAGCTTTTGCATCCCGCGCAGGATGAGCCAGCCGAACGGCCCCTCACCGCGACCAACCGGAGCACCACGGCCGGGTCCCGGATCGGCCAAAACCCGGACTGCCCCCCCTTCACCTCGATGTAGCCAACCGGGGAAGCGATCACGCCGCCCCCGCCGCCCGCGCCTTCCTCACCCAACCGCTGCCGGCCGCCGCCTCCGCCAAAGCCTCACCGCGCGGTAACCACAGGGATCATGGTCACCCCGTAGCGCCTACCGGCCCCGATTTCATCGGGCCAGTAGCTCCAGTTCGCGCTCGATGTTTGTGGTCATCAGCGTCCTCCCGTTGTTTGATTACCCCGCCCGCCAGCGAAGTTTGCCCGCTCCAGAACCCAGGTCAGCAAGCATTCTCTTGTCAACTGAATGAGCGCTATTGCCCCACCTTCCCTCTATCTTTGGATTAGGGGTCATAGAGAATATCAATCTGGCGGATGGATTTTAGCGAAGTATGCTGGTCTAAGGTAAAGCAGTCGCTCATTCCCCACAGAACCGAGGAGGAACTCACGTGCCACGCACCGCCCTTATCGGCACCCTGGCGCTGGTGTTGCTGTCTACCACTCCCGGCTTCGGGCAGCAGCCATCGCCACCCGCGGCCCCGGTTTTGCCCGCGGAGGTTCAGGCGTTGCGGGAGGAACTGGCGCGGCTTCAGCGCGAGGCGGAGGAACGCCAGAAGCAGCAGGAAGAGCGCATCCGGGCTCTCGAGCGACAGGTGCAAGCGCTGCAGAAGCGTGCGCCCGCCCCGATTTCACCGGGGCCGTCTGAACCCGGCCCCGTCACCGTCCGGCCGGGCTTCAAGGCGCGGCTGTATGGCTTCGCGCGGGCGGACGTGGATGTGGACTCCCGCCGGATGTTCGCCGGCCCGCACCTGCCGTTCTGGGTGCTCTCCCCCCAAGATCCGCGCGCCGCCAATCGCACCGACGGCGACTTTTCGATTCACCCTCGTCTCACCCGCCTGGGTCTGGACACGGAAGCCCCGCCAGTCGGAATTCTGGGTGATGCCAAACTCACCGGCAAGCTCGAAATTGACTTCTTTAATATCTTACCGGATCGGAACTCGGCGACTTCCAACTCCCGCGCCTTCGTTCGTATGCGGCACGGGTACGGGCGGCTCGACTGGCAGCGCGCCCACTTCCTCTTCGGCCAGACGTGGGATCTGATCTCACCCCTCTTCCCCATGGCGAACGACGACGTGGTGATGTGGACCGCCGGTAACCTGGGGGACCGGCGTCCCCAGTTGCGCTTTGTGTGGGAACCCACGGCTGGAAAGGGCAAGGCCAGCCTGGGCGTGATGGTCGGCTCTCCGGGCGCCGTGGACTCCCAGGACCTGGACGCGGACCAGGTAGTGGACGGTGAAGAGAGCCGCCGGCCCACGCTCCAGGCACGGGTGGCCCTGAATCAGCCCTCCTGGGTGGCCGGGCAGACCTGGGAGGCGGGCCTCTGGGGCCACAGCGGCCAGTTCCGTATCGATCGTAACAAGGCGGTCAGCGGCCACCGGTCCTTCAACAGCCAGGCCCTCGGGATTGACCTCCGCCTGCCGCTTACCAAGAAGCTGCTTCTCCAGGGAGAGGGGTGGTTTGGCAAGGCGCTGGCCGACGTGCGCGGCGGCGTGGGCCAGAATATCAACACCATCACCGGCGAAGAGGTGCACTCCCACGGCGGCTGGGCGGAGCTGCTGTACCAGTTCAACGAGATCTACACCCTGGGCGGCGGCTTTACCATCGACGACCCCAAGAACGAGGACGTGACCCCCTTCACGGGCGCCAACCAGACCGCCGTGGGCCGGACCCTGAACCGCTCTTACTACGTCGTGAACCGCCTGAACCTGGGAAGCGGTTTGACGGTGGGCATCGACTGGATGCTGTTCCACACGCAGTTTCGCGGGCTGGATCCCGGTACCAACAACCGCTGGAACATCTGGCTACGACACGCCTTCTAGCCAGAGGGATGTCGCGTGGGTGCAGGGGCCTTACTCGGCCGCAGCGAGACGGGCAAGAAATAAGGGAACGCCAAAACGGGGAAACGAAGATAAAGAGAAGACGAGGAAACGGATCTGGGCGAGCCTTCATCATCCGGCCTGTTGCCTCGTTGTGTCATCCCTTCGTCTCTCCTGAAACCATGGCAACCTTGAACATCGGCATCATCGGCGCGGGAGGAATCGTCCGGCGGCGGCACCTGCCGGAGTTGAAGCTAATTCCCGCTGTGCGCGTGGTGGCGGTCTGCAACCGCACGCGAGCCACGGCGGAGGCAGTGGCGCAGGAATGGGGCATCCCCCGCGTGACCACCGATTGGCACGACGTGCTGGCGATGGACGACGTGGACGCGGTGTTCATCGGCACGTGGCCCAATATGCACGCGGAGGTGAGCATTGCCGCCCTGAATGCGGGCAAGCACGTCTTCTGCCAGGCGCGGATGGCGCGCAACCTGGCGGAGGCACGCGCCATGCTCCGCGCCGCTCGCGAGCACCCGGATCGGGCCACTATGCTCTGCCCTGCCCCGCACGGGATGCGTGGGGACCGCGTCATCCGCCGCCTCTTATCCGAAGGCTTCCTCGGTGAGCCGCGCGAGGTCCACGCCACCGGCTTCTCCGCTGCCAACCTGGACCCGAAGACGCCCCTCCACTGGCGGCAGAACTTCGATATCCAGGGCTATAACACGCTGACGCTGGGGATGTGGATCGAAGTGATTCACCGCTGGCTGGGCACCCACCGGCTGGTGACCGCGATCCTGAAGACTCACACCCCCCTGCGTGCCGATCCGGAGACAGGGGTGTGCGTGCCGGTGCGGATTGCGGAGAGCGTGGCTATCGCCGCCGAGATGGAGAACGGCGCTCTCGCCGGTTACCACTTTAGCGGCGTTGCCCCCAACGCTCCGCACAACCGGATCGAGATCTACGGCACGGGCGGCACGCTGATCTACGACCTGGACACCGACGAGATCTTCGGCGCGCGGTCGGACGAGCAGGGACGGCGGCCTATCCCCATCCCGCCGGGGGAAGCGCGAGAGTGGACGGTGGAGGCGGATTTCGTCCGCGCGGTGCGCGAGGGCGGCGCCACGGAGCCTTCGTTTGCAGACGGCGTGCGATATATGGAGTTCACGGAGGCGGTATATCTTTCCGCGCAGCGACGGGAGACGATCGCGCTGCCGCTGCCAGAATGACACCCGTTAACGAACGCCTCCAGGCTCCAGATAGATGACGCCGTGCCTGTCATCATAGGCAAGCAGCTCAGCGTAGCGACCCCAGCCCACCGCAGTTTCGATCTGGCGCTCCGCCTCTGGAGGGGGGAAATCCAGACCGAGGGCGGTTTGCGCGACGTCCGCTTCAATCTGATGGTTGTCGGCGGCAGCGAGCATAGCGAGGAGCCACCTGAAAAGCGGCAAGCGGCGGATGCGGGTGGCAAATATTTCCTTGCGCGCCACAATGCTGGCAGCGGCAAAGGTTTCTCCCAGGGGAGTGAGGCTGATATCGCCCTGGGCGACGGTGGCGAATCCAAGCAACTCCGCCGCCTCCGTGAGGCGGAGAAGGTGATCCGAATTGATCTTGAGGTCGTCGGCCAAGCGGTAGATATCGGCGCGGTGGTGCGGGACGTCGGCCAGATGTTCCAGCACCGCCGCCAGCTCGTTCACTGTGACCAGCGGCAGCGCGCGTGTGCGGCCGGGTTCGCCAGGGGCGGTGCCCATTTCCACGTGCTCCGGCTCCGTCTGGCCCGCCAGGGTAGCGTAGACGCGATCCACCACGGCCAGAAATTCCGACCCTTTATGGTGCCGCGGGTGTGGCAGGTTCACCGGCAGGTCCGCGACCACGCGCCCCGGGTCTTTTTCCATCACCACGATGCGGTCCGCCATGAAGACGGCCTCTTCGATATTGTGCGTGACCATGAGGATGGCGCGCGTGGGGATGCCGCCGCCGAGCCACAGTTCCAGCAGCTCCCCGCGCAGCGCGTCCGCGCTCAGCACGTCCAGAGCGGAAAACGGCTCGTCCAGACAGAGCAGTTCCGGCTCCACGGCCATCGCGCGCGCGAACCCCACCTTCTGCCGCATGCCACCAGACAACTCGCGCGGGTAAGCGGTCTCGAAGCCGTCCAGGCCTACCCTGTCCAACAGGTCTATGGCACGGAGCGAACGCGGCTGCGGTGGCACCCCGCGCGCCTTGAGCGCCACTTCCACATTCTGCTGGACGGTGAGCCAGGGAAAGAGGGCGAAGCTCTGAAACACGATCGTCGCATAGGGGTTGACACCATGCAGAGGCTGACCGCGATAGAGGACCTGACCCTCGGTGGGCGCCTGCAGGCCGGTGATAATGCGCAGCAGCGTGCTTTTCCCACACCCTGAGGGCCCCAGGAGGGCGACGAACTCTCCTTCGTCTACCACCAGGTTAACATCCTGCACGGCGGGGAACTGGCGCTGGCCAGTGGTGTAGATCATGTGAATGTGCTGCAGTTCCAGCAGGTGGCTGTTCGTGGTCATGGATCACTCCATGCGAAAACGTTCCTCTGCCAGCCGGTAGAACCGGCGCCACACGAGGCGGTTAATGGCGACCACGGTGAGGATCATGGCGAGCGTGGCTGCGAGGAGGAGCGGATAATCGCCGGTAGCGGTAGCCTGGGCGATGAGAGCGCCAATCCCGATGGTTTGCCGCGTCCGGCCGCCAAAGGTCACGTACTCGGCGACAATGCTGGCATTCCAGGCGCCGCCGCCGGCAGTGATGGCCCCGGTGATGATATAGGGGAACAGCGCCGGCAGGATCAGGGTGATCCAGCGCTGCCACCGGTTCAGTTGCAAGAGAGCGGCGGTGTACTTGAGATCCTGGGGAATAGCGCTGGCGCCCGCAATGATGTTGAACAGGAGATACCACTGCGTACCCATCAGCATCAATAAAAGGGCGGCCAGGTTCAACCCGCCCGGCAGATGAAGGACCAGCAGCAGAAAAACGGGAAAGAGCGCGGTAGCGGGCACGGACGCGACAATCTGCACCAGCGGTTGCAGCCATATCGCCAGGCGACGGTTGGTGCCGATGGCGACGCCTATGGGAGTGGTCCAGGCAAGGGCAATCGCCAGCGCCGCCGCCACACGGAGCAGCGTCGCCACCAGCCCGACACCGATTGCTCCCCACTCGGCCAGAGGGACCTTCAGCAACATGTCCCCCGCCAGGCCCGCGCCATAGAGAAGCCCCATGCCCCCCAGAACGGCGGCCGGATAGACGGCCAGCGAGGTGCCCGCCTTCTCCGGCGCGGTGGCTACGGCGGCCGGAAACCGGCGCAGCAGGGCGCGATCCAGGTGTTCCGACAGGGGCGACAGAAGGTGCCGTCCCAGCGATTCGACGACGCGGGAAGCCCGCAGCGTCTCGTAGAACCAGGACGTAGATGGGTTTTCACTTTCGACGAGTTCCAGGCTAAAGCGATCCGACCAGGCCAGCAGCGGGCGCCAGACGAGCTGATCCATAGCGATGATCAACAGAATCAGCGTGCCGATACCCAGCGCCAGGGCGTGGAGGTTCGCCTGGCGGGCAGCCTCGCTCAGGTAGGCTCCCAGGCCGGGCAGCCGGAAATCCCGCTGGCCGACGGTGAAGATCTCGGCGGCCATAAGGAAGAACCAGCCGCCCGCCCAGCTCACCATGCTGTTCCAGGTGAGGCTGATGGCGCCGAACGGCAGCTCCAGCGTCTTGAGCCGCAGCCAGCCGTTGAACCGGAAGATAGTGCTGGCCTCTCGCAGCTCTTTGGGAATGGTGGTCAACGCCTGGTACCAGGCGAAAGTAAGGTTCCACGCCTGACTGGTGAAGATGAGCGCCACGGATGCCAGTTCGGCGGCCACGTGCTGCGGCAGAATGGCCCGCAGGCTGAGCATTACCACGGGCAGAAATGACAGGATCGGTATGCTCTGGAGCACATCCAGCAACGGCAAGAGGATCTTCTCTGCCCGGCGGTTGTAGGCCGCCAGATAGCCGTACACCAGGGAGAAAAACAGAGATAGGAGGTAAGCCACTCCCATACGGGCCAGGGAAAGCCCTGCGTATAGCGGCAACGCGCGGGGGGAGAGCGAAATGGCGGGGCCGTGGATCACCGCCGGCGTAGCCAGGGCCAGGCGCACCCCGACGTAGACCAGCACGGCAACCCCGAGCAGCACCACGGCGTCTCCCCACGCGAGGGGCCGCAGGGTGAACTGTCGGATGCTAAAGACCCGGACACGCTGTTCCATAGACGTCATGCAGGCAGGATTGGGCGCTACTGGCAGGAACTGACGATGGCGTGACGGCGGTGCTCACTGGTCATCTTACCCCAGTTCACTGCACGGGCATCCGACCGGTGCCGAACTACGGAAGGGGGTTGGAGGGTTGGAAAGTTTGAAGGTCGAAGATTGGCAGGTTCAACGGTCCGGACGCGCGAGCCTGCCAACCTGCAATCTGTGTACTACAACCTGTTAACCTGTAAACGCACCGATCTACGACCCGCTCATCTGCCAATGTGCCAGCCTCCCAACGGGCCGACGGTTGTGATCTACTCTCCCCACCGCGGCCCCCAGCGGTGCGCAACCCAATCGTAAAGGCGGTCGCTGATCCAGTGAAACCCGGGGAGGCGGCGGAGCGGCCGGAGCAACCAGCCGCCGGGCGCCAGGTAGAGGGTGTGCCAGATAGCATCCGCGCCCATCCAGCGGCGCCCGTCCGGAGCCAACAGCCAGGCGTGGCGCAGGCGCTCCTCGGCGGGCACGTCCTCCAGAAGGCGCGCCGCTACCTCGCTGCGCAGGGGTACGAGCCGCAGTCGGGCTTCCCCTACCAGGCACACGGCCCGGCGCGCCCAGCGGGCTCAGACACTTCACCGGCTCTCGTATAGAAGAATGTAGCGGCGGTCGGTCTGGGTCACGGAACGTCTCCCAGAACAGCGGCGGAGAGGTGCGCACGCCGGTGCCGCTGCGGGCGCTCGACCATGCGGCATTAATGCGGTGCACCGGATACCTTGTCACCAGACCACTGCCGGGTGAAACCACGAAACGAGAAAACGATGAGACGACCAGAGGCGGAAATGAAGGGCAGCGGCCCCTCGCGCCCCGTTTTCTCATTCTGTCGTCGCCTGGCTTCTTCGTGTTCCGGCTTCCTCGTCGCTTGGTTTCCTCATCTGCCAGGTACCCGCACGCTCCCGAAGGCCATCGGGATGGGCCTCTCGCTCGCCGCGCTCGCGCTCGGGTGTGCTGCCAACCGGCCATCGTTGCCCAGGCATCCGGGAGCACCGCCCGCCCTGGCTGCCCCGGCGCCCCGCCCCACGCCCCACCCCGGGAGCAACCCGGTGCTGCGTATCGGACTCCGCAAGGCGAGCGGTGGCGTGGCGGTAACGGTGGTTCCGAGCGCACGCGCCATGCTGGTGGATGCGGCCACCGGGCACCGCCTGGCCGTTCTGCCATCCGGTCAGCCGGCGCGCCTGGTCCTGGATGTGCACGCAGGGCAAATACAGATCGAGCGCCCGGGGCCGGTGATCGCCGCTCCCAGCGTGCGGATCCAGGTGCGCGGCGGCCGCCTGGCGATCCCGACTACCTCGGGACGCTATCCTTCCCCGCTCCTGGTCTACCCCGCTGCGGGAGGGCTCCAGGTGGTCAACGAGGTGCGCCTGGAGACCTATCTGGAAGGCGTTCTACCGGGCGAGCTGCCCCCTTCCTTCGCCCCAGAGGCACAGAAGGCCCTGGCGGTGGCCGCCCGCACCTACGCCCTGCGGAACCTGGACAAGCATACGGACGCGGGCTACGATCTCTGTGACGGCCCCCACTGCCAGGTCTACCTGGGCCATACGACCGCTTCCCCGCGCGGGCTGCGAGCGGTGCGCGCTACACGTGGCCTGTGCGTCTGGTTTCGCGGCCAGCTGGCCTGCACCTTCTATTCTGCCGACTGCGGCGGGCAAACAACGTTCGCCCGCGAGGTACCGCTGCCGGATATGCCCGCGCCGCCGCCGTCCTACCTCCGGCCCGTGCGGGATGCTCCTCGTCCCGCAGGCCCGGACTACTGCCGTCGGAGTTCGCACCACTGGTGGTCTGCCCGCGTGCCAGTGGCGGAGCTGGAGGCACGGCTGAACGAGGACCCCGGGACGGCGGTCGGGAAACTGCTGTCGGCGCGGTTTGGCGACCGGGATGTCACCGGCCGGGTGCAACGCGTGTTCCTTGAGGGGGAGGTTCTGGCGCCGACCGGCGCCACGCAGCGCCTGACGCGGATGCTCTCCGGCTGGGAGTTCCGGCGGCGGGTGGGGCCGCGGCAGATGCGCTCCACGCTGGCGAAGATCGAGCGGGTTTCGCCAGAGGAGTTCCGGATCACAGGAACGGGCAACGGCCATGGGTTGGGCCTGTGCCAGATCGGTGCGGACGGAATGGCGCGCCCACCCTACTACGCCAACTTCCGTCAGATTCTGCGGCATTACTATCCAGGGGTGCAGGTGGGGAAGGAGGGGTGACCCGCTTGTCTCCGCCAACGTTCAGGAGCGCACGATGATCCAGTCTTTCTGCCGCTGTCTCGCCCTGGCGTTGCTGCTCGCATCCTCGGCGTGTGCGGCGCCGGAGTGTCCGTATACGGAAGGGAAGGTGCTCTGCCGGCTCCAGAGTCCTCTGATCCAAGAATCGAGCGGCCTGGTGGCCAGCTCCAGGTCGGACGATTACTTCTTTACCCACAACGACAGCGGCGACGGGCCGAATCTCTACGCGGTGAACCGGAAGGGGGAGGTACTGGCCACATTGCGCGTGACGGGCGCTGCCCACCTGGACTGGGAGGATATGGCTCGCGGCCCGGACGAGAAAGGTAAGCCCGCGCTCTATCTGGGGGATATCGGGGACAATTTAGGCTTCCGCCCGGTGGTGAGCGTCTATCGCATCCCGGAACCGGTGATAGACGCCACGCGGATCGGAATCTCCGCCGCTACCGCGCCCGCCCTCCGTTTCGACCTGCAGTACGAAGACGGAGCGCACGATGCGGAGACGTTGCTGGTGCATCCGCGCACAGGGCAGGTGTTCATCGTCACTAAAGCCCGGAAAAGCAGCGCCGTCTACGTCGCGCCTACGCCATTGCGGGCTGGCAGGATCAATCGGCTCCGGAAGGTTGCCGAGGTGAACTTCGGGCCCTTTCCTCCCGTGGCGGGCTCCCAGCGCCACGCGGACGATAACTTCCTGGTTACGGGGGGAGATATCTCACCAGACGGGAAGCGGGTGGTGGTGCGCACCTATGCCAACGCCTACGAATGGAAGGTGGAGCAGGATGACATGGCGGGCGCTTTCCGACGGCAGCCGGTACGGATCCCTCTGCCCGCTGTCAGTGGCGGCGAGGCGATTGCCTATAGCCGTAACGGGCGCTCGTTGCTGACCAGTAGCGAAGGGCTGAACACACCCGTGTACGAGTTGCTACGCCGGTGAGACGGGCGGTGCCGACCTGTTCGTAGTAGCGATAGGGCGTGTCCACGGTTGCGGAACCGCGCGTTGCTGTGAACGAACGGCAATCAACCGCCTTACCACGAGCGGTAGGAGAGTCAGGAGACATCCCGCCTGCCGTTACCAGAAGGGATCAGCCGAACGGGCAGCGAACGCTCAGATGAGCGCCTGCACGGGTAGGTGCCGCCATCTAGCGCTCTTCTCCAGAGGGGCGGTTAACCGTGGAGCCGCCGGGCCATGCAGCGGACCCTCCCCCGGAAAGCCGGCATCTTGCTGTTTCTCCTGGGCAGCGCCGTCGGCTGGCCTGCCGCGGCGGTCCCCATGCAGCCGCCACGCCACCCGCTGGCGCTCACTGATGCCCTTCGGCGCGCCCTCCCTGCCTTTACCGCCGCCGAAGTGCACCTTGCGGATGGGGAGTGGACGGACCCGGTTTGCTCCCTGGACGGTCGCCGGCTGGTGGTGGCGTACCGGGACCCGGACGGGCCTCCGGCGAGCTGGCAACTGCTGCTTCTGCAGGCCAGCGGGCAGCAGATCCGTGTCCTGGCGGGACGCACGTTCGCGGTGACCGATCTCGCCTGGGGTCGGTCGCCTACCGAAGTCGTGGTGGCGGAGGGAAACGCCATCTGGTCCGTGCCCACGCACGGCGGCACGCCGAAGTGGACCTCCCTGGGAGACGTGCCGCTCTGGAGCCCTGACGGCTCCCTGTACGTGCTACCCGTGGAGGATGGCTTCCGGCGGTTTACGGCCACCAGGCGTGCCGTGGGAACGATCTTGCACGGTGCACGGATGCCATCCTGGTCGCCAAGCGGGCAGTGGCTTGCCTATCCGCAGGCGCGGATGAAGCCGGCGGGTCTCCCTGATGAACAGTTTTCGCCCACGTGCGAGATTCGGCTCCTGGAAGCGCGGGGGCGCACGCCGCGGATCGCTTGGAGCTGGCCGGCATGGAAGCGCGAACAGCAGCGCCGGCGATGGGCCCGGGCATCCGGCCCCCATCAGGTGTTCTGGACGGCAGACGGCCAGAGCCTTGTCGGCCTCATCGAGGTGCGCGAACGGGGGCACCGTCTGCACTACCTGCGCCGGTGGGACCTCGGCGCGAATGCCATCCACCTTGCGCCGGTCGATGGCGGCGCCGCGCTGCTAAGCGCCTCGCGAGATTGGCGCACGTGGCTCGTTCGCCTGGAGGGAAGGCTCTGGCTGCTCAGGTTCCTCCCTCCGCGGGGCCGTGCCCGCCGTTAAGAATCTACCGTTCCCATTGTTGGCCGATTGACGGATATCTTCTCGTGTGGTACACTGCCCCTATGCAGTGCCGTTGAGGACCAACCCGCGTGATGCAAGTATCGGAAGCATGCCCCCGAGTCCGCCACCTCGTAGAGGAGATCGAGCGAGTTATCGTCGGAAAACGCCCCGTGGTGGAATTGGCGCTCGTGGCGTTCTTCGCGGAAGGCCATCTCCTGATCGAGGATGTCCCCGGGGTGGGCAAGACAATGCTGGCGCGCTCCCTGGCGCGCTCCCTGGATTGCTCCTTTAAGCGCATTCAGTTCACGCCCGATCTGCTCCCTTCCGACATCACCGGTACCTCGGTATTTAACCAGAAGACGAGTGAGTTTAACTTTCACCCAGGTCCCGTATTTGCCAACATCGTGCTGGCGGACGAGATCAACCGCGCCACCCCGAAGACACAATCGAGCCTGCTGGAGGGTATGGAGGAATTCCAGGTATCCGTGGACGGGGTGACACACATACTGCCGCGCCCATTTTTCGTCATCGCCACCCAGAACAACATCGAATATCAGGGAACGTTTCCCCTCCCAGAGGCGCAGCTGGACCGCTTCGTCATGCGGCTGTCGCTCGGTTACCCGAGCGCCGATGATGAAGCCACCATCCTCTCGCGGCAAGAGCGCTACCACCCGATTCAAGACGTTCGACCCGTGCTCGCCGGCGCGGAGGTGAAGGAGATTTGCGCCGCCCTCCGGGAGGTCCACATCAGTCCGGCAATCAAGGATTACATCGTCGCGCTGGTGCAGGCGACGCGTGCTCATCCGTCCCTGGCGTTGGGAGCGAGTCCGCGAGGTTCGCTGGATCTACTTCATTGCTCGCAGGTGCTGGCCGGACTGCGCGGCCGCAGCTATGTCTTGCCGGACGATATCAAGCTATTGGCTCCTTACGTGCTGCCACACCGGCTGGTGCTTCAACCGGAGGCTCGCCTGCGTCGGATTAGCGGCGAGCAGACGATTCGCGACGTGATGCGGCAGGTGCCGGTGCCTGTGGACGCCGCGCCCAGCCGCGCCTAATCCCCGACTGCGGGCACACGCCTCCCCGTGTGGACGGCGGAACCGCGATGAGGGCTACAAAACTCATCACTGTACTGGCGGCGGCGTTCTGCATCCTCACCGTGGGCGTGATCCTGAACCTGCCCACGATGTACTGGATGTGCGGCATCCTCCTGTCGCTTCCCGTATCGGGCTACCTCTACGCCATTACCCAGCCCCGCAGACTGTCCGTGGACCGAAGGGTCCCGGCCACGGGCTCGGTGGCCGAGCACCTCTCCGTGGAACTCACGGTGCACAATGGCCATCCGTGGCCCAAGCTGCACCTCACGGTGGCGGATGAGCTTCCCGTGGGCCTAGTGGCCGTGGGCCGTGCCGAGCTGCCCATCCACCTGCCGCCGCGCGGCAGCGACCGCGTGGGCTACGTCGTCCGGCCGGAGGTGCGGGGTTTGCACCGCCTGGGTGCAACGCGGATTGAGAGCGCGGATCCGCTGGGCATGTCGAAGAGGACAACCATCCTGCCGGTACGTTCAGAGGTGCTGGTATATCCCCGCGTGATCCCGCTGCCGCCGCACCTGCTGCCGGTGGGCCTGACGAGCAGTGTTTCGCCTATGGATTCGACCGGGCAGCGCGGGGAAGGGAATCTATTTTTTGGCATCCGGGAGTACCGGCCGGGAGATCCTTTACGGCGCATTCACTGGCGCTCGTCCGCACGCATCGGCCACCTAGCCGTCCGTGAAATGGAACAGGAGCGGACGTCGGAGGTCATCCTGGCGTTAGAGACGATCCGGGGCTCAGAGCTGGGGGCGCCGCCGCACACCTCGCTGGAATATGGCGTCACACTGGCCGCCAGCCTGGCGACGGTGGCGGCGCGGCGGGGCGACTCCATCCGGCTGGTGGCCCCGGGGTGGTCCGTGTGGCGACCCTCCTCCGAGCCGGGGCAGCGCGCGTTGGCGGGGATTATGGAAACGCTGGCCCGCCTTCGGGCATCAGCCCCGCAGGGCGTGGAGCACGAGCTTCTCCAGCACCTGGGGCAGATCACCGCCGGCGCCAGCGTTCTCTGGATCACCCCGCGTCTCGGTCCGCCACTGCTGCAGACGGTCGGGGTGCTGCAGAGCGCGCACGTGGACGTGACCGTGCTGGCACTGGACCCAACGAGCTACGATCCGAACGCGCCGGCGCTGGATGCGCGCCACTTCGGGGCGCAGGTGACGGCGATGGGCGCGGCCTTCCTTCTCTTCCGGCGCGGTGACGACCTGGGGGAGGTGCTGGCCGCGGTAGTTCAGGGAGGTGGACGATGATCGGAAGCGCCGCCACTGCCCGCCCATCCCCGCGCGACCAGACGGTAGAGACGCTGCTTCCCCTCTACGCCGCCAGCGCCCTGGTGACTCTCTGTGGCGTGGGGGCCGTATCCGTAACCCTAACTCGACTCCCGTATTCGCAGCTGTGGATTGCCCTGGTTCTCACGGGACACGCCGTTAGCCTTGTCCTCCGGCGCATACGCGTTGACCCCAGAATAGTGTTGCTCGCGGTGCTCACGCTGGCGGGAGTGTGGATCATGGAGGGTCTGCCTTACTACCGGGGGCAGACCCGAATGGCACGGCTGCCGACAGACCTGCAGGCGGCCACCATCCTTGCCTGGCTCGCGGTATTTCTCAGCTTTGCCGCCATCCGCAATGCCTCGCTCCTGTTCAGCGCCGTACCCAGCCTGGCAATGCTGGGATTGATGAGCAGCAACAACCCGAACCTCGAGATGCCCGTATTCTTCAGCCTGTTTGTTTTCGGCGTCATCTTTATGACGATCTACGAGCAGCACCTGCAACGGGTTGAAGATGTGCACGGGGTGCCACGTCCGGTGAGTTGGCACCTGCTGACCGCCGCAGGGATCTTCGGCCTCTGTCTTGTGGGCGGCGCCCTGTTTACCGCGGTAGGGCAGCCCGTACTGGCAAGCCTGACGTCCTCCGCGCTGCCGACGTTGGGCCGCACCCAGCTCCCGCGCACGTTCAACATGGCAACCCAGTTTCTCGTGGGTACGGTTCCCGTCGGCGCAGGGCCGATTACACTCGCATCCGACCCGGTGCTCAATGTCTACACCAAAGCATCGGCCCCGCTGCTGCTCCAGACTTCCATTCTGGACGAATACGTGTGGAACGGTTGGGCGGTGCTGGGCCGCGGCACCCGCCAGCCGCAATACGCCTTTGAGGCGGTGCCGCCCGAACTCCCGCCTGGGGCGGAGGAGGCCACGACGCGCCAGTGGTATATCCACCACCTGGCCCCTGACCCTGACCGACGGCAGACACAGGGAGTGCACACGACGGTTGTTGACCAGCTGGTGCTGCTACGCAGCACCTTGAGTCCGGTCCTGCCCGTTCTGGTCCGACCAGTTGAGATACGCCATCCGAACCCGGCGCTGAATGTTGAGCCAGCGGGGACGGTAACCAGCTCGTCCTACCTGTATCCGGGGACGGTTTATAAAGTTAAATCTGAAGTAGTTACGATTGAACCAGAGGCGCTGCGCCGTGCGCCACCGGCCAATCTGGCGACGTTCGAGCCCCGCTCCTACCTGTCCGTACCGATTCAGTCCGTCCGCCTCCGCGAGCTGGCGACGCGGGTGACACGCGGCCTGACGAATAGCTATGATAAAGCGCAGGCTATCATTCAGCACATCGAGAAGACCTGCTCCTATACCCTGGCGGAAGAACCAACACCCCGGGGGGAGGACGCGGTTGAATTCTACCTTTTCCATTCCCGGCGCGGGGCGTGTGACCTGGCGGCATCCGCCGCGGTGCTAATGTGCCGCGCCGCCGGCGTGCCCGCCCGCGCTGCCATCGGCTACCTGACGGAAGAACCGCTCCGGAATGGCAATGGTTACGTGGTTCGCCAGAGCGACGCCCACATGTGGTTCGAGGTCTACTTCCCGAGCTACGGCTGGGTGGCTTTCAATCCTGCTCCTCCGGCAGCGGAGCTGGTAGAGAGTCCGGTCGTCTCGATGGTAAGCGGCGTGGGGCGCTTTCTGCGCCAGCTGTTCCAGGGCGGGCTGGATAGGTACTTGCTGTTGGCGGTCCTGCTCGCGGTACTGCTGTCCGCCTTGCACGTGGCGAGTCGCCCGCTCTGGCAAGGCCTCCTTCGCTGGCGGAAGAGTTACCGCCGGCGTGAGCCCGTCTCGGACGTGTGGCTTACCTACCGCCGGATGCTTCGCCTCCTGGCGCGCCGCGGCTGGTCACGTCAGCCCTGCATGACACCGCTGGAGTACCGCCGGTGGCTGGCGCGGCAATGGGGAGAGGACGCCCCGGCACTGGCGGTGGTGGAACGGGTAACGCAGGCGTTCCAGGAGGTCTTCTACGGCCGCGACAGCCTCCTTACCACTGACGAGGCCGCCTGGCGGGCGGACCTGCGTCACCTCCGCAATACCGTGCCGCGGGCCCCTCGCCAGGCGAAGTGGCGGCGGGATTCAGCGTTTCCGGGCTCCATCGGCTAAAATCTGCTGACGCTTCGTCTGAAGGGAGGTCGAGGGTGGCCGTTCGAGCCGCGAATGCGGGGAGCTCCGGTGACGCCGGTGGGCCGCGCGCCGTGCTTCTCTGGGGCGCGGAAGAGGAAGAGAAGCGCTGCATCCTGGCGCGGCTGATTGAGGAACGCGTTGCCCCCGAGAACCGGGATCTGGACGTGGAATACCTCGACGCTACCTCGCCCGGCTTTACCGCGGACACGGTGATCCAGGCGGCTCGTGACCGCGCCATGTTCTCCGAGCGCCGCGTGGTCGTCGTCTACAACGCGCAGCGGTTCCGGGACCGGCGGACGCAAGGAGTCCAGGATGCGCTGGCAACGGCGCTGCCGCGCCTCCCCGACTACGCCACGGTCATTTTCGTGGCGCGGCACGTTGAGGAACGGGACTCCCGGCCCCGCGCGCCCGTATCCCCCTCCTTGATAAAGGCGATCCGCCACTGCGGCCAGGAGGTGCTCTGCGGTCCGGCGAGGCCGCCGGACCTCGCTCAGCGAGCGCAGGCTGAGGCGAGAGCGCTGGGAAAGCGGTTCCTCCCCGCCGCTCTCACGGAGCTGATCCAGCGGGCAGGCCCGGGCGCCGCCGGCGTGATCCAGGAGGTCCACAAGCTGGTCGCCTACGCGGGAGAGCGCGTGGAGATCACCGCGGACGATGTGCGCCAGCTCCTTCCCCCGCGCCCGGACGACAACATCTTCCACCTGCTGGATGCGGCTGCCGCGGGCAAGCGAGTGGAGGCGCTGGCCCTGCTTCGCCAGTTGCTGGCAGCGGGCGAGCCACCCTCTCGTATTCTGTTCTGGCTGCGCCGCACCCTCCGCGAACTGCTCCAGGCGAAGTTCGTCCAGGAGCATGGCATCTCGCACGTTCACGAGGCGGACCAGCTGCCCGCCGGGGTGGCGGCGGCGCTTCCCCGGGAGGGCAACCTGTACGTGAGCGCGCGCCAGGTATGGAAGCGAAAGAACCTGTGGCTGCAGGCGGGGCGATTCAGCTGGGAGCAGCTAAGGGCGGCGTTCGACCGACTCTGCCTGGCGGAGGCAGGGCTAAAAGGTTGGGAAAGGGGCGTGGAGAACCCCGAACTGGCGCTGGAGGTGCTGGTGATCCGACTTTGCTCCGGCGAGCCGGCGGCGGGGGAAAGATGAGCGACTCGGGATGGCGTCGGATCTACCCCATCCCGCCCTACAGCTTCGTCCGCCCAGCGGCCTGTCCCGCAGTTGAAGGGCGAGGGGCAGGCCGGGCAGGGCCCTCTTCCGGCAGGGGCATCTCCTCGATGGCGCCGATCAGGTCCGCCACCCGGGCCTGTGCCGAGGCCAGGTTCCCCACGCGCACTGCTTCAATCACCGGGTCCAGCGCACTCCGGCAACCGATATCCGCTGACCGTCCCCCCAGGGCATAGAAGAGGGGGCAGAACTGGCAGCGGTAGGCGGTGGGTGTGGGACGCTCCTGGAAGATCTCCTCGGCGCGCTCGCAGAGCGTGAACATCGAGGTGATCTGGCGGAGCACTTCCGCCGGTGGCCCCTCTTCGATCGCTTCCTGGATGGCGCACCAGCGGGCCAACGTTTCCATCCGCGCCACCGCCCAGCTCTTCGGCGCGGACGGGGACGGTCTTCCGCACCGCAGCGCCGCGGCGGCGGCCTCCTCCGTGGGGAACACGGGAAGGATCTGGGTGAGGCCCACCACCTGCAGCAGACGCGCCGTTCGTTCGGTTCCCGCTACCACAACCAGGCGGCGCCCATCCTGCCGCAATCGCTTGAAGGTATGGAGAATGGTCAGAATCCCCTCCATATCCAGAAAGCAGCAACCGGAGAGGTTCAGGGTGAGCGCGGGATGGCCGAGTATCACCAGGAGGTTCAGCTCCCGCCGCAGGGCTTCGGATGAGGCCACGCTCAGCTCGCCTGCACAGCGCAGAATCGGGCCAAACTCGCCAGGCAAGCGCACTAGGCGCAGCGCCCGTGGAGAACTGGCCATCTTCCCTCTTCCTTCTTTGCCACGGTGGAGCCGGTGGGGCGTCCGCCCGTAGAAAGGATTCGCTCTGGCGCCGCGCCGTGCCTCCCTGCGGGGAGAGGTTTATGCAACCATCACCTGGCAGCGCAGCCGGTCGAGCGCGCGCCGCTCCAGGCGGGAAACGTGCATCTGCGATACGCCCAGCCGCCGTGCTGCCTCCCTCTGGGTCAGGTTCCTGTAATAGCGCAGCTCAATGATCTCCTTGAGCGGTGGATCCAGCTCATTCACCGCCTGGCTCCAGGCAACTTGGGCCTCTATCTGCGCCAGCCCCGGGTCTTCCACCCCCAGGCACTCCTCGAGCACGACTGGCTGGTCGCGTTCCAGCGATTCCATTAGCCCGTCCAGCGAGTAGGGATGGCAGGCTTCCTCAATGGCGAGGGCTTCCGTTACCTGATCCGGCTCCACGCTGAGGGCGCTGGCCAGCTCAGGGATGGCGGGCGTGCGCCGAATGCGGACGGTCAGTTCGCGGTCCTTGGCGACCACCGCGGCGTGCAGGTCGAGCAACGAGCGGGGGGGACGCACTGGACGGGAGTGGTCGCGCAGGTAGCGCTTCAGCTCGCCTAAAATGGTGGGCACGGCGAAGGAGGAGAAACGATTGCCCAGAGCGGGATTGAAATGATCCACCGCCTTCACGAGGCCGAGCAGAGCCACCTGTTCCAGGTCCTCGTCGCCACGGCGACGGATGCGCCTGAGGACCGAATAGGCCAGTGGGCGGTACTGCTCAATGAGCCGCTCGCGTAGACGGCGGGTCGGATGGGAGGCGTAAGCCGACCAGAGGTGATCGGCGGTCTCCGCGCTCGCTTGCTGGGTTACCATTGCCCACCTCGCAATAAAAAAAGCCCTACTCCCGAAGATCCGGTGCAGAGCACCAGCGTCCACGAGAGAGGGCATGCCTGGCCCTCGGAGACCGCACGGTCAGGGTCACGGCCTCCGATTGTCAACAATGAAGACGCATCAGCGTCGCGTTCTGTCTCACCGATTTGCAACAGAAAAAGAGGAGAGCGTCCGCCGGAGGCGACTGAGGCCGCGCTCGATTTGAGTGGCGACGGTACTGCGTGGGCGTCCGAGGCGACGGCCGACCTCGTCCTGCGGTATCCCCTCGAGCAGGTGGAGCTGGATCGGCTCCCGGTAGAGGGCGGGCAGGCGGGCCAGGGCACGGCCCAAATCCGCCCGCAGCAGGGCCAGGTCATACGGGTCGCTGACCTCCCGTGCGCCGACGATTTGTGCCTCGGGCGCGGGCAGGGCATCCAGCGACAATCCCGAACGCTTGCGGGACCGCAGGGCATCCAGGGCGGCGTGATGCACCAGGCGTCGCGCCCAGAGGGGAAACGCGCGCGGACGGCGCAGCTGGGGAAGGCGCTCCAGTACCCGCAGCTGAGCCAGCTGGGCAACGTCCTCGGCGTCCTCCGGCCCCAGGTGGTAGGTCCCGCGCGCCAGGTCTATTGCCAGCTCGCGGACCGCCTCCAGCAGGGGGCGCCAGGCGATGGGATCCCCGCTGGCGCAGCCGGTTACCAGCCGCTCCAGGTCCTCTCCGAGCTGGCTCCGCAGTCGTTCCGTCCTTCCGACCATCTTTTTTCTCCCAACCAACAAACACGCCCGGGCTGGATCCCAAAGGCGGTTAGGATCCGTGCCCGGGCGATCATGGCCCGGCCCCCGGCGGCGACGACCGTGGTCGCCGATGAGGCTCACATCTTCAGTTGTGCCCGCGCTGTACCGTTAGGCTTTCGCAACCCCGACCGTTGTCGGGACGGAACACCGGTGCGACTATCCCAGCAGTTCGGCAGCGACCAGCACCTGCTCTGCCGTCTGCTTCAGGGTCTGGCGCCGATCCCGGCTAAGCTTCTGCAGCCGCCGGTACGCTTCATCCTCGGCTAGTTTGTAGTGGCGCATGAGGACTCCCTTGGCACGCTCTACCACTTTACGCGTCTCCAGGGCTTCTTTCAGGTCGGACACCTCATTGCGCAGTTCCCGCAGCTCGGCGAAGCGGTTTAATGCTACGGCGAGGGCAGGTTCGATCTGCTCCTCGCTGACCGGTTTGACGAGATAACCTGAGGCGCCCGCGTGCAGGGCGGCATCCACCAGTTCTCGCTCGCTATAGGCAGTAATCATCACGATGGCGGTGGGCTGCGTTTGCATGATCTGCTCGGTGGCCGCGATGCCGTCCAGCTTCGGCATTCGGATGTCCATCAGGATGGCATCCGGTTGCAGTCGTACGGCGGCGGCGACTGCTTCCTCTCCATCCCTGGCCTCGCCCACCACCTCGTAACCCAGATTGGCCAGGCTAGTCCGCAGCCGTAGCGTCGTCAGGCCTTCGTCTTCGCAGATCACTACTCTTGCGCGCGCCATGTATTCTCTCTACCAGGGAAACCAAATCTGCGCCACCAGACCGGGGCCACCCCCCAAGGTTAGCTTACCATTCAGATCCCGCTCGGCCAGGGTCTGCACCACGATCAGACCCACATTGGCGTGGGTGTGCAGATCAAAGTCGGGCAGCAGCCCAGGGCCGTCATCCTGGACACGCAGGAGCAGGCCATCGTCCGTCTGTTCGAGGCGCACCTGGAGCCGCCCGCCCTGGCGTCCGGCGAAGGCGTGCTTGGCGGCGTTACTTACCAGCTCGTTCACGATTAACGCCAGCGCGGTGGCTTTCTTGGAGGAAAGCGGGACGGAGGGAACCTGAACGTTCAGCGCCACGGTTGCGGGAGAGAGGCCACTGCTACGCAACACCATCGGCACCAGGCGTTCCACCACGGCGCGCGCGTCTACCACGCGGACGTCCTCTTCCTGGGACAGGAGATCGTGGACCAGGGCGATGGCCTGGATACGTTCCATGCTCTCCCGCAGGGCGTCGCTGGCGGAAGCACCACTCTTGGAGGAGAGTTCCAGGTAGAGCAGATCGGAAATGGCCTGGAGGTTATTCTTGATCCGGTGGTGCGCCTCCCGCACCGATAGTTTCAACTGCTCGCTCTTTTCCCTTTCGCTGGCCAGGAGATGAGCGCGTTCTTCCTCCGCCCGTTTACGTTCGGTGATGTCGGTGGAGATCCCGCAGACCGCGTAAGGCACGCCGGTGGAATCGTAAAGCGGGAACTTGATCGAGATATAGGTGTGGATTCCATCCTGGTGCGGGGCAGCTTCCTCTATCTCCAGGGGCGCTCCGGCTTCGAGCACGTTCTGATCGTTGGCGCGAAATGCGTCAGCCATTTCCTTGGGGAAGAGATCGTAGTCGGTCTGGCCGGCGACCTGCTCCCTGGAGGTATTGAACACGGTTTCAAACCAGCGATTGATGAATATGTATCTACCCTGGGTGTCCTTCAGGTAGATGACCGCAGTGGAGTTATCCAGAATGGCCTGCAGCCGCTTCTCACTCTCCCGTAATGCCTCTCCTGCTCGCTTCCGCTCCATGAATTGGCCGATCTGGGAGCCAATATCAGCCATCATTCGCAGGAGGTTGTCATCGGGCTGGCGGGTGCCGCGGCTGAAGAACACCATAATGCCGGTAACTTTACCACCGCTCTGGATGGGGAAGGCGAAGGCGCCGTGCAGTCCCTCTCTGGATGCGGTATCAGAACGGAGAAAATCTCCTTCGGTGGCAACGTCGATAATCCATTCGGGCTGGCCAGTGGCCCAGACGCGACCTGGCAGGCCGACTCCCGACGGGAAGGTAATCTCGCGACTGATCGCCTCGAGCTCCCTGACTTGGAGCGAGGACGCGTGCCAGGTTGCCTCCCAGCGTAATCGGTTGGCGAGCGGATCCCCTCGCCAAAGCTCGCCTACCTCCCATCCTGTACCTTCACAGAGGGCTTGCAGGAGCCGGGGGATGGCGTCGCCGATGGTGGCCGCCTCGGCCAGGATGCGAGACACGGCGAACTGTGTGGTCTGACGCTCCTCGGCTCGCTTACGCTCGGTAATGTCGCGGACGACACTGATGACCACGGCGCCGTTCTCGGTGGACGTGGGGCTCAGGCTGATCTCCACGGGAAACTCGCTGCCATCCTTGCGCCTGGCAAGGAGATCGAGACCAACTCCCATCGGCCGGGTGCGAGGATGGGAGTGATAGTGGGCGCGGTGCGTAATGTGCACCTTCCGGTACCGCTCGGGCATCAGCGTCTCAATCGATTGGCCCAGCAATTCTTCCTGACGGTAGCCGAAGACCTTCTCCGCCTGCGTGTTGACGAGTAAGATGCGCCCATCACTGTTAAGAATCACGATCGCATCTGGTGCAGATTCGAGTAGGACACGAAATCTTGCCTGCGCGGCTTCGGCCTCGGCACGCGCCGCCTGCTCAGCGAGGAAGAGACGGGCATTGGCAATCCAGACGGAGGCCTGGTTGGCGAAGATCATCGCCAGCTCTATCTCATCCGGGGAAAGGCGAAGTGGCTGCTCGCAGCGATCTCCCAGCAGCAGGCCGATCACCTGGTCGTGCGCCACCAGCGGTACGGCGAGGGCAGCACACATCCGTGTCCGGTAGACAAAATCGGCAGGGAGGAGGCCTTCGGCGGCGGGATCCTCGCTTACTACGGGCTGTCGCCCTTGCAGCACAGAGGCTGCCAGCGGCAATGCCTCCAGGCAAGCCCGCAGCTGGCGGACCTCCTCTTCGCTGAAGCCGGAGCTGGCGGTCCCCACCAGTTCTCCCGATTCGGGCAGCCAGTAGACCACGAGGGTGCGCTCCAGGCGTACCAGCTGCGCCATCCGCTCGGTAGTCAACTGCAGCGCCCGATCCAGGTCCGGGGCCGGGCCCACGTCCTGGCTGCACTGGTGGAGGGCGGCCAGGTACTCGATTTTGCGCTGCGCCGCCGCGTAGAGCTCTGCGTTACCCAGCGCCATGCCCACCTGGTTTGCCAGCGCGGTGAGCAATTCCCGGTCGGCCGCTTCGAAGGGGCGGACGCGGGTATCCGCCATACTGAGACAGCCGAGCAGCATCACCTTGCACTGGAGCGGCACGGAGACGAACGTGTGGTAGCCGTGCCGCACCCAGGGGGAATGGACGTAGGGGCTGCGCGCCAGGTCATCCACCACCAGCAGCTCGCGCCGCTGGGCCGCGAGTCCCCCCGGTGCATCGCCTACACGGATCTTACAACGGGTGGTTACTACCTCCTCCGGCAAACCCTGGTGGGCAGTGAGGACCAGCTCGCCAGTGAGCGGGTCGAGCAGGCGGATCACCCCGCTGGGGAAGTCGAACACCTCCAGGACCTTCTCCAACGCGTGGGGGAGCAGGACGTTCAGGTCCAGCGAGGCGTTGACGGCGTTGGAGATGGAATAGAGCGCTTCCAGGGATACGCGGGTGTGTGTGCCGGCATCCATCGAGGTAATCCTATCCACGATCCGGGCCATTTGTAACGAAGAGCGCCGCCGACGGCCTATCCGTCGGTATCGGCGCTCCTGGCCTGCAAGCCCCCGGCAATCCTGGACGGCGAGCTGTGCGCTTGGGAATCTAACTACATTCCTTATAATCCGATTGCTGCCGCAAGTCAACCGCTATTTTTGGGTGCGTTCGAGGTGAGTAGGTAAGGAATTCGTGCCCGAGGCGTAGCGCCCCGAACGCTTTCGGGGCATGCCCCCGCACGGAGGCCGCTGCGTGCAGGCCCCGAACGCCCCGAGCCTGACGGCCCGAGGGCAGGCTTTCGGGGCAGGCAGGATGCCTGCGCTACCCACTGAACCGGCCACAAGAAGGG
>JACQGL010000077.1 GCA_016199525.1 Armatimonadota bacterium
GCACGAACGGCGCTCTCCACGACGGCGCCACCCTCCGGGACCTCCGCGTAGCAACCAACTGTCTTCATCAAAAGTGCGGTTGCAGTACTAAGGCCGCAAGCGGTACTGCCGGAGCTCGCCGCTCAGACTGCGGCTCTGCCCGCGAAAATCTCGCGCACCACTTCCTCTGCCTCCGGGCCCTCGATAGTGATATCCGCCACGGGCAGGCGTGTAAGGATCTCTGCCGCCCGCCGCGCGCTCTGGCTGCGCGGCACCTCCAGCGTCGCGCGCAGGCCATCGCACGCCAGGCAGCGACCAAACGGAGCCAACGTCTCGGCGTCCACCTCTCGCTCGAAGACGAGCTGCAGCCGGCGGGTGTCGCTGTAGCGCTCCACCAGCAGCGCTAGCGCATCATCGAAGACGATCTCTCCGTGGTCGATGATGATGACCCGATTACACAGCTCCTGCACGTCCTGCATGTAGTGGGAAGTGAGCAGAATGGTGACCCGCTGATCGCGGTTGTAGGCGCGGATGAATTCGCGGGTGCGCTTCTGGGCGACCACGTCCAGGCCAATGGTGGGCTCGTCCAGGAAGAGCACGCGGGGCGCGTGCAGGAGGGCTGCCACCAGCTCGCACTTCATCCGCTCCCCAAGGGACATCTTCCGGACCTGGATATTGAGCAGGGGGCCGATCTCCAGCAGTTCCGTGAGTTCCTTCATACGCCGCTGGTAGTCCGCCGTCGAGACGCCGTAGATCTCCTTCAGCATCCGGAACGATTCGGAGGGAGGCAGATCCCACCAGAGCTGGTTCTTCTGTCCCATCACGATGGCGATCTGGCGGAGCAGATCGGGGCAGCGCTCCCAGGGGGCGTAGCCGAGCACCGTGGCACGCCCGGAGGTGGGGTGCAGGATGCCGGAGAGCATCTTGAGCGCGGTGGTCTTCCCCGCGCCGTTGGGGCCCAGCAGCCCGACAAGTTCTCCTTCCTCGATGGAGAACGAGATCTCTCGCACCGCGGGAATCTCGATCCGGCGGCGGCTGAACAGGGCGCGCAGGGCCCCGGCGAGGCCGGGATCCTTGGCGTAGGCGGTGTAGGTCTTGGAGAGACGCTGGACTTCGATGGCGGGCATACGCTCCCTCGGCGCGGTCGGGGTGTCTGCCGAGGGGGATTATATCGCGCGCCCGGGACCCGTGTTCCATCAGACAGCCTGGGAACGACGCGCGGAGAGCAGGCAACGGAGCGCTGCGGTATCGGTCTTGGATGCGTGGCGAAGATCGCGGGGGATATGACGCAGGACGTGGAGTTCATCGACGGGGATCGGCGAGAGGGCCGCCAGGAGCGCCTGGCGCTCGGCGGGCGATAGCTCACCGCGGGGTGCTTCCACGCAGAGGACCGCTCGCTGACCGAAATGGAGATGGGGAACGCCCAGGTAAGCGGCGTGGGTAATGTCCGCCACGTCCAGCGCGCGCAGCTCCGCAGGGACGCTCCACCACACGCAATCACCGCGCTGGACGCGGCCGCGGACACGTCCCATCAGCCAGAGCCGGCCCTTCTCATCGAGGCGCGCGGCGTCGCCGGTGCGGTACCAAGCACGATCGCCATCGCGGATCTTGTGCTGGCCATCGGCGGCGGGATAGGCCAGATAGCTCGCCAGTACGGGCGCGCCAGCGATCACCACCTCCCCCACCTCCCCGAGCGGCGCCTCCCACTTCTGCCAGCCGCCGGCTTCCAGGTCGATTGGCCCATCGTACGGCCGCACCAAGCGCACGGCGATCCCCGGCACGGGTGAGCCCACGCAGATGCCCTCCGGTCTGCTCCCCGGTTTCTCGGTCGCCATAGCGCAGAGCATCTCCCCCACTTCGATGTCGGCGATCGGCGCCGTCGTGCTGCCGTAAACCACATGCACCATGCCCATCACCGTGCGCTGCAACAACCGGGCGAGGGGCGGCAGGACGGGTGCGCCCCCCGTGAACAGAGCCCGCAGGGGCAGCCACCGATGGTGGTGCGCGCACCAGCCCGCCAGCCGCTCGTAGAAGGCGGGGGGGCCGCTCGAAGTCGTCACTTTCTCCGCCGTGAGCTGATGATAGAGGGTCGCGGGGTCGATCTCCGCCAGACGGCGCGGGTCGAAGTCGGGCAGCACGCTCGTAACGCCCAGAGCCAGGTTGTTCAGCACGCAGACGGGGAGCGCGGGCATATTGATGTCCGCCTCCGTGAGACCCAGATAGGCTGCCAGGGCCTGGTGCTGCGCCCAGAGGAAGGCGTGCGAACGCGCCGTGGCTTGTGGTGCACCGCGGCTGTCCGCGGTGAATGTGATGAGGGCTGGATCGTCGGGCGCGACCGGCGCCGCGGGCGACACCCGGTGGGAGCGCTCGTACCGTTCCAGGCAGAGCCAGCGGCGCCCCGCCACCAGCCGGATGGGAATGCGCCGGACCGCATCGCTGAACAACCGCAGCAGGTGCGCCTTCGGGCCGCCGATGAACGCCTTGGGATGGGCCGCACCGACGGCTGCATCGAGCCGGTGACGATCCGCCCACGCATCCACGAACACGGCGGTGGCTCCCAAGTGCAGGCAGCCAAGCAGCGCCAGGTAGAGATCGATCGACATCGGGATGAACAGCAGAACCCGATCCCCGGGTTCGACCCCCCGGGCCCGCAGCCCCGATGCGAGCGCAGCAACCCGCGTGGCGAGCGCGCCAAAGGTAACGCGCCGCGCCTGTCCACCCACGTACTCCACGATGGCGATCCGATCAGGGTGTTGTGCGACCCGCTCCATCAGTCGCGCGGCGATGTTGGGATTGGCAGACTTCATCGGTCAGGGCTTCAGGTATGCACGTGTTCGGCGTTGGGCCTGCGGACAGCAGGCGTATGCCTGCATTCCGAACACCGTATGCCCAAGGCTCGGCGCCTACGTTCCTATACACCCGTACCCCCGGTTTCTCCTTACTCCCCCGGCTGCCATTCGTAAAGCATGTAGCGGCGGAAGAGCCAGCGGTGATAGCGGCCGGATCGCAGGGTAACGTTCCGGAAAGCCAATCCGATCCCATCACTCTGCTACCGCCGGACCGCGCCCGCGCTCGCGCTTGGCGAGGCGCAGCCTCCCGGCATAGCCCGCCAATATGGCTTGAATTCACGCTCGTCTGCGAGTTGGCCTTTTCGGGCCAACGAGTTGCCTTTCTAGCCGCTTCCCTAATAATAAAGCTATGCCTGCTCCGTTACCGGCGCCTGCCGAGCGATCCGTAGGCGTGCGAATGACGCGCATAAGAGGCTATCTGGCGTTTCTCGCCGCCCCATGCCTGGCCGCTGTGTGGGTCTGGGCGCCGCGGCGAGCGCCGGAGCGGCAGACGGCGGTAACGCGCGCACCCGCCTCTCCGGCCCAAGGCACGCTCTCACGTGCCAGTGTGTCACCGTTCCCACCCCGTGGCTACCGCTCCGTGCGGCCCGGCTACCTCTACCGGTTCCCGCGCGACCTGGCCGCCCATCCAGATTTCCGCACCGAATGGTGGTACTACACCGGCCACCTGGCCTCCGGGCAACGGCGCTTTGGCTTTGAGTTAACCTTCTTCCGCGTGGGTCTGGATCCCCGCCGCGCCCGCAGTTACTCCGCGTGGGCGCTGCACACGATCTACTTCGCCCACCTGGCAGTCACCGACGAGACGCACGGCAGCTTCCACGTAGCAGAGTCGGCCGGACGGCCGGCGCTCGGTATGGCAGGCGCCGACACGAGCCGCTTCCGCGTGTGGATCAACGACTGGAGCGCGGGCCTGGAAGGCAACACGCACCGCCTCCGGGCGACGGCCGCGGACATCGCCATCGACCTGGAACTACTCCCCGAGAAGCCGCCCATTATCCACGGAGAGCGGGGCATCAGCCGGAAGTCGTCTCGCTCCACCGCCTATGCCTCCCACTACTTTTCTATTCCGCGCCTGGCCGCGCGGGGGAGGCTGCGCATGGGGCGCGAGTGGCGACCGGTTACCGGTAGCGCTTGGCTGGACCGCGAGTTCTTTAGCTCCGGCCTACCCCCTCACGTGATGGGGTGGGACTGGTACGCGCTGCAGCTGGACGACCGCCGCGAGCTGATGCTCTACGTCCTGCGCCAGTCCGACGGGCGGATCGAGCCTGCGTCCGGCGGGACGCTTGTAGAGGCGGACGGCAGTCACCAGTCGTTATCCATCTCGGACTTCCAGGCGGAGTCCACCGGCGCCTGGCGCAGCCCCCATAGCGGCGCCGTCTACCCGTCCGGCTGGCGCATCCATGTCCCCGGAGCGAACCTGCGCCTCACGCTGACGCCCACGGTGGCCGATCAGGAGCTGCATCTGGAAGGGCTCATTCCGGTCACTTACTGGGAAGGCAGCGTGCGGATTGCAGGTGAGGTACTGGGGCGGCCAGTGTCCGGCCGTGGCTACGTGGAGCTGACCGGCTACGCCCGGCGCATGGAGATTGGTCCCTAACGCAGGTCTGTGGCGTTCTCGGGACAAGGCACGGCTTCGGTTGGCGATGACACACGCGACAAACGGTGACAGGTCCCCTCAGGCACGATGAGGTGCAAGAAGCAAGCACCAGAACTGCTGTGGCGCACGTCTCACGAGCGGTAACCGGCCTCGAAGTTGCCTCGCCGTAGTCTCTCCTATCGGGAGGCTGCCGTAATTACCATACACGGGTTCCCGGACGCCCTTCGGTTGCACTACAGCGCTGGGGTTTCAGTAAAGTCCGGTTCGCCCTCGGTAGGGACCTGAAACTCGCCGCCGAACTCCGGCTGCGCGTAACGCGCAGGATCTCGCTGAAACTCCTCGTAGCAGCGGTCCGAGCAGAAGTAGTACATCCGGTCCTCGTAGACCGCCTCGTAGGAGGCGTTAACCGGGTCTAATCGCACCCCGCAGACGACGTCGAGCACGTTCTCTTTGGCCATCGTGGTGTCTCCTATCCGTATGCAATATTCCCGCTGCGCCGGGGCGGCAATCGCGGGGAAGGGACAGGTGGGAACAGAAGTCCAAATCACAGAGACTGCAAAGAGCCTGCGGCGGGACCGGGTGAGGCGGCATCCGTGGAGGGATCGGATAGCTGGAAAAGAGGCCACGCGGCTGCTTGGCAACGAGGAGTCAGCAAGGTACTCCTCCCACGGGCAGATGCTGACTGGCTTCCACGCCCTGGCTCTCCTTCGCGGTCCCGGCATCTCTGCGGTGAGGCGGCGCCCGGGAGGGGAGTGCGCAGGAAGGCTCTGGCAGAGCAGTGAATATGCGGGTGTCGAGGAGCCGACCGGTTCCGAAAGGCTGCGCATCCAATACGCTATCGCGAACGTCGCAGGCTGGCCGCTTTCCCATCCCAGGGTCGCGCTTCCCATCCTCGATGACGGCCACGGTGCCGTGCCACCTGCTTTTCCACCCGCCATCAGGCCTGGTAGCGTGGCTGCTCCACCTGGGGGGGAGGTCACCGGCCGCCAGGAGCTCGCCTGGCGGGACCTGCCGAGGGTGGAGGAGGGCAGGCGATGGACGCACCGCCGAGACGCACAAAGCGTGGAGAAAACCCGCAACGGCGATTGAGGGTTCTGGAGAACTCGCGTCGAGGCGCAAAGATACGAGAGAAGTAAAGGAATAAAGATGATCCGGGACTTCTGGCAACTTGTCGCCTTCATACCCTGGTGTGACCACCATAATCCATAACGTCATGCCCGACATTGACTTCGATGTGTTGACCCTTGGGGAGACGATGCTCCGGCTTACGCCCCCCAACCACGAGCGGCTGGAGGACATCCGCTTGCTGGAGGTGCGGATCGGCGGCGCGGAATCGAACGCCGCCATCGCGCTCGCGCGCCTGGGTCTGCGGGTGACCTGGGTGAGCAAGCTGCCGAACAACCCCCTCGGCCACTTCACCGCGCGCCGTATCCACGGCCACGGGGTGGATGTGAGCCACGTCGTCTGGGTGCCGACGGCACTGGGACGCATGGGCCTCTACTTCATTGAGCAGGGCGCTCTCCCCCGCCCTACCCGCGTCCTTTACGACCGGGCCCACTCCGCCGCCAGCACGCTGAGCCCTACGGACGTGGACTGGGCGATTCTGGATCGCGTGCGCCACGTTCACCTCACCGGTATTACCCCCGCGCTCAGCGCCACGTGCAGCGATACCGTAAGCCGTGCCGTCCGTGAGGCCCGCGCTCGCGGCTGCACTGTTAGCTTCGATGTCAACTACCGCGGCCGCCTGTGGAGCCCCAATGAGGCGCGCCTGGCACTCGCGCCCATTATCGCCGAGGTGGATCTGCTCCTCTGCACCGAGGATGACGCGCGGCTTGTCTTCCAGCTAGAGGGATCCGCGCAGGAGATGATCCGCGCCCTGGCGGCGCTCAACTATCGCCAGAATGGTATGGTGGTGCTCACCCGCGGCGGGCAGGGGGCGCTGGTGTGGGACCGGACGCGGTTCTACCAGGCCAGCGCCTATGATGTTCGCGAGATCGACAGGGTGGGCGCGGGCGATGCGTTCGCCGCGGGGTTCTTGTGGGGATACCTGGCGGCAGACGTGCAAAAGGGCCTAGATTATGGGCTGGCGATGGCAGCCCTGAAACATACCATCCCCGGCGACGAATTCCTGGCCACGCGCGAGGACGTAGAAGCGGTCCTGCAGGGAGGCCTACCGCAGACAGCTCGGTGAGCGGCCTTCCGTCCCTGCCGAGTGCCCGGAGGGAACGGCCGCCTGATGGGGACCGAGTTCAGGCGCCTGGCGGGCGTGCTTCCTTTCCCGGAGCCTCCCCTATAATCCCGCTATCGCCCAGATGCGATCCATGCTGGCTGCCGTCACCTGCACCGCTTCGTCGGGGGTCATCGACCGCAGCTGCTGGCTGAACGGCTCCGGCGTCACGGGGCCATCATAGCCGATCTGCTGCAGCGCTCTCAGAAAGCCGGCGATATCGATCACCCCTGTCTCGCCCGGCAGGCAGCGCACGCTGTCGATCTGCTGGTCCACAGGGACGCCCGCGGGGGCGTCGTTGACGTGAACATAGACGACTTGCTCCGGGCGCAGGGTGAGCAGGTCCGCCACGGTGTGGCCTGCCGTGTACCAGTGCCAGCCGTCGAGGAGCAGGCCCGCGTTATCGCCGACCGCGGCGCACAGTTCGAGCATGCCGGGCATCGTCCAGATGAACTCGTAGCGGTGGGCGCGGCGGATAGTGGCAGGGCCGATGAACTCCAGCCCCAGGTGGCAGCCGGCCTCGGCCAGGATCGCCGCCACCGGCCGGAGCCGCTGCACGTGGAAGGCGAAGTTCTCGGCGAATGGGCGGTCGTTGGAGGCGGCCGGCACCCAGGTATAGCAGCGGCCGGTTCCCACCTCTCGCGCCAGGCGAGCCTGGGCTGGCAGCCGCTCCAGCCCCACGCGCCAAGTCGCTTCGTCCTCGCGCCAGTTGACGGCCAGGCCGAACCCGCCGGGGAGCAGTCCATGCTCGGTATAGCGCGCGCGCACTGCCGCCGCGCCCAGCGCCGCCGCCTCATCCAGAGGCAGATCGAGACCCTGGAACCCGTGGCGGCGGGCCAGGGCGAGCCCTTCCTCAAAGTCCGCGCGGACGCCCAGGGCGCCGGGAACCAGATTCTTGAACATAGTATCAGACACTCCTAGGAGAAGGGTCGTTGATGGACGGCGTTAGGTTAGCCGTAGCCCGCCGTACTCCCCTGCACCATTCCTGGCAGTACGCGTGCGGAGTGTGCGCTTGTATGGGGGCGTGTGGGAGAGTGGGAAAATGGGGGAGTGGGTGAACAGATGACTGGCTGACCAAGTGCAGTCCTGCCCGGAGACGCAACACCCCAGGCCGAATGCCCAACATCTGAACCGATGGGATCTGGTTTATGCTCACCATCGACGGTAGTTTCGGAGAAGGGGGCGGACAGATCGTGCGCACCAGCGTGGCGCTCGCGGCGCTGACCGGCACGCCCGTCCGCCTGGTCAACGTGCGCGCGGGGCGCCCGCGTCCGGGGCTGCAGGCGCAGCATGTAGCCGCCGTGCAGGCGGTGACCACCCTCTGCCGGGGCGAGCTTCAGGGCGCGCAGCTCAACTCCACCACCTTCACCTTTCGGCCGGGCGCACTCCAGCCGGGCCGGTACCGCTTCGATGTGGGGGATGTGCGCCGCTCCGCGGGCGCGGCCTCACTCGTCCTCCAGACCGTGCTGCTGCCCCTGGCCGTGGCGGGCGGTGAATCGCACGTGACGATCCGGGGAGGGACGCACGTGCCTTGGTCGCCGCCCGCGGATTACCTGAGTGAAGTCTTCCTGCCCACGCTGGCGCGGGTGGGCCTGCGCGCCTCTCTGCGCCTCCCCCGCGCCGGCTACTACCCACAGGGCGGTGGGGAACTGGAGCTATCCGTCGCCGGGCACGCCAAGCTCCGCGGGCTGTCGCTGGCGGAGCGCCACGAGCCGGCACGCCTACAGCTGCGCATCACCTGCTCCCTACTTCCCGATCACATCCCGCGCCGAATTGCGGCGCGCTGCCAGGAGCTGCTGGCGGAGGCTGACCTGGAAGTGGCAGTAGTGCAGGCGCCCGCCGACAGCCCGGGCGTGTGCTGCTTCCTACTGGCGCGCTATGGCGAAGTGCTGGCCGGATTCACTGCTCTGGGGGCGCGGGGGAAGCCTTCCGAGCGAGTAGCGGAAGAGTGCGTCGAGGCGTTCCGCCAGTTCGAGGCGCGCGCCGCACCCGTGGATCGCCATCTGGCAGATCAGCTGATCCTGCCGCTCGCCCTCGCGGACGGGGAATCCCGCCTCCGAATCGAGCGAATCACGCCCCACCTGGTGACGAACCTGCACGTCATCCGTCACTTCCTGCCGATGGTGTTCAACTTGGAGGGAGAGGGGGAAACAGAGGGCTGGCTGTGCCTGCGCGGCGTCGACCACGCGCCCGAGAAGCGTAAAACCTGCTAGTACTGCAGCCGCACTTGCCCCGGTGAACCGTTGTGGTTAACCCCGCCGCGCACGAACGGCGCTCTCCACGACGGCGCCACCCTCCGGGACCTCCGCGTAGCAACCAACTGTCTTCATCAAAAGTGCGGCTGCAGTACTAGGCTGCTGCGGCTGTCGCGACGGGTCTCGCTGTGGTTCCGTGCGCAGGTCACGCCTCCGGCATGCGCACACCCAGCGGTCTCATCAGGGGTGATGTCTGTACGCCTCTAGAAGCTGTAGGA
>JACQGL010000064.1 GCA_016199525.1 Armatimonadota bacterium
GGGTATACCGCAGAAGTGTCGGTGACTTTCAAGCAGCTGGAGGGAGAAGAGACTGCCAGGTGTGTTCGAAACGACGGCTGGACAGTTCGCTCAAGCCGGCCAACATCGCTTGGGCATAGTTGCGTTGCCAGCCCCGGCCAGGACGCCGCAGGCGATGATGCACCAGCGTATTGGCCGCACTTTCTACCGTACCACTGCCAATGGGATAGCCGGCCGCCCGGAACTGGTCATACCGCATGCGGTCCTGATTCGAGCGGAAATAGCCGGGGGCTTGACGCACCTCGGCCGGGTAGCGTTCCTGGTTGAGCCCCAACCGCTCCAATCCGGTGACCACCTCCCCGACCTGGCCGGCCCACAACCAGTCCAACTGCTGCTCCGTCCACGCTTGGGCGGCCGGGGTCTGGTCACCCCAGACGGCGTTGGCCACGGCCGTCACGCGCCCACTGGCATGCGACCAATCCACAATCTGCTGGGCGTCGGGGAAATTGGTCGCCGTGATCCGCTCAATCCACTCGGCGCCATCGTTGACCGAACTCAGCCGTGGGCAGCCATCCAGCCCGCGCCGCAAGCCTTCGGTGTACTGGTGCTGGGCCATCGTGTCCGCGTCCCACAACCCGGCTTGGTAACTGTGGTGGCTCAACTCCACCAGCGGGTCGTGCGCCCGCCGCCCGGCCTGCCTGGCCCGCTCCCCGGCGGCTTGGACCTGCACTTCCGAAATGGCGGTCAGTTTGACTTCTTTCCAGCCTTCGCCGCGCACCAGGACCATCGCCCCATCGGTCGAGAGATTGGCGGGTCCACGAATGGGCTCGATTTCCGCCACCCGGCGGTCGCGGGGGCTTTCGCCCACCCGCCCGGGGGCATTGGCGCAGTCCGCGTCGGCCACCCGGCGCGCTTCCACCGCCTGCCCCCAGCCTTCGGTCACCCGGCGCAGGCTGTCCGGCGACATCGCCCCGCCAACCGCGTCTTCATACGCTTCCGCGGCCAAGTCAAACGACTGGGCCTGCAAGCCCTGGCGCGTCGCCACCCGCGCCGCGCCTTCGCTCCAGTGATCGGCCCGCAGCCGCAGTTTCCGATCCAGGGGGAAAAAGCGTCTGGCCGTCACACGCCCGGCAGACGTAATAGGCCCGGCTCAGTTCGGTGTCACCTTCCAGCCCATGCACCTGCCACGTCCGGTAGCGCTCAAACGGCATCGCCTGACCACACTGCGGACAGGTCGGGGGGTCGAGTTGATAGCCCGTGTCCCGACCGTTGATCAGGACCGCCAGGGCTTGACCCATCACCGCCCGGCGCTGCCGCCGGGCTTCGGCTTCCAACTCGCCGAAACTGGCATCGGGATGCGTGTCATACCAATCTTCGAGTTGACTATACATCCGCGCCGCGGCTTCCAGAAACTCGGCTTGCCGTTGCGCACGCGACTTGAGACGGGTCATCGGCGACCTCCGGCTGAACGTTGGCGGTATGCACGCCAAGTATACATCCTTCGCGCCGACAGTTTTGCGTTATACCCACCATGATTCTGCTTGTTGACATCTTAGAACACATGTGCTAATCTCTTGTGCATCAAGTCCACTTCCCATCCCCGCCAGAGGAGGTGCTTCAGCCTCACGACTGGTTCTCTCTGAACCCGATCTCTGCACCGTCCGCCCGTTGTCGCCGCGCACATTCCAAGGAGGTCCCATGTCCAATCATGCCATCGTCCACGTGGAAATCCCTGCTCAAGACCTGGATGCCGCTGGTAAGTTCTACAGCGAACTGTTCGGCTGGGCGATCCAGCCCATGCCTGACTTCGAATACGCCACCTTTGACGCCCCGGGCGGTCCGGGGGGAGGCTTCCCCAAGGTCGACGGACAGATGTACAAACCCGGCGACGTGGTGGTCTACGTCTCGACCGACGACATCGAGGCCACGCTGGCCAAAGCCGAATCGCTGGGCGCCAGGACGCTCGTGCCCAGAAGCGAAGTGCCGGGGTTCGGCTGGTTCGCAATGTTCTCCGATCCGAGCGGAAACCGGATGGCGCTTTGGACCGCGGGGCCCAACGGGCCTCGCTGATGTGCTTGCAGAGCACCAATCTTGGGGTATAACGCAAAACTGTCGGCGCGAAGGATGTATACTTGGCGTGCATACCGCCAACGTTCAGCCGGAGGTCGCCGATGACCCGTCTCAAGTCGCGTGCGCAAC
>JACQGL010000058.1 GCA_016199525.1 Armatimonadota bacterium
CCGCGGCCGGTGCCCACCATCAAGGCGGTAGGAGTGGCCAGACCTAGCGCACAAGGGCAGGCGATTACCAGCACGGCTACCATGCGGGTAATCGCCACCGCCGCCGCCGCCCCCAGCAATAGCCAGCCGATCAGGGTGACCAGAGCGATACCCAGGACAACAGGTACAAAGATACCTGCCACCCGATCCACCAGCCGCTGCACGGGAGCCTTGGTCGCCTGCGCCTGCTCCACCAGGCGGATGATCTGTGCCAGGGCAGTGTCTTCGCCCACACGGGTGGCCCTCATCAGGATCAGGCCGTTGGTGTTCAGGGTCGCGCCCGCCACCTCATCTCCGGGGCCCTTTTCCGCGGGGACGCTCTCGCCGGTGAGCATCGACTCGTCCACCGCTGCCTGTCCGTTCACGATCACACCATCCACCGGAATCTTCTCCCCAGGGCGAACGCGGACCAGATCACCCACGCGAACGGCATCCACGGGGACGCGGATCTCCTGGCCATTCTGCACCACGGTGGCCTCACGCGCGCCCAGGCTGAGCAGGCGGCGAATGGCGGCAGAGGTGCGGGAGCGCGCGCCCGCCTCCAGGAACCGCCCCAGCAGGATGAGAGTGACGATGGCTGCAGCGACTTCGAAATAGAGCTGCTCGTGGATACCCGTGAAGGTATTGAACACGCTGTAGCCATAGGCAACGCTGCTGCCGAGGGCAATCAGCGTGTCCATCGTGGCGCCGCCGTGCCGCAGGGCGCGCCAGGTATTCACATAGAACTGCCATCCCGCCACGAACTGCACGGGCGTGGCGAGCAGAAGCTGCACCCACGGGCTCCACCAGAGGTGCAGCCCATGCAGCCCCATCGCCAGCACCAGGATGGGAGCCGTGAGGAGGGCGGCAAACAGCAGCCGGAGACCCTCGGGAGTGGCGAGAGGACGGGCCTGTTCCTCCGCCGGCGGGGCCTCGACGGGAACCGAGGCTTCATAGCCCGCCTCCAGCACGGCGCGGAGCAGGTCCGCCACCCCGGCACGGGTGGGGTCGTACTCCACCTGCCCGCGGGCGGTGGCCAGGTTGACGCTGGCGGCTTGCACCCCGGCCACGCGCAGCAGCGCCTTCTCCACCCGTGCCACGCAGGAGGCACAGTTCATCCCCTTGATCTCTAGCTGTGCAGTCTTGCTCATGCGCGAGAATCCTCACCCCTATATTAGGCGGGTATAGGGGAGGATCGTCAGGAAGAGGTGCGAACACGCAGGCTGTTCGGCGGTGGCCGGCGCGGCGGGAGGGGAAATCGGGGAAACATGAAGGTGCCCCGCCTTCTGTGGGGTCGGGTTCTGGAATCAGGAGGCAGCGATGGCCCAGCAAGAGCAACCGCTGGAGGAGCTGCGTGTGGCGATTCTGGCCACCGATGGGGTGGAGCAGATCGAGCTGACGGACCCGCGCGCGACGCTCGAGGAGGCGGGCGCGCTGGTGGACGTAGTCGCCCCGCACGGCGGCTCCATCCAGGGGATGAACCACCTGGATAAAGGAGACCTGATCCCCGTTGATTTCGCCCTGGACGAAACGGACGCGGAGCAGTACGACGCCCTGGTGCTGCCCGGGGGTGTGTTCAACGCTGATCGTCTGCGCGCGGATGAGCGCGCCCTGGAGTTCGTGCGCGCCTTCGATCGCGCACAGAAGCCGATCGCCGTGATTTGCCACGGCCCGTGGACGCTCGTCTCCGCCGACCTGGTGCGCGGCCGGACTCTTACCAGCTACCACACCATCCGCGACGACATCGTGAACGCGGGCGGGCAATGGGTGGATCAGCCCGTGGTGGTGGAAGGGAACTGGGTCTCAAGTCGCGGGCCGAAAGACCTGCGGGTATTCGACGAGCGGATGATCGAGCGGTTCCGCCGCAGCGCCGAGCGGCGCGTGCCGCGGGCCGCGTGATGTGTCGCCCCCTCCCCCTGCCGGGCCGGGCGTCCCGCCCGGCCCGGGTGCTCACACGGAGGCAAAGAGCAGCCCTCACCCGAAGTACCCGTTTGAGAGAGAACGCAATGCCCACCGGGTACATCGAGCAGGCCATGCGCCACGCTCATTACGAGCTTATCGGAAACGGGCGCCACCGGGGCGAGTTCCCGCCGCTTCCCGGGGTGTGGGCCGAGGGCGAGACGCTAGAGCAGTGCCGGGATACCCTGCGCGCGGTGCTAGAAGACTGGCTGCTGGTGGACCTGCGCCGCGGCCACCGCATTCCGGTGATTGAGGGACTACCGATATCCTTCTGTGGCCTATGAGAACTGGACGGCAGCAGGCCACAATGCCAGGGTGCATCCGTCTGGTTGCTCGCACTGCAACGATGGAAAAGGCGTTCATCCTGGCGCCAGCGACCGAAATGGGAGGTGGCTGGGCCCGTTTGGCTCGTGTTCGGAGGCGTTCGCAGCCGCACGGCGCCTAACAACGCCAGAGGCTGCAAGCACTGTGATCCCCGATGACGGTCGACGGTTGATCATGCTCCGGTGAGGGGTTATGCTGCTCCTGGAACAGCTCCACGGCTTCGACTGGGACGACGCCAACCGCGGGAAGAACTGGGAGAAGCACGGCGTTACTGACCAGGAGTGCGAGCAGGTCTTCTTCAACCAACCCCTCTTCGTCGTCCCAGATGAGGAGCATGCGGAGCATGAGGCAAGATATTATGTACTGGGCCGCACGGACCGCGGCCGCCGCCTATTCGTGGTCTTCACCCCACGGGGCGGCAAAATACGTGTGATCTCAACCAGAGATATGACCAAGCGCGAAAGGGCGTGGTACCCGCTATGAGGAAGTCTATCCCGCAGTTCGCCTCCGAGGACGAGGAGCGCGACTTCTGGGCGAGCCAGGACGCCACGGAGTACATCGACTTCTCGGAGGCGCGACCCGCCCTGTTTCCCAACTTGAAACCATCCACGGTAACCGTCTCGGTGCGCTTGCCTGAGTCCCTGCTAGACTCCCTCAAGGTCCTCGCCCACAAGAAGGACGTGCCCTACCGCG
>JACQGL010000059.1 GCA_016199525.1 Armatimonadota bacterium
CGCGCCGCTGGCCGTGCGGACCTGATCATCACCTCTGGCGGCCTGGGGCCAACCCAGGACGATCTGACCAAGGAGGCGATCGCCGAGGCCTTCGCCGAAGAGCTGATCCTGGATGATGAGTCTCTCCAGCACGTGACGTCCTTCTTCGCGCGGCGCGGCATACCGATGCCGGAGCGCAACCGGAAGCAGGCGCTCATCTACCGCTCCGGACGCCCTATCCCGAATCCCAACGGCACAGCCCCCGGCGCACTGCTGGAGAAGGATGGCAAGATCGTCATCTCCCTGCCCGGCCCACCCCGTGAACTCGTGCCCATGGTCGAGGACTGGCTGGTCCCGTACCTCACCGGGAAGCTCGGCGGCCGCCGCCAGTACCTGCGCTCCCGCGTGCTCCGGTTCTTCGGCATCGGCGAATCCGCCCTGGAAGAGCGGGTTCAGGACCTGCTCGCCGGGGCCAACCCCACCGTGGCGCCCCTCGCGCACACCGGGGAAGTCCATCTCCGCCTGACGGCCAAGGCCGGGTCCCCGGAAGAGGCACAGGCGCTTATTGCGCCTGTGGAAGCGGAGATCCGGTCGCGCGCCGGGCAGTACCTCTACGGGACGGATGAAACCACCCTGGAGGAAGCGACGGTGAAGACGCTGATCGCGGCGGTGGAAACGGTGGCGGTGGCAGAATCGTGCACCGGCGGCCTGCTCGGCACGCGGATTACCAATGTGCCAGGCAGTTCGGCCACCTTCCTGGGGGGCGTTATCTGCTACAGCGACGACGTGAAGGTGCGCCTGTGCGAGGTGCCGGAGGCAGTGCTGGTGCGCCACGGAGCTGTTAGCGAGGCGTGCGCCCACGCCCTGGCGGAAGGGATCCGGCGAGTGATGGGCGCCGACATCGGCGCCAGCATCACCGGCATCGCGGGGCCGGAGGGCGGCACGCCGGAGAAACCCGTGGGGCTCGTCTACGTGGGCCTGGCCACAGCGGGGGGGACGCGCGTGGAACGTCACCTGTTCATGGGCCAGCGTCCTGATATCCGCTTCCGCTCCACGCACGTCGCCCTGGATATGATCCGGCGGGCGGCGGCGGTGTAGGTCACAGATGGTGGGCATAGGCAGACCGGCGTGCGAGACGGTACGCCCCCTCCATCGAGGGTGCGTGTGGCGTATGGCGTACCTCTATAATAGGGGGTATGTAGAGCGCAGACTGTCGGCTCGGCTAGGAGCGAGGCCCCATGTCAGACCCAGCTAGGGATCGAGGCGATCTGCAGGTTTGGCAAGCACACACATTGCGGATGACGGCGTTCCCCGCCACCCCTGTGCCAGTTGGGGAGCACACTTGGTGGACGGACACGGTGGGCGGGGATCCCGATACCAGGGTGGTGCGGCGCAAGAGCGGCGAGCAAACAGAGGAAGGGCCGTTAGGGCCTGGGAAGATGGCGCTGAGACTGACGCCCGGGCGTGTGGACTGGCTGTTGACACCGCAGGATTCTACAGAGGAGAGCCCGGTAGGGTTCCCCGTACTGGGAGCATACCGCGATGCGGCCGACCTGTTCACTCCCGTTGTGCGGCGATGGCTGGGCCTGGCCAACACTCCTGACCTTCAGAGGATAGCCTTCGGGACTGTGTTGCTGCGCCCTGTCGGCACTATAGAGGAAGGCTACGGCCTGTTGTCTAGCTACCTGCCAAGTGTTCAGATCGATCCAGAACGCTCAAGAGACCTCCTCTACCAGATCAACAGGCCTCGTCCGTCAACGTGCGGGCCTACAGACCTGCAGATCAACCGACTGTCGAAGTGGAGCGTGGCCGCGGTACAGATGATGCGAATCCCCATAGCGCCTCTTGCTTTGCCTGTTCAGCAGGGACTGGCTCAGCTCGCCTGCCGATTGGAACTAGACGTGAACACTGCAGCGGATTATCGCGGACCCCTTGACAGGCAGCAGATGGTTCCGCTATTCGAAGAGATTGTCCGACTGGCCGAGGAGATCGCCTGCTGCGGAGATCGGCCATGAGCGTATCACCTGCACCGACGTTTTCGCCAAGCAATAGGATCCCTGTCCCAATGGGCCTGTTTGGCGGAACAGACTTTAGGCCACTACGCGCCACGCTTGAGGAGCACCGGGGGTCTACTGCGGAATCCGGCGAGCCGGCGCAGGTGACGTCCTGTGCCACCACCGCTCTCAGCTTTGTGGCTAAGCCGTCTTGGGAGCACTGGTTGCCTCCGCCGCAACCCGATGAGCCAGCACCGCTCTCCCAGACAGCACTTAGCCGGTCGTACAGACACGAGGTCGTTGATGTCCTCACACTTTCCGCAACAGGCGGGGTCGCCCACCAGGAAAGTGAGCAGCCGTCGCCCGCCATTTCCGCCCGCCTGACGAACCGAGTCGGCAAGATCCGGGATGAAGCGGCAAGGCTCTTCCGTGCTGCTAGGTGGCAGATATTCGAGGACGGGATGGAGAGTGAGTTCTCACAGGGGCTCGAGAGCCTCGTGAGCAGGTACGGCAGCTCGGCTATACCAGCGCTTGCTGACCTCATCGATGACGGTTGCTCCTCGGCAGAGGCCGCTTCGGAGGCCCTGCGCTGGATCGGTAGGATCGACTACTACTCATCGCGTGCATCCCGGCTGTGGCTGCTAGAGCGGAGTCTTGCATCCGGCTCCGCCAGGATCAGGGACGGCGCCGCTCTTGGGCTGGCAGCGATGGATGAGCCCCACGCCATCCCCTTTGTCAGCGCCGCCATCCAAGTAGAGCGTATCCCTGAGCTCCGGGCCGATCTCACCCAGGTTCTTGAGCAGCTTGAGAGTACGCGACGATGCCGTTCCTCCTGAGAGCCATCCGCAAGAACCGTTGGTACCTCGACGAACGCCCGGACTGGCTGCCCCCGGAAGAAGCCCACGCAGACACGCTGGCGGACCTGAATACGGCGGAGAACGCCCTATCCGTTTGGCACATCGATGATGATCAGGCTAACCTGAGGCGCGTAGCGGCAGCTCTGGCGGGCACACGCCAAGCGATCTCCAATCTGGACTACCTGCTGGTGGATACTCGGGTTATCAGGGATCTCGGCATCGAGATCGAGCCGAATCTTGGTTTTTCTGCCGATCCAGAGGCGAACGCCAATTGGCATCGAGACCTTGTGAAGCTCAGCGCTACACAACTGGCGAAGCTGGCCACGGTGGCGCTGAAGCATGGGGAGCGTGCGCGCATTCCGCAGAAGGACGTCAGGACATTGCTTGCAGAGGGCAGGCGGGCAGGGCAATTACCGGATCTCAAGCCGGAGCTTGTGGCGGAGCTGCGCCCGTTGCTCACCTGAACCCTATCCCGGCGGCCTGCGTGCCAGTCTAGGCCCAGCCCGGCTATCTTCCCTTCGTACACCAACTGGAAGGGAATGCGCCCTCTATGACGAACAGAATGAAGGGTCGCGCACAAGAGGGAACGCCGCGCGCGGACGTGGGCATCCGCGCTTTCATCGCCCTGCCCGTGCCGGAAGCGCTGCATCCGGCCATCATCCGCGTGCAGGAATCGCTCGCCGGGGCGGGGGACGTGCGCTGGATCCCACCGGAAAACTGGCACCTCACACTTAAGTTTCTGGGCAACATCAGCGAGGACCGGCTGCGCCGGCTGACGGATCTGCTGGAAAAAGTCTCGAATAGTTGTTCGCAATTCGTGATAGAATTGGGAGGAATTGGGGCGTTCCCCAATCTGCGTCGCCCGCAGATCGTCTGGCTGGGCGTCCGCGAGGGAGGCACGGCCATCCGCGAGCTGGCTGAGGCGGCGGAGAGCGCCGGCGCGCAGGTGGGGTTTCCCAGGGAGAAGCGCGCGTTTCACGCCCACACGACACTGGGGCGGGTCCACTCTCCCCGCGGGCTGGAGGAGCTCGCAAGACGTCTGGAGCAGGTCCCCGACGAGCCGCTCGGATCCTGGCAGGCGCGGGATCTGGTGCTGATGCGCAGCACGTTGCTGCCCTCCGGCGCCGTCTATAGCGTCCTGCGGCGATTCCCCCTGGCGGACCAGCCCTGATTCTGCCTCATTACCTGCTGCTCACCCTTCCACAGATTACGGAGGCACGACGTTGGAAAAGGAGAGATCGCTGGAACTGGCCATCGGTCAGCTGGAGAAGCAGTTTGGCAAGGGATCCGTGATGCGCCTGGGATCACGCGAGCGGCTGCAGGTGGAGGTGATCCCCACCGGCTCCCTGGCGCTGGATCTGGCTCTGGGCGTGGGCGGCCTTCCCCGCGGGCGGATTGTGGAAATCTACGGCCAGGAGGCTTCCGGTAAGACAACTCTGTGCTACCACGTCATTGCCGAAGCGCAGCGCCACGGCGGCCTGGCGGCGTTCGTGGATGCAGAACACGCCGTGGATCCGCTTTACGCCCGCGCGGTGGGTGTGGACATTGATAACCTGCTCATCGCCCAGCCGGACACCGGGGAAGAGGCCCTGGAGATTATGGACGGCCTTGTCCGCAGCGGCGCTCTGGATGTGATCGTGCTGGACTCGGTGGCGGCCCTGGTCCCCAAAGCGGAGATGGAGGGGGAGATGGGGGACAGCCACGTGGGTATGCAGGCACGGCTGATGTCCCAGGCCATGCGCAAGCTCGGCGGCACCCTGGCGCGCGCCAATACGGTGGCCGTGTTCACCAACCAGATTCGCGAGAAGATCGGGGTGATGTTCGGCAATCCGGAGACCACCCCGGGCGGCCGTGCCCTGAAGTTCTGGGCCTCTGTGCGCCTGGAGGTGCGTCGCGTGGAAACCGTTAAACATGGCACAGAGGCGGTCGGCTCGCGCGTGCGCGTGAAGGTGGTGAAGAACAAGGTCGCCGCGCCGTTCCGGCAGGCGGAGTTCGACATTATGTTCGGCAAAGGCATCTCGCGCAGCGGCGGGACCCTGGACCTGGGCGTCGAGGGGGGGTTCATCACCAAGACCGGAACCTGGTTCACTTACGGCGATATCCGCCTGGGGCAGGGGCGGGAGAACGCCAAGTCCCACCTGGAGGAGCACCCCGCCCTGATGGACGAGCTGGAGGCACGCATCCGCGCCTCTCTGGCGGAGACCACCACCGCGGGAGCCTCTCTGGGCGCCGCAGCGGTAGATAGCGACGGCTCCGAGTAGCCATGGGGACGCCGGTTGATTAAGTCCCCGACGGATGGCCCTTCGGTCGCTCGCTGGACGTGCAGAGAGGATTTCGCGTGGCCACCAGCGAAGAGTATACCATCATCGGTATCGAGCCCGGGCCGCCCGGGCGTGTACGCATCCACCTGGCAGGCGCGGCGCCGGTGGAACTTGGGGCAGATCTGGCGGCGGCGGCGGGTCTGACGGCGGGCGTCCGTCTGGCGGAGGAGCGGCTGGCGCCCTTGCGGGCGGCGGACGAGCGGCGGCGCGCCACGGACTACGTGCTACGCCTGCTCGCCCGCCGCCCGCACTCTCGCGGTGAGGTGCGCCGCGCGCTGCTTCGGCGCGGCTTTGCTGAGTCCACGGTGGACGACGTGCTGGCCCATCTGATCCGCACCGGCTCCCTCGACGACGCCGCCTTCGCGCGCGCCTGGGTGGAGCAGCGGACCGGAGGCCGGCGCCCGATGGGACCGGACCGACTGGCCGCGGAGCTACGCCAGAAGCGCGTTGCCCCCGACTTCACGCGCGAAGCCGTGGCCGCTGTGGATCCCGAACGGGAGCTGGCGCTGGCGCGGCAGGTCGCCCGTGCTCGTGCGACTGCTTACCAGCACGAGCCTGCTTCCGCAGCGCGACGCAAACTGGGGGCCGTCCTCAGACGACGTGGGTTCACCTGGGACGTCATCCGGCAGGTACTCACCGAAATCCTGGGAGAGGATGAGGGGTGAGGCGTTCGCCAACGTTCTATGCGCGGGAGCGCCGTCGAGGGCGCCGGCGCGAAACTTCGCCATCGGGTGCATCGTCCAATAGACAAATAGATCGCGGGGCGCGATGTGCGCGTACTGTTCGTGGGAGATATCGTGGGGCGCCCCGGTCGGCGAGCGTTCGCCAAGCTTGCCCACCGGCTACGCCAGCGGCACGCAATCGATTTCATTATTGCCAACTGCGAAAATGCGGCGGCGGGCTTCGGAGTCACTCCTGACATCGCCAGAGAGCTGCTGGACGCCGGCGCCGATTGCCTGACCAGCGGTAACCACATCTGGAAACACCGCGAGATCTACGATTTCTTAAACTGCGAGCCGCGTCTGCTGCGACCTGCCAACTACCCGGCCGGCGTTCCCGGCGTGGGCCTGGGCATCTTTTCCGTGGGCGGCGAGACCATTGCCGTCGCCAATCTGATGGGAAGAATCCACCTGGAGCCGCTCGATTGCCCGTTTCAGGCCTTTACTGAGATTGCTGCGCGCGCGCGGGAGGAACAGGCGCTCCTGGTGGTGGACTTTCACGCGGAGGCTACTTCCGAAAAGCAGGCCTTCGGGTGGTACGCGGATGGCCGTTGCAGCGCGGTAGTGGGGACGCACACGCACGTTCAGACGGCGGACGAGCGGGTGCTTCCCGGTGGGGCCGCCTACATCACCGACGTGGGTATGACGGGCGCCGTGGATAGCGTGCTCGGCGTGAACCGGGA
>JACQGL010000056.1 GCA_016199525.1 Armatimonadota bacterium
CTCGCAGCTCCAGATCACGACCACCCGCCAACCGGCCGTTTCCAGAGCTGCCTTGACCTCACTGTCCCGCTCGATGTTGCGGTCGAACTTCGCGAGCCATGCTTCTTCCCGTGTCGCCGGCATCGGGGTCCATCGGCAACCGTGGCGATGCCAGAAGCAACCGTGGACGAGGATGACAAGGTGGTGACGCGGCAGCACGATGTCAGGACGACCGGGCAGCGTGGGCACGTGAAGACGGAACCGAAAGCCCAGGCGGTGGAGGAAGCGGCGCACGATCATCTCGGGGCCGGTGTGGCGCCCGCGGATGTTCTGCATGTTGCGGCGGCGTTGTTCTGGCTTGAGGTTGTCGGTCATCTGCGGAGACATCGCCACGTTCGCCTCACGCGGCTGTCCGATCCTGTCGCGGCGCAAAGCCGCACCCGCATCAGCGCCGCTTCTTCTTGTCGAGCCAGGCCTGAACGAGTGTGCGCAGCCTTGCGCGCGCCTTCCCCGGATCCTCCGGATCGATCCGCTCGAAATCCTTGAAGTAACTGATGGGGATGCTCGGATTGTTGAGTGTGGAGCCACGAGCCAGCAGATAAGCGCACCGCTCCCGCAGGATCTCGAGCATGCGCTGGGGGCTGTACCCGCCGGACACATCCATCTTCTCGCGGTACTCGCGAGCGCCGTACTGGCGCTTCTGCAGCTTTTTGGCATCCGCCAGGTCGTAGACGTCCTTGCGGCCCACCACCTCATGCAGGACATCCACGGTCACCTTGGACGGCACCAGCTCGGCGAGCTTCACGTCGGTGAGCATGTACTCCCGCTTTGCCTGGATCCACGGCGCCATGTCGTCGGGAGACGCATACCAGCAGTACTTCAGATCGGTGCGCCCCTGGTAGACGCCGATGAGCCAGTGACGCCCGGTCCACTTGTGGAAGTGCTCGTCATTGAGATCGCGGACCGTGCTCACGCCTTTTGTGGTCGTGATGGACTTCACCTCGAAAGGCTCCTCGATGTGGCCGCGCAACACCAGGCGGGCGTCGCTTCCGCTGCGATGGCGGCCTCCCTCCAGGGCGAAAAGCTCGATCAGTTGACGCTCGCGTGCGTCGTCCTGGGCACTTCTGATCTCGTCCATCAGCGGCTCAACAGCTGGGCCACGCTGCGGGCCAGCTGCCAGGCCATCGGCGGGACCACTGAATTGCCAATCTGCCCCAAGACCATGTAGACTGCACCCTCGAACTTCCACCATGCGGGAAAACCCTGCAGCAAGGCGCAGTCATCCACCGAGAGGCGGAAGTGGCCGTTGTTGGCGATGTACGCATGCGCCGCTTCACGTGAGGCAGCAATGCCGTTCGGCCAGATCTGCAGCGTGTTCCACTTGCGCAGAGCGGATACGCTGCTCAGAACAGAGGTGGTGTGGCGCGGACCGGTCAGGCCGCTGCGCAACGTAGGAGCCGGGCCGTCGACGCCGATGTCCGTCAGACCGAGCGCCTCCCGTGCTCCCATGCAGTACGGCGGTTCAGGGACGAAGTCGACGAGGAGGTCCGATGCAGGGCGGGGCTCGTAGGGCGAGGGCATGGGTGTATATGCGGGCGCGGGCGGCTCGAATGTCCTGCCCACATCGCGGCGCACGCCCACGAAGAACAGCCGCGTCCGCGTCTGCGGAATGCCGACCGATTCGGCGCTCAACTTGAACATCGAGATCCGCCAACCGCGCTGCAACGGTCGCAGAATGACGTTCTGGACGTACTCGCGGAACTTCCCCGAAGCCAGCGCCGGCACGTTCTCAGCGACGAAAACGACCGGACGCACAGTCGAGATCATATTCACGTACACGGGGAACAGATCACGCGTGTCGTCCGGTCCCATGCGCCGGCCCGCCATGGAGAAGGGCTGGCACGGTGGGCCGCCGTGCAGCACGTCCACCCGGTCGCGCCAGGCCTTCCAGTCGATCGCCCGTACGTCTCCCTCGTGGCCGTGCAAGACGTTCCAGTCGGACCTGTTCCGTTTGAGCGTAAGACCTGCGTGGGTGAGAATCTCGCAGGACGCAAGGTGCTCGTATCCGGCCCGCATGAAGCCAAGGTCGAAGCCGCCGCCTCCGCTGAACACCGACAGTGCACGCAGCCCGTTGGGGGGCAGTTGCGGCATGAGATCGGCCGGGTCGAGCCGGGGGACATTGATGTCATGCAGAGGCGGAGGACCTTCGCCGCGCATCGCTCGGCGTTTGGCTTCCCGCGAAGCGGCACTGCGCGCACGGAAGACAGCCGACTCTTCCTCAGTGAGGGACCAGCCACGGTACCACGGCGCAGCCGTACCCTCGCCGTAGTGGCCCAGTTGCATGGTGGCGCGGTCCTCGACCTTGATCATGTCACTCCCAACACCCGTCTGGGGATGTTGAAAAATCTTCTGGAAAGGGTCGGACATGTCCTGCGGTTCCATGCATCGAGGAATACCACAGCCCGCTGTGCCCGCGCCAGGGACGGCAAGTTAAACTCGTGTTGCAAACGATGGAAAACCGCCGCGATCGAGTCGCAGTGCGGAAAGATCTTCAAGTCAAGACGGCCCTTCCGCCTTCATCGGCCCGCGCTGATCCGCGCACAGATCCGGCCCACCCGCCCGCCCGCGGGGCTGCGGTGGACTGCTCGCAGGCGCTGGGCTTCATCTCGGACGGACTAAATTGTCCAGCCTGAATCCGCTTCGCGGATGCTCGGCGGCTGCGCACTGCGGGCCCGCTTCGCATGCCCTGCGGTGCGCAGCACGCCATCCGTCGCGCTCTGTCATGCTCGATTGTCGAGCTCTCGACCCGCGAGGCAGCGCGTTGACGAGAAGAAAGTTGACCAGGCCGCAGCCGCTCACCGGGGTGGCCCGCCGCAGTTCGCACTTTGCCGCAAAGTGGCGAAGGCGGCGGCCGGTACGTGATCCTGGCCGGTACGTTCTTTCTGGGCTGCGTGCAGAACGGCGCCTGGGTGCTCGCACCTTTGCGCGGGCTGCCGCTCGCGCAGCGGGGCGGTGGAGGTGCGGTGCCCGCGAAGTGCTTTGCGCCGGCCAGGCGAAGGTCTGGGTATCGAGAGCTGCGCCAGGAGGCGGTGGCTGGCTCACGCGCTGATGGCAGCGAGCGAATCGGCGTCGACCACGATGAGGTCCGTGCACGTCACGGGCATGTCTCCAGCACCCGCCGCGGGCGGCCCCACCCCGCCCGCGGCGCGTGCTGCTCCTCGAGTCACGATGCCCCGGGGCTGGCGTCCAGCTGGCGTCCATCGCCCCGAGCCTCATCGCCCGCATGGGTGTTCACCAGCTGCCGCGCGTGCGGCGGAAAGGCCGATGCGTTGGCCTCGAGGTGCGGCTGGTGACCGTCTTTCCGCCGCATGCGCCCGGCGCGTATTCCTCTGCCGTCACAATCCGCGGCGCAAGCGCCGCGCCCTCTCGCTGCGCTCCGCCTCTTGACGGGCTCCGCTCCGCGACAGGGATCCCGCCCGCGACGTCTCCTCAGAGGTGGCACCCGGGATCGTGCTGCTCCGGTGCGTGCGTTCATGGCGGATGCCCACCAGGTGCTCGAGCTGGAGACCCTCGACGGCCAGCGGGCTTCATTGCCCCGCCTGTGCGGCACAGACAGCTGCACCGGGACCGATACGCGCCCGCAGCATGGACGGGCTGGTCAGGGGCAGGCGGGGCCTGGGTGGCGACCCGCAGGCAGACCCCTTCCGATGCATACTGTGGTATGTATTTTGAGGCCCGTAACCACGC
>JACQGL010000057.1 GCA_016199525.1 Armatimonadota bacterium
GCCGATGATCGGCACGCCCGCCGCCCGCAGATCCCGTACCACGCCGATAGACTCATCCATCCACCGCGCCCGTCGCCAGATGGGGCCCCGCGCGGCGGTTTCCGTGATCATCACCGGCCGCCGGTAGCGCCCTGCGTACCAGGCAACGAGCGTCTTCAGCACATCCGGGGGCGCGTAGGGCGTCTGCTGGCGGATGCCCCGACGAGTACGCACCAATCGCTTCAGGGAGTACATCGGGTACATGTTCACTCCCACCACGTCCAGCGGCGCCGCGTGATCCCGGAACCAGGCGGCCAGCGCCTCCGTGAAGCCGCGCCGGCAAAGCCAGTCCCAGAGGGGATGCCGATCGTCCACCCTGCCGGAAACCAGATCCAGCGCCAGGAAGCCCACCTGCTGACGCAGCCGGACCTCATCGGCCAGGGAAGGATCTAGGCTCACGTACTGGTCGGTGGCGTCCACGTGGACGAGTACGGCGTCTGGAACCACCTCGCGGAGCGCGGCGGCGGTCTGGCAGATCCCCTGGCACAGGCTCAGCATCACGCGCGCGAAGCCAGTCCACCCGTAGGCGTAAGGAGGCCAGAGGCCGACGCGCCCGGTGTACCAGGCAGTAATGCGCGGCTCATTGAGCGGCGTGAAGCAGCGGATCAGGCCCCGATAGCGCCCGGCGACCGCTGCCGCGTACTCTGCCACCCGGTCCGCATAGGCGGGCGACAGGAAGGCGCGATGCAGCCACGCGGGTGTGCCGTAATGCACCAGGTCCAGGAGGATCTCCAGGCCGTGGTCCCGCAGGGCGGGGAGAACCTGGTCGGGAAACGACCAATCCCAGCGATCCGGCGCTGGCTGGATGCGGTACCAGGGAATGCCGTAGCGCGCCGCGCTGACGCCCAGATCTGCCATTCGGTCCAGATCTTCCCGCCAGAGCTGGTAATGGTGCGTCAGCTCGTACTCGTCGAGGGTGCGACCGGTCGCAAGCCAGGGGTCGGTGATAAAAGTATCCTCGATGCCGGTGGCCCACACGAAGGTGGCCGGCCCGGGCAGCGCTGGAGCGCGGGGAAGCGGCGCCGGCGGCTGTTCGCGAGGGTCTGGTATTGTTGTTCTCACGTGGGTGGGGTGAATCGCGTTTTGCGGGTGTGCCAGCGGCGCAGAAAGCTGCTATCCCTATGCACGCAGGGGAACGGCGTGGAGACGCAACTTATGGTGCAGGTAACGGTATACCACCAACCCGGCTGATCGCCGTGCCACGCAGTGATGGAGTATCTATCACGCCGAAGGATTCCTTTCTCGGAGAAGAACGTCCGCACGGACGCACAGGCGTTGCAAGAGCTGATCCAGATGGGGCTTAACGCCACGCCGGTGATTGTGGTGGATGGCGAAGCGATCGTTGGGTTCGATCAGGCCCGGCTGGACGCCGCCCTCGCGCGAGCGGGAGCGGCGCCCTGACCGCATGCCTGCCCGGCAACCGCAAGGGGTAAAGGACAGGCCTCCGGCACCCCCTACGGGCGGCAGCGTCTTCCGGGGTATTATTGCCGGTTGAGGTAAGGTGTAGACCAGGGGCACTGCTATCTGGTACATGGGACGCGCCCGGCCAGGCGTCTGGCCGGGCGCGCTGCGCCTGCGGGTAACGGTCTCACTCGTTGACAGTGACGTCCGTTTCGCGCCGGACCTGCTTCTTGGCGCCGCTCACATCCGTGATGGTCAGCGTCACCGTGAACGGCACGGCATCGCCGTTGCTAAGCAGCGGCGAAGGCTTACGGAACACATGTACTAGGCGGGAGCCAGTAGCATCCTCCTGAATCCCATCCTCCTTGTCGAAGTCCCAGCTGTAGTCAAGAGCGGAGAAGCCGGCAGTGGCCGTAGCAGAAAACTCCACCGGCTCACCCACGGCGACCACCAGGCCGCTCTCCAGCGGGTCCACGACAATCTCTTCATCGTCCGACCGTGTGCGGATCTGGCCGATCCAGACCAGGTCCCGAGCATCGCCGAACAGGCGGATTTCCTTCAGCGTGTGGCCGGAGAGCTGGTCCAGACCCTTAAAGGCCGCGAACGGGACAGTGAACTTGAACCAACCGGTATCCGCATCCGCGAACAGGGCCAGCGGATAGTTGGTAGCGACCGCCGTGCCTTCTTCAAACACAAGAACCACCCTCACACGGCGAGTAGCAGCCGGCCCAACCTGCTCGTTGGCCGGCGGGTACGCTCCACCCCATCCGGCTGCTCCACCGGGTGGGGCGTACCCACCGCCTCGTCCGCCTTGCGGCTGGGCCCGTCCGCCGGACGGCGCATACACTCCGCCCTGAGTGCTCCGCGGCTGGGCCTGCCTGCCAGATTGCGCGTAGCCTCCGCCCCGGGCGCTCCGCGACTGGGGCCGTGTCCCGGCGGGCGGATACACTCCCCCCGGTGCGCCTCCCATCGGGCCCATTCCGCCGCCAGCCATGAACGCCTCCATCGGTCCACCCCCGGGCATACCGGCCACAGAAGGGCCGGCATGCCCGGGGGGCGGATACTTCACAGTAAACTCCAGGATGCCGTACGGATCGCGGCATTGCTGGTTCAAATCGCGCGGCTGCTCCAGGATAATACGCCCCCCAGAGTAGTAGCCGTGGTAGCCGATGCGGATGGAACTCTCGCCCGTGTAGGAGACATCTTTGGCCTCTGTGGCGGTGCCGCTTCCCCAGCTCGCCAGGCGAATACCCATCGCGGACATCGGACGGCCGTCGAACAGCTCGAGTGCAGGCACGGCGGCGCGCGGCGATGCGCCCGTCGTGGGTGGTGCGGCCCGCAACGGGACGCCACTCGCCAGAGCGATTCCCAGAGCCAGGATCGCTCCCGTTCTCCCGAGGTTAGCCCTACGTCGCATGATCCTATCTCCCCTTGCCCGGCTGCCGCACCCACAGGGTACGCGCTACCCGCAGCCCAGGTGTGGGCTCGCCGTGCGTGACCACCGGGAGCTACGCCTCCCTGGCGCTCTCCGGTTCCTGAAGCCTCTGGATAGCTAGCGCCCGGCCGGAGCGCGGATCGAGGTCGATCAGCGCTGCCATCAGTACTGCGGGCGCATCCGACACGGTAAAGCGCACGGGCATCTGCGTGAGAAACCGCTCCAACACCGCATCCCGGTTCACGCCGAGCAC
>JACQGL010000066.1 GCA_016199525.1 Armatimonadota bacterium
CCCGGGAATGGCGCATCCTTCCGCCTCCGGGCACACCATCGGAGCGACAGGACACGGCGGGCGTGCCGGGGGGTAAGCGGATCTTCGCTCGCTATTGCGGCAGCTGCCATAGCCGGGACGGGGAAGGGCACGGCGACGCCTCGGCATCCCCGCCCGTGCCCGACCTCGTCGCCTTCGGCGCGCGGATCACGGAGCCATTCGTTTATGACGACGGCCAACTGCCTACAGACCTGGGGGAGCGCAAAGCGCGGCTGGCGCGTATCTCGCCGCAGCACACCGCCCTCCAGGAGGGCGCGGGCCCCTATGCCGGCCACGGGAAGGCCGCCCGTACCCCGCTCCAGTGGTTCAACGCCGTCAGCGGCGACGAGAACCTGATGCGCAACTACCGGGGCGAGAAGATCGCGGCGCACATCCAGGCGCCGTTCAACCGGCCCGACAGCGGGGTTACGCGCCAGATGCGGTGGGACGCGGTCTACTACCTCTGGTCCCTCTCGGAAGACGTGCAGACCATCACCGACGGCGGCTCCCGGTTCCAGACCAACTGCAACGTCTGCCACGGGCGCGTGGGCCACGGGGACGGGCCCCTGGCGCACGGCCTCGAGCCGCGGCCGCGAGCGTTCAACAACCCCGTGTGGCTGAGCGACAAGACGAACCAGCGCCTGTTCGACAGCATTACCTACGGGCGCGTCTATACAGCGATGCCGCCCTGGGAGCACTACGTGAGCCCGGACGAGCGCTGGCGGATTGTCGAGTACCTGCGGACACTGGATTCCTATAAGTATCCCACCGACTACGTCGTGAAGACGGAGTAGGCAGGTCGGAGGTCTTGTATGGCCGCGAATTCTCTCGATCGGCGCAGCCTGCTTGCCAGGGCGTTCCGCGCCTTCATCTCTATCCCCATTTTGGGGAGCGTGGCGGCGCTGCCCTCGGTTATTCTCCGGATCTTGAAGCCGACGAACCAGGCATTCAACCTGAACCAGCCACCCGATCAGCCTGGGGGCGCCAGCCAGAAAGTGGCTTCGATAAACCAGTTCGATCGTGATTGGGTGATGGTAGACTTTACATTCTTTCAGCGGAATATGGAGTACACGCCGCGGGCGGAGAACGTCAGCCTGATCCCCGGCTTCGCGGTGCGCATTCCGGAAGAGGTGGTGACTACGTTCACGGGCGCGGCCGCGCCTCTGGCAGAGCTGGTGAACATGCCCGGCAACCAGAACGTGCTCTGCTTCTCTCGCATCTGCCCCCACCTGGGGTGCATCTTCAACTTCTTCAGCCCGCGCGACCCCCGGGGCCCGGTGTGGGAGCCTGCCCGCGTGGCCACGGAGTACGGCTATCCGGGCGTGCAAACAGACCGCGGCTACTTCGCCTGCCCCTGCCACTTCAGCGTTTACGACTTGACGCAGATAGGGAAGGATCAAACCGGCAAGCCCAAGCTCGGCCTGGTGGTGAGCGGTCCTGCCCCGCGGCCGCCGCGCACGCTGGAGTTCAAGGTCGAGAACGGCGAGCTGTTTATTACGGGAATGGAGGCGGGAGGTGTCGCTTAGTGGCATCGCCAAATCCACGCAGGATATCTGGAAAGGCGTCGGGACCTGGTGGCAGACGCGGGCGGAGGCGCTGGATATCTTCGACGAGTACCGCGTGGAACCGGCGAAAAGCAACCCCTGGCTGGCCACCGGGGCACTGGCCTATTTCCTCTGGGTGCTCATCCTGGTCAGCGGCTTCTGGCTGGTGATCTATTACATCCCCACCACCTACCAGGCATTCAAGAGCATCGAGCGGATCCAGTTCCAGCTGCCTCTGGGATGGGTGATGCGCGGCGTACACAAGTACGGCGCGGATGCCTTCCTGATCGCCATGATCATCAAGGCCTACCGGATGTACTTTACCGCCGAGCACCGCCGGCCGAACGAGCTGACCTGGTGCCTCACCGTTCTGCTCCTGATGTTCGGGATGTTCTCCGGGCTCACAGGCTATCTGCTGATCTGGAATCAGCGAGCCTACTGGGCCACCAAGGTCTTCGCCACCTTTCCCACCTATATGAACGAGCCCTACGTGCCAGAGCTGCACCAGGGGCGGCTGATCGCACAGATAATGCTCGGCGGCGCGGCCATCGGTCCCGCAACGATCACCCGCTTCTACGCGGGCCACTACGCGCTCTCCGCGGTGGTCATCCTGCTGGTGGAGGTCCATTTCTACCGGCGGGGCCTCAAGCGGATGAACCTTAGCGGCTTCCAGATGTTCGTAGCGGCGGCGATGCTGATCCTGGTGGCTGCCGTGCTGCCCGCGCAGATGGGCCGCCCCGCCGATCCGTCTATGACCCCGGAGCGGATCTACTCCGACTGGTACTTCCTGGGTCTCTATCACCTTTACCGGATCCAGGATCCGTTCTGGGCGACGATCTTCACCATGCCGGGCCTGCCGCTCGCCGCCTTCCTGGTGGCGTGGTGGGACCGGCGGGGATCCACCCGGCCGCTGGACCGACCGTTTGTGTTCACGCTCGGGATAACGCTGCTCGTCTACTGGCTGGGGTTCTCCACGTTGTTGATGAACAATCTGGCGAACAAGCGCCAGGATCCCATCGTGTTCACGGCGGTGGCGGTGGTGATCCTATTCCTGGGCGCCTGGTGGGAGGTCCGGCACTTCAGTAAGCGCCCCGGCGAGCCGCGGCCGTTCCCCACCATGCTGGACGCCGTAGGGATGATGGCGGCGCTGGTCGCGGTCTGCTACGTGATCTACCCGTTCCAAATGAGCATCATCGTTCGCGATGCGAGCAACGGCATCCGGCCGGTAGGCGAGATTGTCAGCGGGATGATTCAGGGCGGCTGGGAGAAGCTGAGGCCGTGGCTGTTCCCCATCACGGCCATTCAGAGTGTGAAGATCGTTCCACACGCCATGGGTGCGCTGCCCGCGGGGCAGTACCATAGCTGGTGGGAAGCGATCCTCCAGAACGACGCCCTCAATATGGCGACGAAATTCTACCTCTGGGTGCTCATGGCCGCTGGCCTGTTCGCCTTCTCGCTGTGGGACATCGCCATCTGGCGGCGCATCCGGAACCTGCCCAGGGCCCAGCCGCCCGCCGAGGAGCCGCGCCTGCGTCCGCACCCGGACAAGCTCTACGCGCTGTATTATGTGTTTGTGACGATCTGTCTCTTGCTCGTCGCTGCATTCGGGCTGATCGCGGAGAACTAAACAGAGCGGTCTGTACGCAGTGTCGAGCCGCCGACTTCAGGGATGGCACAACGGAAACGACGTCTGCGATTGCGGGCCCGCCACGTCACGGCGACGGGACAGGTGGCGGCGCCTCCGGCGGCCGAGCCCGAGCCGGAAGCGTCCCCGCCTGTGGCGGCGTTCCATACCCGCGGGGCGCGGCTGGTCTACTGGGTGGTGTTCGCCGGCGCCGCCTTCGCGTTGAGCCAGTTTCTGGAGAGCTCCGGGCTGGGTAAGGCGCTGCACGGAGGCCGTTCGGAAGTGAGCCTGGCAACGGCCCTGCTGGTGGGAGGACCCTGGCTGATCCTGCTCGTGGCGGCGGTCTTCGTTCTGGGGCTGTTTGTTTACGAGCGCGAGCGCGCGCGCGGAAAGGTGAAACACCCGGTGCGCGTCTACGAGCGCCTCCTGGCGCGGTGGGAAGGATCGAACCGGTAATGGAACTGCTGAACCAGGGCGTGACGCAACTCCAGGAGTTGAACCGGCAGATTTACGCCGCCATCCAGCAAGGCATCCCGCCCGTGGCGTGGGCCGTGCTCCTGGGCGCGCTGATCCTGATGTGGGCGGGCTTCCAGAAAGCGCCGCTGTGGACGGGCACGCTGATCACGCTCGCCTCTCTCGGGGTGGCGATGTTCTGCATCGCTATGATGCTGGTCATCGACGTGAAAACGCTGGTGCCGCTGCCAGCGGATATCAACAATCCGGTCAAGCCCAATCCGATCCTGGGGAACCACTACGCCGGTTACCTGGGCGGCCTGTTCATCGGCATCGGCACCGCCATCCTGGGCTACAAGCGAGCCTTTGGTTATGATCCCGTTCTCAAGCAGCACGGCCGATACCGCCCGAAGTAGAGTAGTGGTTGAGGAGGGTCGTTGTGTACAACCGTGCCGTTAACCGCGGGTGGAAGATCTGGTCCTGGGTGGATAATGCGTTCAACAAAATCTACCCCCAGGATTACAACCCCATGTACTACCTGGGCGGGGTCAGCAACCTCTTCTTCTGGTTCGTCATCGGCACGGGCATCGTGCTGTTCCTGTACTACAAGCCGTCCCTGGAAGAAGCCTACGGCTCGGTGGACTATCTGACCCAGCAGGTCCCCTACGGTCAGGCGGTGCGCGGCCTGCACCGCTACGGCGCGGATGCGATGCTGATCTTCGTCGTCCTCCACTGGCTGCGCGTCTGGTGGACGGATCGCTACCGCAAGTTCCGCTCCCTGGCGTGGATCTCGGGCGTGGTGTTGCTGGTCCTGACGCTGCTGATGGGCGTCAGCGGCTACCTGCTGGTATGGGATGAGCGGTCCCTCCTGTTGATCCGCATGACCCAGTGGATGGTGGGCGGGGAGCAGACCTGGCTCGGGCGTCTCCTGGTGGGCGGGGACCGGATCACAGACTACACGCTCACGCGGTTCCTGTTCTTCCACCTCGGCGTGCCGTTCCTGATGCTCCTGTTCCTCTGGATGCATTACATCCGCATCAACCGGCCGGTGGTCTACCCGCCCGCTCTGCTCACGCTCCAGCTGTTCGGCATCGTGTTCGTGGCGTGCTACCTCTTCCCCACCGTCAGCATGCCGCGCGCGAACCTGGAGCGTCTGCCGGAAGGTATGCTGGTGGACTGGTTCTTCCAGTGGGGCTACGCGGGGGCGTGGTGGCTCCAGCAGAACGGACTGGGATCGGTGGCCTATCCCTTCGTGGCGTTGGGGCTGATCGCTGTCTCGGGGTTATTCTTCGCGCTGCCCTACCTGACCCAGGGGAGCTATCTGAACGTCGTCAAGGTCATCCCCGAGAAGTGCACGGGGTGCGAGTACTGCGCCATCGACTGCCACGCCAACGCAATCCGCATGATCCCCACTCCGGCGAATATCAAGAGCAAGGGCGGCAAGAAGGTCATTGCCGAGATCTTGCCGACCCGCTGCGCGGAGTGCGGCATCTGCGTAGGTGCGTGCCCCTTCGGCGCGATAGAACTGCCTATGTATCCGGAGGAGGCCGTCCTGACGCGCATTCGCGCCATTACCACGGGTGCCAGACAGACCGTCGCCGTGGGGAATGATCGCGCCGTACCGTCTTGAAGCGAGGCGAGCGAATGTTCGAACAGACCGAAGTGAAACCGCCGCTGATTATCGGATTCCTGTGCGAGTGGGCCGCCCAGCTGGACGAGTACCTAAATGACGACGGCACGCTGGCTCCCCTGCCGAATGTTCATATCATTAAGATCCCGTGCAGTGGCTACGTGAAGCCCGCGTGGGTAGAGAAGTCAATTCAGGAGGGGGCGGACGGCGTGTGGGTGTGTGGCTGCCCGATGGTGGACTGCCACTACCGCGAAGGCAACATTTTCATCCGCGACCGGATGACCGGCGAGCGGAACCCCTACCTGCGCCTGAAGGGCGGTCGTGGGGGCGCCCGTGGGGTGGACCCGCACCGTGTGCGAGGCTTCTGGAAGGCAGGGGTTTCCGGCCCGGAGCTGATCCAGGAGCTGAAAGAGTTTTCCGAGGCGCTGGTGGGGCATCCGATCGTCCTGGGCCCCGTGAAGCCGGTGCGCCGCCACGACGGCCCCGTGCTGGACTCCTCGCCGTGGAACCCCACGGGACCGGAGCCGGAGCTATCGCCGCCGTAGCGCCCGGTTTTTTCCTAACCACAGAGGCGCACATCGCGGAGAGGAAAAGGGAAGAACAGTAATGGAAGCGCCAGGAAGGGGTGCACGGGTGAGCGAGTGGAGGGCTCCGAACCCCCATTCCCCACTCTTCCATTTTTCATCCTCTTCGTGTCTCTATCTCCGTGGTGTCGATCTCCGAGCTGCCGCTGATGAGTACTGCCGCGCTGGCCACCACCTGTGACCTGTGTGGGTCCCGACCCTGGTCGGGACGCTCGCTTCCCCGTACGGCGGTGTTCGACGGCCGGACACGGCATTTCTGCTGCGCCGGCTGTCTCCAGGTCTTCACCATCCTCCATGAAAGCGGCCAACTGGGCAACGGGGCGCCCTGGGACACGCCGCCGGCCCGCGCCGCCCGCGAGATGGGCCTCATCGCCCGTCCTGATAGCTTCGGGAACGCGGACGCTCGGGAACCGGTAGAGGAACCACTGGCCGAAAGGGAGGTCTCACTGCGGGTTACGGGCATGTGGTGCCCGTCCTGCGCCTGGCTCATCGAGCACGCCCTGCTCCAGCGGCGCGGGATTCTGGACGCACAAGTGCTGTTCGCCAGCGATTACGTGCGTATCCGCTACGACCCCAGCCGCCTTACGCTGGATCGTATTCGCGAGTCCGTGCGCGCCTTCGGCTACGACCTGGCGCCGTTCACGGAAGAAGAGGCCTCCCCCGCGCGCCGGGATAGCCAGCGACTGCTGCTGCGCCTTGGGGTGGCGGCCATCCTCGCGATGAACGTGATGGCGCTGAATCTGATCCTCTACGGGGAGCTTCTGGGGGTAGCGGTGGAGGGGGATGTGAAGGCCGCCTTCCCCTGGATCTGCGCCCTGCTCGCCACCCCGTGCGTGTTCTGGGCGGGCTGGCCGATCCTGGAGCGCGGCGCGCGCGCTGCCTGGCGGGGCTCGGCCAACATGGAATCGCTGATCAGCATCAGCGTCCTGGCCACGTACGGCTACAGCCTCTACGTTGTGCTTTCGGGGGGCTTCCTGGTCTACTTCGACACGGTGACCATGCTTGTTGCCCTGATCCTGACGGGGAAGTTCCTGGAAGCGCTGGCGCGGGAGCGAGCCAGCCACGCGGTCATCCGGCTGTACCGCCGCCTCCCCACCAAAGCTCGTCTCCGCGCGGGAGGGGACGCCTCCTCCGACCGCTTTGTGCCCCTGGATGCCCTGGCGCCGGGCGACCGGGTGGTGGCGGGCCCGAGAGACGCGCTCCCTGCGGACGGGCGGGTGATCGAAGGGCAGGCCACGCTGGACGAAGCGATGCTTACCGGCGAGGCGCGTCCCATCCCGAAGGCTGCGGGCGATCCTGTGAGTGCGGGCACACGCGTGATCGACGGCGAGATTGTCTTCCGAGTGCTGGCTCGCGGGAGCGACACCCGGCTGGCCCGCATCATCAGGGCGGTGGAAGCATCCCTGGTCTCCAAGTCGCACGCGGAGCGCCGCGCGGACCGGATCGCGCGCCTGTTCGTGCCCATTGTGCTGGGCCTCGCCCTGGCGACGCTGGCCTACGGGATGTCCGCCGGCCTGGGGACAGGGCCGGCGCTCATCCGCGCGGTGACGGTGCTCATTATCTCCTGCCCTTGTTCGCTGGGGATCGCCACCCCGCTGGCGATGGTGGCGGCGGTGGGTCGTGCGGCAGAGAAGGGCATCCTGATCCGCGATAGCCGCGCCCTGGAGCGCGCCGCGGGGTTGCGCACGCTGTTCCTGGATAAGACCGGCACCCTCACCCGCGGCGAGTTCGGGCTGCGCGGCATAGCGGTGGGGGACGAAACGCTCTCCCCCGACCAGGTCCTGGCCTGGGCCGCGGCAGCGGAGGGGGAGAACTCCCACCCGATCGCCTCTGCCCTTCGCGCTGCCGCATCCCAACGCGGCCTGTGGCTGCCGCCTGCCGACGCGGCGGCTTCCCTGCCCGGGCAGGGGGTCCGCGCCCTGGTAGACGGAACCACGGTGCTGGTTGGAAACCCGGACTTTGTCGGGGCGACCAGCGGATCCCCGCCGCCGGGCCTGGAAGCCTGGGCGCGGGAACGCGAGGTCGCGGGAGAGACGGTAGTCCTGGTGGCGCGCGGCGGCCCCGAAAGCTTTCGGGGCGTGGGAGCGCTTTCCCTGGGAGACATGCTGCGCCCTGGCGCCATTCGCGCGCTCCAGGCGGTCCGTGCGCTGGGGATGCGCACCGTGCTCCTTTCTGGAGATGCGCCCGCGACTACCGCGGCGGTGGCGCGGGCGGCGGGCGTGGATGCGTGGGAGGGCGGCGTCTCCCCGGAGGAGAAGGAACGGCTCCTCGAAGCAGCCCGCCGCGACGGGGCGGTAGCCATGCTGGGCGATGGGATCAACGACGCCCCCGCCCTGGCTGCCGCCGATGTGGGCATCGCCGTGGGCAGCGGTGCCGACGTTGCTCTGGGCGCGGCGGACATCACCCTCCTCTCGGCAGATCTGTCCCGCGTGCCCGAGGCGATCCAGCTCGCCCGCCGCGGACTCGCCATCATCCGGCAGAACCTGTTCTGGGCCTTTGTCTACAACGTGGTCGCCATCGGCCTGGCGATGGCCGGGCTCTTCAACCCTATCTTCGCCGCGACCACGATGCTCCTCTCCAGCCTCTCCGTTACCCTGAACTCCCTGCGGCTGCGGAAGGCGTAGGTTGCGGCACGGAATAGGAACGGACCGGGCCGCCGGCGGCCGGTCCCAGCAGCAGGCGCGCCGGCGCCTCGCAGAGGGATGCCCGGGCCCCACGCGCGGTTGCCATCACGGGAAGCGCCAGCAGAGGTGGGAGGATGGCAGGCGGCCTCTCTTCCGCCCGACGCACCGGGGGAGAGAGCGCGACGTGGTCTGGCGGGCCGGACCAGGCGCCGGCCCGCCAGGCATTGCCGCGAGTTCAGATCACGGGAGCCTCGTGGTCGGATCGCCGAACAGAATCCAGGTGCGGCGCACATCACGATCCCCAACCGCCGCCTTTGCCCGCGCCACCGCCTCGCCCAGTGTCATCGACCGACTTAGGACGGCAGGGACGTTGCCAAACAGGAGACGGTAGAGTTCACGGTCCATAACCCACTGACCGCCCGGTTGTGTCAGGCCCGAAGAGGCCCACACCGCCACAGCGCCGCCATTGGCCGCGTCGAGCAGCGACTCAGCCAGGCTTTCTGCGCCCACATCCTGGAAATAGCCGTTCAGACAAGTAGTGGCGATAAAGAAGGGCAGGGACTGGCTGTTGCCGAGGGAGTCGGCATCCCGGGTGGTGAGCAACCCGTGCGCCCAGTTCTGCGCCGCGCCGTGGCCGAGATAATGGACGATCGTCTGGCCGGCGGCGATGCCTGCCAGCAGTTCCGTCCGCGCCGCGCGTACGTTCCTCTGGCCCCCGGTGATTTGTTCAACTGCCATATCCGTGGGTAGCAAGGTTCGCAGGCTCGTGCTCGCGGCGGCGAAGTCGAACCCCGCGTTCTCATCCGCCACTAACAGCGCCCGGCGCCCGCCGTTCGCGCCGGCCAGCTCGTAGCTCACGATCTTGGCAACTACCGCTGCCGCCTGCTGGGCGCTGCGGAAGGGCAAGCGGCCCACCGCCATGTCGGGCAAGCCATCGTCATTGAAGTCCGTGAACCAGTCGTCCGATGCCGTCTCCATCACCGCCGTAGCTACCATCTGCGTGGGCACGAAGTCAAAGTCCCCCGCCCCCAGGTAGTTGCGCGGATCGAAGGTGGCATCTCCCGCGAGCAGCACGAAGTGGGGCGCGCGGCGCCACTGGGTGCGCGTCCAGGCGAGGAAGTTCCGGAGCGCCCAGGGGCTCTTCTCCCCGTAATTGAACTCGTCGTACAGGTCCTCCACGTCGATCACGGACACAGAGAGCCCCTGGCGCTCGCGCAGCGCCTTGAGCGGCGCCAGGCTCTCCTGGAACAGCCGGTGAGCGATGATGACGAAATCGCTTCCCCGCGCCATGCGATACCAGGCGGAAGGCGCATTGGCGGTAATAGCTGCCGGCGCCCGAACCTGCTCTTCAGAGAAAGCCAGCAGCTCCCGGCGGCCGCCCAGAGGTCCAGGGACATCCACCTGCACCGCGAAGCCGGTGTTTGTCTCCCCCACCGTGCCCGCGATCTCCTGCACCGCCTGGGGATCGGTAACGTCCATGACGCGGATCCGGGCGCTGCTAAAGCCCCCGACCGTGACTTGCTGGTTGCCCAGCGCGACGAACCGGAGGACATTCCCATCGGCGGCGTACGTATGCCAGTAGTTCAGCCGAATGGTATCCACCAGGCTCACATCGGTCTCGCCCGGTCCGGCCGCGAGAGTCACCTGGTTCCCACCCTCACGGAGCAGGGCCTGGGGAATGGGCACGGCGGCCACTCCCTGGGATCGCCCATCGAAGACCACCTCGGCCACCGGCGCGCCGTTAAGACGGATGGCGACGTGATGGTCCGGCCCCGGCTGGGGTACGTCCGTGACCCCCTGGAGCGCCACTTCCAGCAACGCTGGCCCTGGCGGCGCCGCGTCAAGATGGCGGACGCCCAGGGTAAGATCCACGGGAGTACTGGTCACCACCGGGCCAAAGAAGTTATTCGCCTCGCCGTTGGTGAGCGCCGAGAAGTAGATCGACCGTTCCTTCAGCTCCACGGTGAACGGGAAGCTTCCCGATGCACCTCCCAGGGCCACGGCCTGCGCCGTCTGGATCCGCTTGCCGCGCCCTGGTCCTGCGACGAGCCAGTAGACGCGGGTGTCTGTCGAAGGGGTATCACGACCCACGCCGTAGAACTCAAGCGCGTCCCCGGGATCCAGTCGGCCATCCCTTTCCCCGGTTACGATACAGGCCTGCTCCTCCCCATCGGCGAACAGACGCAGGGAGCGCGGATTGATGCGCGGATTGAGCCCGGCAGCCACCAGCGCGGGCTGGCCGACGCGGTACCAGCCCTCCTCCCGGACGGAGATCTTGACGGCGGGCTTCGCCGCCAGCTGCCACTGCGCCGCCAGCCTGCGCAGGTCGGGGACCGGCACAGGCGCTCGTCGCGCCGCGGCTTGCCCGCCGGAGGACACTCCAGCCGCGCGTACCAAACCTGCGCCGGACTCACCGCTGCCCAGCGCACTCAACAGCACCGCCGGAGCCGGATCAGGGACCGACTTGCGGGATGGGACCGGCGCGAACGGGCCGTGCCAGCTACTGTACCCGTTGAGATCCACCGCTTCGAGCCAGTAGGCATCCGCCATTAGGCCGGTGTCCCACCACGAGTAAGATCGCCCGCCGACGGACGCCGTTCCGCCCTCCGCCAGCGCCGACCCCGCCACCAGCGAGGGAGTCAATCGGGTGCGCTCCCCTCTATCCTCCCGGTACAGGTGAAAGCCCAGGTTGTCCACCTCCTGGCTGGTGCGCCACGAGCAGAGCCCGCCATCATAGTTGAAGGAGAGGATCTGCGCCGACGTGGGCGCGGGGGTCTTGACGATATACGTGCCCCAGATCGAAGTGTCTACCGCTGAGGTCTTGCCGTACTCGTGGGCCACCCAGAAGCTGTCGTCGGTGGGATCCACCACCGCGCCCGCGTAGTCTCCCCAGCGCTCGGGATTGTCGGTGTCGAAAGCATCGTAAAAGCCGATGCTGGTCTTCGCCACCACGGAAGCGGTGAACGTTCCCGCCGCGTCTGCGTAGGCGCGGGTGGCGTAGCGCATGTCCGCATACTGGTCGGTATAAGACTGGGAGTAACAGATGATCGTATCGCCGTGCGCATTCACGTTGATCGCCGGCATGAACGTCCACTCATCCCCGTCGCTGCCGTCGATGTATCCCGAGTCCGATATGGTAGGCGCAGTGGGTAACCCGCCGTTGGTAGCGATTTTGGCCCAGAAGACCTCCGACTTCGAATCCGAATCCTTATCCGAGGTGAGGGCCGCGGAGATAATCCCGTTGCGATAGACTGCGTTCTGAACACGGGGAGATAGAAGGTCCAGCGTAATGCTGCTATCCAATTGGGGCGCGCCGGCGCTAAGCAAGCTGCCAGCCGCCCACGCGCGCAGAGCGTTGCCCTCAAGCGTCGGCGCGCCCGGGTCTCCCGAAATCTCCCACAGACGGTAGGCGGTAGCCCCCCAGCGATTGACCAGATAGAAGTTGCCGCTGTCCGTTGTTCCATACACGTGCGCGGGCTGGATGGTGCTCCCGAAGGAAGTATCGTAATCCAGGTCGACGAAGGTGTAGCTACCGGCGAGCAGCGCACTCTTGTCAAACACGCGGATCTTGACGCCCCGAAACGAACCCCCGGCGTCGAACAGGTTGCCGGTAACGAACAGGGAATCGTCATCCGCTCCGATACCGGGGTAGTCGAACCAGGTGGCAAACGCCCCGATGGTGGTCAGCGCGCTGCCGGAGAGTGTTGTCCAGTCGGTGGTCAGGTTGCCAGGCGTACTGCTGGAGGAAACCGCGATATGGACATTGCTCATCGCGCTGAGGCCGCTGGGCGTGGTGCCCTCCAATGCAACAATGAAGAACCGGCCGGAGTGCTGGTCGAACAGGACCTTGGGGTCGAACGCGTCTGGAACAGTGGTGCCCAGGAACGTATCGAGCGGTGTGGGCCCGGCCAGCGATGTACCGGTCTTATCCCAGATCTGCAGGCCGCTATTGGTCACCATAACAACCCGCCCCGCCGCGCCGGAGCCAGTCCCTACGGCAACGTGGGTATCAGGCGGTTTATGGAAGAAACCATCTTTCGCCGTTCCATCTACCCCTTCGAACTCCAGCGAGGGACTGGGAGTCCGGGGGCCATCCGTAGGCTCACTGAGTATACCCGGGACGTCCAGGTCGCGCTGGCCTCCCGGTCTCACTGGAGCCCGGCGGACTGACAACGCCAGCTGCCCGTCTCTTCCCGGGCGCACCGAAGGCAGCGGCGGGGGATCCGGCAGAACCTGCGCCTGTCTCACATCCGAGTAGGCGGCCGCGGCCAGAAGCGAGCCCAGACAGAGCACGATGGCCAGCGAAAAGCGATTCCAGGTTGAGCTCATGAGAGTGCTCCGGAACAGATTGGCGGTTCGAAGGCGTGGACCCGGGAAATGCAGTATCCGCCGGCAGCTCTGCGGTCCAGCCCGATGATGCCGTCGTTGCGCGCCGCAATCGCCGCCCTGGCGGCGGACGCTATAGACTTCGCGTCAAGACCCGGCGGTGGCACAGGTCAGCCCGCACGTGCCGCCGGGCCCACCGCTGGAGGCGATCTTGCAGGCCCCCAGCACGGCTTCTTCCGGCCTCAACGGAACCCGTTGCAGTTCTGGTTTGCTGTAGGGGCGCTTCCTTTGCCGGGTCTCTTCCTCGGATCTGGGAACCATCTCGTTCTCCTTCCGCGCCAGTAGTCTGTTGGCTGTTGATAGATGGGGGGAGCTGCCTGCGGTTGATTCGGGTATCGTTAGTGGTGAGGCGGCCCGACATGGGTCGGGGCCCTGCGGGCACGGCGCTCCCTCCCCAGGCGGCCACTTCCCGTCCCGATGGCATCGCGGCCCTGGTCCGGAACGCGCAGCACCGGGCATCCCGACTGCGTGGGGACGCGCTTAATTCGATCTCGGCCGTACCCAGCTGGCTGCTGCACCTGAGTATATAGTAGGTTTCCAGCCGATCAGCAAGCCGTCTAGTTTTCGAGGGCTCGAACGCCTCCTGCCCCACCCGTATGGGGAGCGGCGCGCGCCATCCCCGCTGTATTGGCACGAGGCACTGCTGGAGTAGATCCGCCGGAGAAGTGCGCTGCGCCGTTCTTGGGTACGGGTGACCGACACTTCCCGGGCGCGGTATGTGTCCGTGCGAGAGGGACCGGTGACCCCTGTTCACCCACAGGGGCACTCGCTGCCCTGGCTGATTGAGTGGGCGCTGACCCACACCCAGAGCACCGGTCCGGAAGCGCGGCACACCATCCCCATACTTCCACGAGGATCAAGAAAGTCCTCCCTTGAGTTGCAGACGAGGACACGTCTGGCGTGAACCGTCGGACCACCGCCATGGCGGCGAGGTAGAAGGCATCATACCGCCCAGCCGGGCAGCGAGCCCGGCTGGGCGGTATGGAGGAGTGGGGGAGGTTGTACCGGTGGGGAACCGACTGTACCGGCCACCGACACGTCGGCGCGCGGGCGGCACAGTCCTCCCGGCACCGGCACTACGGAGAGGGCGAGTGAGATCAGCGTTCGTTCACCAGCCGTTCCGCTGCCTTCTGCAGCCGGTCCATTCCCTCCTGGATCGCCTTTATTGAAGTGGCGTAGGAGAGGCGGATGTGGCGCGGCGCTCCGAAGCCCGACCCGGGAACCACGCCGATGTACGCCTCGGTGAGCAGACACTCGGCGAGGACATCGCCATCGGGGATCCGGCTGGAGAGCAGACCGCTTACGTTGGGGAACACGTAAAACGCCCCGTCCGGCCGCAGGCAGGAGATCCCGGGCATGGCATTTAGCCGCGCCATGATTACGTCCCGGCGCTCCTGGAACGCGGCGCGCATCTCTTCCACGCAGGTCTGGTCCCCATTGAGCGCTTCCACTGCCCCCACCTGGGCGAAGGAAACGGGGTTGGAGGTGCTCTGGTCCTGGATACGACCCATTGCGGCGACGATCTTCTCGTCCCCCGCCAGGTAGCCCAGGCGCCAGCCCGTCATCGAGTAGGCCTTCGAGAAGCCGTTCACTACCAGGGTGCGTTGCTTGATCTCCTCGCCGAACGAGGCAATGCTCACGTGCGCCACGCCGTAGGTCAGATGCTCGTAGATCTCATCGCTCAGGACTAACAAGTTGCGGCGAGCGACGAGGGTAGCAATCCGCGCCAGCTCCTCGGCCGATATCATAGCACCGGTGGGGTTAGAAGGAGAGTTCAGAATCACCAGCCGGGTGCGCGGCGTAATGGCTGCCTCGATCGCTGCCGCGGTTACCTGGAAGCCATTCTCCTCCGGCGCGTCCGCGAAGATGGGTACCCCGCCCGCCAGCTTCACCTGCTCCGGATAGCTAACCCAGTAGGGGCGGGGAATGATTACCTCATCACCGGGGTTGAGTACGGCCTGGAGCAGGTTGTAGATGGAATGCTTGGCGCCGCAGGAGACGATGATCTGGGAGCGGCGGTAACGCAGGCCCTGGTCACGCTCCAGCTTGGCGATGATGGCGTCCTTAAGCGCCTCGATCCCGCTGGAGGGGGTGTACTTGGTGAACCCACTCTGCAGGGAGCGAATCGCCGCTGCCTTCACGTGCTCCGGGGTATCAAAGTCAGGCTCGCCCGCGCCGAAGCCGATCACGTTCACGCCCTGCGCCTGCAGGGCTTTGATCCTGGCTGTAATCCCCAACGTCGGCGAGGGAAGCGCGTTCTGAGCGCGCTCGGAAAGAAGAGAGGTCTTCATAACACCAACCCTCATCGTTGCCACGTTGGCACGTTGGCCTATTCCAGCGTTCCAACTTCCAAGCGTTTGAATCCTCAAACCGACTGCCCTGACCGTCCTGCCCTACTGACAAGCCCTGATCACAAGCGTGGCGTTGTGCCCCCCAAAGCCGAAGGAGTTGCTCATCGCCGTGCGAACCACAGCCGGGCGAGCCCGGTTCGGCACGTAGTCCAGATCACACTCCGGGTCGGGGTACTCGTAGTTGATAGTGGGGGGGAGCAATCCATCACGAATGGCGAGAATGCAGAAGATTGCCTCTAGCGCGCCCGCGGCCCCCAGCAGGTGGCCGGTCATCGATTTGGTAGAACTCATCGGAATGCGGTGGGCATCCTCGCCGAACAGCGTCTTCACGGCCCGCGTCTCGTTCCGATCGTTCTGGGGCGTGGAGGTACCGTGCGCGTTGATATAATCCACCTGGCCAGGCTGGATCCCGGCGTCGTCGAGGGCGGCGCGCATAGCGCGCACGGCTCCCTCTCCCTCGGGCACCGGTTGGGTAATATGGTAGGCGTCGGCGCTCATCCCGTAGCCCGCGATCTCCGCCAGGATCCGCGCCCCCCGGGCGCGGGCATGCTCCTCGGCCTCCAGGATGAGCACCGCGGCTCCCTCGCCCATCACGAACCCGTCCCGCTCCGCGTCGAACGGCCGGCTGGCGCCCTGTGGGTCGTCGTTACGGGTGGAGAGTGCCCGCATCGCGCAGAAGCCGCCCACTCCCATCGGCGTCACCGCCGCCTCCGTGCCTCCGGCAATCATGACGTCGGCCTGGCCGCGGGCGATAATCTTCGCCGCGTCCCCCAGAGCGTTCGTCCCCGTCGCGCAGGCGGTGACCACACAGCTATTCGGCCCTCGGGCTCCCAGCACGATGGAGAGCATGCCGCTCGCCATATCGCAGATCATCATCGGAATGAAGAACGGGCTGATACGGCCAATGCCGCGCTCGACCGCCGTCCGCAGCTGCTCTTCCAGCGTCTGGATGCCCCCGATGCCCGAGCCAACGAGCACGCCGATACGCTCCCGGTTCCCATCCGCGATGGTAAGGCGAGCATCATCGACCGCCATAAGACCAGCGGCCACAGCGAGGTGGATAAAGCGATCTAGCCGCCGTGCCTCTTTGCGATCCACGTAGCGGAGGGGGTCGAATCCTTTGATTTCGCCCGCGAATCGGGTGGGATGGTGGGTCGCGTCGAAAAGGGTAATGGTATCAATACCGGATCGACCGGCCAGAATGCCCGCCCAGGTCTCCTCGACGGTGAGACCCAGCGGACTCACCGCCCCCAGCCCTGTGACCACGACTCTGCGATCAGACATAAAGGTGCACGGCCTCTAGACAACCGCAAAGATACAGAGGACGCCAGGGTGCGCCCGAGCTGTGGGGATCGCTCCGAGCGCCTTTCCTCATTGCTCATCGGTTCCTGCACGCTGAAAGACCGCCGCTCGTGAGATTCTTTGCGTTCCTTGCGCCCTTACGGTAAGACGAAAGCTACCTCTGCACAGTACTGCCCGACCGGCGCAGCTAGGCTTCGGCCCGGGTCTTCTCCTCGATGTACTTGACTGCATCACCCGCAGTGCGGATCTTCTCGGCGTCGTCATCGGGGATTTCGATGTCGAACTCCTCCTCGAACGCCATCACCAGTTCTACAACATCCAGTGAGTCCGCGCCCAGGTCTTCCACGAACATGGCTTCGGGGGTGACTTCGTCCTCGGAGACTTCGAGCTGCTCGACGACGACTTTCTTCGCCCGGTCGAAGATAGATTTGGACATGTTTGCTTCTCCATTGCAACGCAGCGGCAGGCATTCTTACCGCCGGGGCCTCCCCCCGGTGCGGCTAGTTGAAGCCACGCGATGAATGTCAGGCGGTCATCCCGCCGTCAACGATCAGTACCTGGCCTGTGATATAAGCGGCGGCGTCCGAGGCCAGGAAGAGTACGGCGCCGCACACATCTTCCGACTCGCCCAGGCGTCCCAACGGGATGCGACGGAGTATCTCGGCGACTTGCGCCTCGGAAAGGCCCGCCGTCATATGCGTGTGAATGTAACCCGGAGCGACGGCATTCACGGTGATCCCGCGGGAGCCCACCTCCCGGGCGACCGCCCGGGTGAAGCCGATGATCCCTGCCTTGGAGGCGCAGTAGTTGGCCTGGCCCGGGTTGCCGGTCAGACCCAGAATCGACGTTATGTTGATGATCCGCCCGGAACGCTGCCGCACCATCCCCCGCAGAGCGGCCTGGGTACAGTGGAAGGTCCCCTTCAGGTTCACGTCGAGGACGGCGTCCCAGTCCTCCTCGTTCATGCGAAGCAGCAGGCTATCCCGGTTGGTGCCCGCGTTGTTCACCAGCACGTCGATCTTCCCGAACGCGGCGGTTGCCTCCTCGATCAGCTGATGGGCCGCCTGCCACTGGCTTACGTCCGCCCGACGGGCGAGCGAGCGTCGGCCTTGCTTAGCAATCTCCTCCGCCACCGCCTCCGCGGCGGCCAGATCACGGCTAACCGCTACGGCCACATCGGCCCCGCACCGGGCGAACGCGAGCGCGAGGGCGCGTCCAATCCCTCGCCCGCCGCCCGTCACCACTACCGCTTTACCGGAGAAGTCCAACGCCCGCCCCTCAGACCACAGAGACGTAGAGAATATGGGATGGCTAGAGTGTACGGGTGTATCGGTGTGCGGGTGAGAGAGAAAACATCCCCTCCTCCATTCTCACACTCTCCGTACCCCTAATACTCCCTCCTGTTCCCCCAGCCCGCGCCTCCGCGGTAAACCTCTGAATACGCTCTCCCCCGTTCAGGCATCGGTCACCGGGGCGCCCCACTTCAGCACCGCTGATCCCCAGGATAGGCCCGCCCCGAAGCCGACTGTGACCACAATGTCCCCCGGCCGGAGCCTGCCGGTTTGCCGCGCCTCATCCAATGCTAACGGAATAGATGCCGCCGAGGTGTTGCCATACCGATCCACGTTCACGATCACACGCTCGGGGGCAACCCCCAGACGCTTGGCCGCCGCGTCGATGATGCGCAGGTTCGCCTGGTGGGCGATGAAGCAGTCCACGTCATCTACGGTGAGTTCCGCGCGCCGCAGCGCACTCAAGGCGCTCTCCACCTGGATTTGCACCGCCCACTTGAACACCTCGCGCCCCGCCATCTTGATGGTATGGGCGCGGCTGTCCACCGTCTCACGCGTGGCGGGCTTCCGTGAGCCACCCGCATCCACGTACAGCAATGAGGCGCCCCCGCCGTCGCTGCCCAGATCGAATGAGAGAAATCCTTCTCCGGGAGCAGCGGGCGAAAGCACTACCGCTCCCGCACCATCGCCGAACAGAACACAGGTGGCGCGGTCCGTCCAGTCCACAATGCGCGACAGAGTCTCCGCCCCGAGGACCAGCACGTGATCCGCGAAGCCCGATGCGATGAACTGGCTCCCTGCCGCCAGCGCGTAGATGAAACCGGAGCAGCCGGCAGCCAGATCGAAGGCGCCAGCGTGGGACGCGCCCACCGCCTGCTGCACCTGGGAGGCGACGGCGGGAAAGGGATGGTCGGGGGTGACGGTGGCGACAATCACCAGATCAACGTCATCGCCCGGTAGGCCGGCATCGGCGAGGGCGCGTCGGGCAGCGGCGATCGCGAAGTCGCTGGTGGCTTCATGCGGCGCGGCGATCCGGCGCTCCACGATGCCCGTCCGCTCCACGATCCACTCGTGGCTCGTATCCACGCTACGTGCCAGATCGTGGTTGGTAACGATCTGGTCAGGGACGGCGCACCCGAGGCCTGCCACCCCGGCGGATCGTACGGTTCCCGACCCCGGCGCCAGATCCGCCGCGGCCAATTCATGCGGCGAACCGCCGATGGATCTCTTTGGCCAGGCCATGTTTGACCTCCTCTCCCGCCGTGCGGATCGGGTGCGTTTCTTAATTAAGGCAGGCAGACGAGAGCCGCGCCTGATAACCCCTCCCCCGGCCCCTCCCCCAACGGGAGAGGGGCGCCTCCGGTTCACGGTAACGGGTCTGGCACCCATGACCTTCCCCTTCCCCTGGAGGGGGCGCCTCCGGTTCACGGTAGCAGGTCTGGCGCCCGTGACTTTCCCCTTCCCTGGCAGGGAAGGGGGCCGGGGGTTAGGTCCATAATGAAAGCCTGCTACCGCCTGGCAGGACTGCCCTAAACTTGAATCGCACCCGTGCGGATCGGGGCATTCTTCAGGAGCGAATAGGCCTCCTGACAGAGTCGGCTTCCTTCACACCATTCCTCTCCCGTGTTGAGCAGGCCGACGCGCGGCTCGGGTATCCCCAGCACTTCGTGCGCGCACACGCTTCCCATCGGGCCAAACTGGGGGAGGTCTTGCAGCGTACCATCCACATCGGTGCCCGCGTCCCGGAGAACCACCCGGCCGTGTGCTGCGGGCAGAAGAGTGACGATAGCGGAACGATGGATACCGGTGCTACGGCCTGGCTCTATGAGCCCCACCGCCATACCCGCGCCCTTATTCCTCGCCGATACGAACGCCTGCCCCGAAAGCGTTCGGAGCCTGCGCCTGGCCAGTGCGGATGAGTTCTCCGCGCACCATCAGGGAGGCGTCCTGCTTGCGGTGTACCACCAGGGCAGGCTGCTCGCCCATCTCCACTACTTCAGGAGGTCTCGATAACGTGCCCCTCGCGCGCCTGTCCGTCGGTCTTCTATCGGAGCGGCTTTTCCCTACCCGCTGGATTTCAAACCCACACTCTGCGCTCGCCTGGACTGCGCCGTCAACGACTGCCTCGGGCGTGTGGTCGCCGCCCATCGCATCTACGGCGATGACCACTGGCTTACTGCTCCCCGGCTGTCCGCGCCCGATCGCGTTTGACTTCCAGCACCTTGTGCTTGCCGTAGAAGCCGCAGGCGGGGCAGACGTGATGCGGCAGCTTGGGCGCGTGGCACCGCGGACACTCCCCCACATTCGGGGCCGCCAGCTTCCAGTTGGCAGCGCGGCGGCGCGCCGTACGTGCGTGGGACGTTTTCCGTTTAGGTAGCGGCATCGATGATCTCCGGAGTTCTGGATAACTGCTTTGCCGACGCCCACGGCGCGTGTTCGTTCGTTCCCTGACGCGGCGGGCTCGGAGGCCGCGCTTATTGTATCAAACCCGGTCCGGCCTGGGAACGGCCTCATTGGCGGACACCTGGTCCCCCCGATTATGTCGGCCGCTCCCCAGACCACCGACAGCCCTCCCAGCGGAGGAACGGAGCAGAGGGAAAAGGGGCAGGGGTGAGGGGTGAACGATAAGGGCAAGACACCCGGTCTCTCCCTCCTCTGCGTCCCTACCCTCTCGTTTACTTCTCCACCTGCACAGCCATACCCCCAAATTCCCTACACCCCCATACGGTCATTAACACCCATCGGATGTGCGCGCAGATCTCCTCCACCCACCGGTTGAGCCGCGCCATCCTATCCCTGTCAGCGCTTAGCCTGTACCCGCTCGATCATTCGGGACGCTTACACCGTGAGGTGGATCCGTCGCACCGGTTTTTGGTCTAGAGACAAGCAAGCTTCCGGCGATCATGTAGTACAACGATCATCACCCGGATACTACGGAAGGATGCCGTCGGCCTCCCCCTTATGGCGCGAATGAGGAAGGCAATTCTAACACTGACGCTGAACCTGCCCAGCGATCCAAACTCCGTATCGGTGGCACGGGCACTCACCGCCACCTTACTGGAGCGATACACCGTGGCCCGGGAAGATGTTCAGGCCGCCAGCTTGATCGTTTCTGAACTTGCCACGAACGTTGTCCGGCATGCCTACAGGGACCCGGGCGGGCGCTACCGGTTGCAGTTAAGCTACTTCGGGGAGTACCTGTTGATCACGGTGACGGATCGGGGCAAAGGTTTTGATCCGAAGGCGATACCACCTCCTTCTGCGGGCCAGCAGCAGCGCCTGGGCCTATCGCTGATTGAGGAGGTGGCCGATTGGGTGGAGTTTAAACAATTAGAGAAAAGAGGTACCTGGGCGCGCGCCCGGGTACGCCTCCGTTACCCGGCATCCCCGGCGGGGCAAGAATATACTAAAGATGGAACGCAGCGGGGCAGGTAGTGCCGGAAGTCGGCAGTAGCCCTACGCGGTCTCCCGCCCGCGGCGGAAGCAGCCGCCCGTGCCGGGCGGATCGGCAGACGGCTCGCCGGGTGACTCCTGCCTGAACCAGGGCTTCACACCCCGCCCTCGAATGGACTAACCCCTCCCTTGTCCTCCGTTGCCCGGGTTGGTTTTCTGAAATACTATATCAGTTTGCTACTCAACACATGTTGCCTACCTCACCGCGAGGGGAAGTAGCCATGTCCGGTGCGGCAGAAAGGCCCTGGTTATCTTGCCAGGTAGAAATCCTCGCCCCAGGGCGCGCCCTGGTGTGTCCTTGTGGCGAGATAGACATTGCGTCTTTATCCATCCTGGAATCGGCGTTGTCAGAAGCCTTTGCGGCGGGAGCGGAGCAGGTTATTGTGGACTTACGCCAGGTCGGCTTCCTGGACAGCGAAGGAGTGAAGTGCTTGCTCGGCACGTGGAGTCGTCTGGGCACTCGGCCGCCCCGGCTGGTGGTGGTCGCCCCCACCTCCTGCTTTGCGTATCGCGTGCTCCGTCTGTTGGGTTTAACGGATGTGGTACCAGTGGTGGAAACACCGGAGGAGGCGCTGGCAATCCTGCGGGTGGCTCAGTGACCATTCGGGCGTTAACGGTATCCCTCACCGAGTCTGGATAACTCTACCAATTCGCCCGTGAACGCAGCATAGATCGGCCGGGTGGAGTGTGTCAGTTCTGCGGAGCGCAGTGGGGTGCCATCCTGATGAGCCTGATTGCGCACCACGATGCCGATTGCCGTAGAGCTGGTGTACTCCCCAGACTCCTACACCCCGCTTATACCGTCATCAATACCCGCCGGACGTGCTCGCGGATCCCCTCCAGCCCCCGGTTGAGCCGCGCCCCGAGCGCCTGCGCGCGGTCGCTGATCACCAGGTAGCGAGGAATGGCAAGGCCAACGCGATCCCGGATAGGTGCCTCGCTGCCACTCATCTCCCGCGCCATCTCCGCCACCTGCTGCGCGTAGACGTAGCAATCCACCAGGTTGTAGAGCTGGCCCGCGACCTCCTCCCGGCCCACGGCCATGGCGATGGCATGCGCTGTGTCTTCCGCGCTGACGGTGCTTGTCCCCGCTGCCGTGTCCACCGGGCGGCCGGTCAGCACGTCGAGGATCAGGTCCCGCCAGGTGGCGTGGCGGGGATCGAGCGGGTGGATGCCGTAGACGGCCGCCGGCCGCCAGGACGAGGTGTTCAACCCGTAAACGAAATGGTAGGCCTGCGCCGCGTCCTCCAGCATCGCCTTGGTCATCCCGTAAAGGGAATCGGGATAGACGGGATGAGTCTCATCCAGGTGGCGGCCGAGAACCACGGGACCGTAAACGGAGATGGAGCTGACGTAGAGGTACTGCCGGACGCCCGCCTGCCGCGCCCGCTCCAACAGGCGGAGTGACGGGTCCACGTTCACCACTCGGTTGTGCTCGGGGCCGTCGCGGAGCGCCTCCCAGGAGCACGCGTTGTGGATTACCGTGTCGGCGTCCTCCACCAGGGCGCGGAGAGACGCGTCATCCACCATGTCCCCGACCACCACCTCCGCACTCAGCTGGTCGAGGAGGGAGCGATTGCTTGCGGGGCGCGCCAGGCCGCGAATGGAGTGCCCTAGCGCCGCCAGCTGTAGGCAGAGGTGGGACCCCAGGTAGCCGGTAGATCCAGTGAGTGCAACGCGCATGCGAAGGATGCAAGACGAAAGACTGGTTGGTTGACGGCACGGCGCGTATCTTCCCGACGATGTCGGGATACGGACATCTCTCGGCCTGGTCACGGGCGTCGGGCATCCGGCCCTCAGGCAGCAGCCACCCGCGCGTCTGCCGATGGAACGCCTACCACCTCGACGCACTATAGATTCACCCTGACTCTTATACACATCACCTATCCCACTAGAATAGCC
>JACQGL010000060.1 GCA_016199525.1 Armatimonadota bacterium
GTACAGCGAGTTCGTCCTGCTCTACCGGCTGCTGCACCGGTCGCGGCTCCCGCAGGGCGCAGCGGACGCACACGAGTGCTGGCTCGAGAAGTATTACCAGCAGGGGATCGACGAGGGCGGGCGGGTACGGGAACACCTGCGGGACGGCGTCGAGGCGGCGCTGAAGCAATTGGGCTCGGCGTTTCTCGCCCACCCGGAGAGCGGGGCGTTGCGGCAGGCGCTGCGCGAGGGTCGGCTCGACGCCCAGGGGTACTACCGGCAACTGCTCCGTCTCGTCTACCGGCTGCTATTCCTGTTCGTCGTCGAGGAGCGGCGGCTGGTCTTCCCGCCGGCGGTCGAGCACGCTGACCGGCAGGGGATTTACACCAGCTACTACAGCCTGAGCCGCTTGCGGGACCGCTGCGAGCGGTACTTCGCCGAGGACCGCCACGCCGACCTGTGGCAGGGGCTGCTTCAGACGTTCTGGCTGTTCCGGGACGCGGACGCCGGCCGGCAGCTCGGGCTCTCGGCGCTCGACGGCGAGCTGTTCGGCGGCCCCGCCTGCGCCGACCTGGAAAGGGCCGCCTGCGAGAACGCCCGGCTCCTGCGCGCCCTGTACCACCTCTCGACGTTCGCCGACGGGAGCGTCCGCCGCCGGGTGAACTACGCCGGGCTGGACGTCGAGGAGCTGGGGTCGGTCTACGAGAGCCTGCTCGACTACCGTCCGCACGTGGAGCTGGACGGCGAGCCGGGGTTCGAGCTGCTGGCCGGGGGCGAGCGGAAGCAGACGGGGTCGTACTACACGCCGCCGGAGCTGGTGCGCGAGCTGATCGACCATGCGCTGGTGCCGGTGATAGAGGAACGGCTGGCGGGGACGAAGACGAGGGAGGAGAAGGAGGCGGCGCTGCTCGGGCTGCGGGTCTGCGACCCGGCGTCCGGGTCCGGCCACTTTCTGCTCGCGGCGGCGCGGCGGATCGCGCGTGAGCTGGCGAAGGTCCGGAGCGGGGAGGACGAGCCGACGCCGGAGGCCTTCCGCGGGGCCGTCCGCGACGTGATCCGGACCTGCATCTACGCGGTGGACAAGAACCCGCTGGCGGTCGACCTCTGCAAGGTCGCGCTCTGGCTCGAAGGGCACAACGCCGGGCTGCCGCTGAGCTTCCTCGACCACCATGTGAAGTGGGGCGACAGCCTGGTGGGGGTGTTCGACCTGAAGGTGCTGGCGGAGGGGATCCCGGACGAGGCGTACAACCGGTCAGACCGCGAAGAGAAGGCGGCGGCGGCGCACTACAAAAAGCGGAACCGGGAGGAGCGGAAGGGGCAGCAGCGGCTGGACTCGTATGCGGCTGTCTCGGAGACGCCGGCGGGGCTGGCAGGGGACTTCCAGGCGCTGGCAACGCTGGCGGAGCGGACGCCGGCAGACGTCCAGGCAAAGCAAGAGCTGTACGAGTCGCTGCGGAGCCGGGGGAGCACCTGGTGGACGCTCAGGGTGGCGTGCGACCTGTGGACGGCCGCCTTCTTTACGGGGCTGCGGCTGCCGAAAGACGGCGGGGCGGATATGGCGCCGACGACGGACACGGTGCGGCAGTATGTCGCGCACCCCGGCGCGGGCTACGGGCCGCTCGTGGGCGAAGCGGTGGCGCTGTCGGAACGGCACGCCTTCTTCCACTGGCCGCTGGAGTTTCCCGAGGTATTCGCGGCCGGCGGGTTCGACGTGGTGCTGGGGAACCCGCCGTTCATGGGGGGCCTGAAGATCAGCGAACGGCTGGGGGACTGCTACCGGAGCTACCTGCACGCCGTGTTCGCGCCAGCGGGCGGGTTAGCGGATCTCTGTGCCTACTTCTATCGCCGTGGCTACGGTTTACTCTGGCGGCGTGGCGACCTGGGCATGGTGGCGACCAATACGATCGGTCAAGGGGATACGCGCGAGGCCGGCCTGGCGGTGGTCGTAGGGGAGAGTGGCGTAATCGCGTTTGCTCGGAGGTTCATCAAGTGGCCTGGCGTGGCCAACGTCGAGGTAAACCTGGTAGCGGTGCGGAAGGGGCCGACCGATGGGCAATGTGAACTGGATGGGGACGCTGTCGCCTGCATCTCGTCTCGGCTCGACGCGGAGCCTGAAGGGGAAGTCAGGACACTTCGGCGGAACCACAACCGGGCCTTCCAGGGTTCTAACGTCCTGGGCACAGGCTTCATGCTATCTCCCGACGAAGCGCTGAACCTGGCCACAGTGGACCCGCGTAATCGCGATTGCCTGTATCCCTTCCTGACCGGGGATGACCTCAACTCACGGCCGGATCAGTCACCGAGCCGATGGGTGATCAACTTCCGGGACTGGGAGCTGGATCGAGCTGAGATGTATGCGGACTGTATGAAGATCGTCCGGGAGAGGGTCAAGCCCCAGCACGATCGCCTTGCCACCGGAGACGCCACGGCGCGCGAGCGGGCAAGGCACTGGTGGCAGTTCACGCGGCCGACGCTGGATCTGTACGCAGCGGTGAACGCTTTTCCCCGTGTACTGGTCCGCGCCCGAGTGAGCGAGACGCATGCGTTGGCATTTGTTGATAAGGGTTGGGTCTACAGCGAACAGACAATCGTCTTCGCTTTCCCCGACGACTACCACTTCGCGCTTCTCCAATCGGGAGTCCACGAGGCGTGGGTACGGCGGAATGCGTCGACGATGCGAACCGACGTCCGGTATACCCCGTCCGACTGCTTCGACACGTTTCCTTTTCCGCAAGAGCTGCCTTCACCTGACAAAGACAGGGCGGGGTGGCTGGGCGGCGAGTATCACGAGCACCGGCGGCAGGTGATGCTGCGGCGGAACCTGGGGCTGACGAAGACGTACAACCTGTTCCACAACCCGGAATGCCGCGACGCGGACATCCAGCGGGTGCGCGAGCTGCACGCGGAGATGGACCGGGCGATCCTGGCGTGCTACGGCTGGCAGGACGTCGATCCGGGGCACGGGTTCCATCAGAACGAGCGGGGGCAGACGCGGTACACGGTATCGGCGGAGGCGCGGCGGGAGATCCTGACGCGGCTGCTGGAGCTGAATCTGAGGCTGGCGGCGGAGGAGGAGGCGGGGGGGAAGGCGGTGAAGCAGTCCCATCGTTGAGACGGAGGCCAGCCGTGCCAGGCGATCCCCTGGTTGAAACCAGGGGCAAGCGTTGCCAAGTCGGCCTGCGCCGACTCCTCCCCACCCCACGCGGGGGCGGGGGGAGCCCACGAAGGTGGGCTTGGTAACGCTAGCCCGCCATTTCAATGGCAGGGCGCTGGGCTTGGATTGTTGGTACCATATGTGGTACTATTCTTGCTACAATGAGACTGAGCAGTGACGCAGCTTGAGAAGCTGATCGA